>CAYVDS010000001.1:0-6312 GCA_964450145.1 uncultured bacterium
GTCAGGGCGCTGGCATCAGAGAGAAACATAAAGTTCGAGTTCAATATTGACGGCGCTGTTGGGGACCTGAACGCTGACAGCAATCTCTTCAAACACATCGTCTTTAACCTCTATACGAACGCGATAAAATACAACAAGATCAATGGAAAGGTCGTTGTGACCGCCTGCCTTGCCGATGATTCCGTCGAGGTATCTGTGGCCGATACCGGCATTGGCATACGCCGCGAAGACCAGGAACGCATCTTCTATGAATTTGAGCGCGTAGAAGACACGCAGGAACCCTACTACGAGGGCACCGGCATGGGGCTCGCGCTGGCCCAGCGCTTCGTCGAAATGCATGGTGGAAAAATCTGGGTCGAAAGTGAATTCGGAAAAGGGAGCAAGTTCATATTCAGAATTCCACTGGCTCAACGCAGTTGAGGGGTGCGACCGCGCTCGGGAGATGAATTCGCATTAGGGCCTATCCTGAATAACGTCCGCGTCATCTCTCATGCAGCGAATCGTGTATTTCTCAGGGCGGTGAATTCCTTGAAATAGAGACCGGCGCAATTCCCTTGTCGATGATGCCTAAAGTCCTCCAGAATCCCACAGCGAAGCTGGTCCTTGTCCCCGTCACATATGCCGCGCTTGGCCTGCTCCTATACGCGAGATGCATGAAAATGTTTCTTGCGATGGAGGACTTTTTTCACATCGCGTGGGTGGAGCAAGGCGGTCTCGAGGGAGTCGCAGCCGCTTTCTACTCCAACAACGAGTACGGGCTTTATCGTCCTCTGACGATCCATGTCTATTTCTACCTGTGCCGGTTGCTTTTCGGCCTCAACCCCATGGGTTACCATGCCCTCAACATGATTTCCCAAGTCGCGAACGGGGTACTTGTGTTCATGTTAGTGGCGGCTTTGTCCCGCAGCCGATGGATAGGATTCATTGCCGGCGTTGTTTACTTGTGCCGAATGTCGCATTTCTTGGGAGTTTTCTGGGTTTCGGGTATTCAGGAAGTGTGGCTCGCCTTTTGGTATCTGGCCTCTCTCCTCGCATTCATCTGGTATTCACGCACCGGCAGAAGGCGCTGGCTTGCGGTCTCCGTCGCTGGTTTCGCGTTGTCTCTAGCATGCAAGGAAAGCGCTGTGACGCTTCCTTTTGCTCTCGTTCTTTACTCATTCTTATTTAACGAACAGCTCAATGCAAGGACTATAATCAGAAGGTGTGGAATCTTCTTTGTCGTACTTGGTTGCTACCTGGCGGCCAAGTTCCTCCTCTGGACGCTCCCCGCGACCTCCCTCTATGAGACCGGCTTTGGCATATGGCTGATCAGGAATGTTCTTGCGTACGGCATATGGGAGACGAACCTTATATACGTCGCGTTCATTTGCGCGAAGCTCTTTGCGGGCTTAAATCCGTATGCGTTTCTGCTCAGAGAGGATTTGCTGCGGCAAATCCTTGGCGCCGGAATGCTCGCCGCATTCGCCATCCTCATTTCATTCAGAAAGAAGATTCTGCCGATCACCAGAGTAAGAGAAAAAGACGCGCTGGCGCGCATCGCGATCATGGGGATGCTGTTCTTCCTGATCAGCCTCGCTCCGGCGCTCATGTTAAAGAATCGCACGCAGCATTTTTATCTTTTTGTGCCTTCGATTGGATTCTCAATGACCGTCGCAGCCGTTTTGGGCAGATATCTCAAACGGCCCGCCGCGGCATTTGTCCTGGCCATCGGTGTCGCAGTGGCCCTTGTCGGTTATCGACTCGTGGAAAAAGTCCCCGACGGCCGTACTGACCTGTCCGCAAGAAGTTTTCTCGCTGACTTAAACCAAATCCTTGAAAAACGGAAAGATATCACGGCTGTATATGTACGCGGCAGCGACACCCGCGTATATCAAGTTCTGTGGTATGGAGATGCATTCAAAACATTCCTGCACCGTCCTGTTTCTGTCCTTTTTGATTTCCAAGGGGAGCCATCGTCAGACAAAGAACGAACCTTGACGCTGATCTACGACGGTGAACATCTTCATGAAAGCCCATTCTAAAGGCTTCCTCCTCCGTGCTAGTCAGTCTCAAAATCATGAATTCATGTTGATTTTCAAGACGCGGTCATTGAGTTGGAGCGAAGCGACCGAAGCAATCTCTCACTGCAAACCTTCTCGACTTGATTCCTAGGCGCACCGATGGTAAAATTATTCAAAATCCCTGCTAACTCCCGAAGACGGACGCGATATCGATATGAACGACGAACCACGACAAACCCGAAAGATCGTTTTCCATGGCACGAAGAAGCACATGAAACTTGGCCTTTCCTCCTTCAAGAAAGGGGAATATAAGCGCGCCATCGAGCAGTTCGAGTTGATACTGCTCCACGATAAGCATTATGTTCGGGCGTACAACAACCTCGGGTACAGCTATCGAACGATAGGCGAGTATGACAAGGCGCTGGCGGTTTGGGAAGAAGGTCTTAGAATCGATCCGTCGTACAAACGGTTGCAGAAGAACATATCGAGCCTTCAAAAGAGAGTGAAATCCGCCGAGCAAAAAACCGGTCCGCTACCGATGGGCATCGAAGACCTTGAGGCCGAGGTTGACTGGATTTCGGAAAACGCAGAACTTGTCGAGTTGCGTGAGGGGTGCTTTTTTGACGCGTACCTTGTCGAAGACGGCGGCCGCAAATATATTTTGAAAACGCCGAATAAACTCTTCGCGAATCGCCCCGAATTGTTGGAAGCTTTTCAGAAGGCTTGCTCAGGATGGTTGAGCCTGGCGCCCTGCGACTACGTGGTGAAGGCTTCCTCTATGGAACACGTACTGCGAAAGCCGTTCCTTGCGCTCGAACATGCGGATGGCGGATCACTGCGGCAGCGTCTCGACGAAGTTTCGAGAGATATTGGATATGCAAAGGGGGCGGCGCATGCGGCTCCCGGCATGCGCGGTTTTACACTCGCGCAGATACTTGAATTCGCAATCCAGGCAAGCGTTGGTTTACATTTCATCCATGAACGGCTTGGCGTCGCGCACGGCGACGTCCAACCGGAGAACTTCTTGCTTCAAGCCGCGGGCGCAGATATCGAGAACGCAAAAATCGGAGCCGAGACTGACCGGTATTCTCTGAAAGTCACGGATGTCGGAGTATGGGAGGTCTTTGCAAGAAGCGAACTTTATTGCGATGCGAAAGGCCAACCGCTTTCTCAATTCTCCAGTGCGGGCCTTGTCAGGACGCAGTCGGGGTTTCTGACGCCGTCGATTTCATCATGCGCGCCCGAACTGCTGGAGTCCGTCTGCACGCCCGACATCCTGACCGACGTCTACTCTTTTGGAGTCTCGCTCTACGAGATGTTCACGGGCACTGTCCCCTTTTCGGGCTCCCGTCCCGCAGAGGTACTCGACGAGATGAATGACCGCCCGGAGCATCCGTCAGTTGTCAATCCGCGAATTCCGCCCGCGTTGGCCAACATCGCTATGCGATGTCTCGAACGCCGGCCCGTGGCGCGATACGAGAATTTTCTTGAAATAGTGGACGAACTTATTCAATGGCTCGACGGAAACAGAACTGCTCTATTGCGTTTGCAAGAACAGTGCAGGCGCTACAGGAAGATTTCGACGTTCCAATTCAGGGATGAAGAAAAGGGGATCTCCTTGATGATCGTCGGCGGCACGGAATTTTGCTCTGAAACCGACCAAATTTGGGAAATACTCAAGCGGCGCGCCCACGATGAGCGCGACAAGCTGCTCACGATGCAACTGGCAGAAATCGAGAAAAGACTTCTTGTCTCTGGCTACTCAATTGGTGAAATTTACCCCACCCTCGCGAGCATAAATCATGCACTCGCGTTCACTCCGCCCGAAGCGTATCGGGACACCATGGCGACGCTTCGACAAGCGGTGGCCGACCATGGTCTGCGCGCAGAACGGGGAGCGCGGTCCGGGACGGCGAAAGAAGCCATGAACGAGAAAAGCGGCGACACCGACGACTCGGAGATTCAGGTGTTTGGCCCCGATATCGCGAAAAGATATGATTCACTTCTGAAAGAGAGGGAGAGCGATTTGGCCGCAAAGCTCTTGACTGATGCCTTGCGGTTCCGCGCCGAAATATTGCTTTTGGAATCACCCGACAGCAGCAGCCTGCTCGTTGCCTTCGAGAAGCTTGAAAAATCGAAATCATTCCCGAAGTGGGTGGCCGCCGTCATGGAGGAGATGGCCTCGCACTCCTCATGTCCGGCGCCCATCGACTTTCTCGAGAGAGGCATGGAGACCTCGCGCGACATGATCGCTGCAGTTTGTGGCTTGCTATTCATGGTCGGCGGCGAATTTGCCGCTGCACTTGAAACTTTCAATACCATTCCTGAAGAGCGTTACTTGCCGGCTCTCGATCTCTATGTCTGGGCTCTGGCAAAGTTCCAATCGCAAAAGATGAAAGAGATTCGGCTCAATAGTCTCAAGAATGCCAGTCGCATGTTGAAAGAGGTTATCGTCTCCGCGCGAGATTCAAAAAAACGGGGCACCATCATATACACGTCGTTTCCTGACGCCGCGCTGGCCGATGCCTTTTTCCTTCGTGGCCTCATCCTCGACCAACTGGGCGAACACAAGCATGCCGTGGGCCATTTCCGCGCCTGCAAGAGAATCTTGGACTCGAATGTGAGCTTACCGAAGAAAACGATTTCATGGGCGAATCTCGTGCAGGGGAAGTGCATGTACGAACTCGGAATGCCGAGCGAAGCGCTCCTCCGTTGGCAGAGAGTGCTTGCCCGCGAACTCAGCGACCCGTTTATGGCATCGCTCGAAATGGGTCTCAACAGTCTCCGCGCCTTGATGGCGTCGTACATGCTGCCGTGTTGCGATCACGCCCTTTCGAGGTTCAGCGATAGCGCGGTGCCGTGGGTTCTCAAAGGCAAGCTTCTTAGCTACGCCGGGACGGCGGCGGAAACGTTCGAGTGCGTGAAGCAAGCTCTCTCCCTTGATGAGAGTTTCTATCCTGCTCACTATGTCAACATGGAGGCAATGCTGGAGGAAGAGCGATACGAAGAAGCGCTTGAGGCCGTTCGAGTGTGCGCTCTACACGACCCCGACGATCCTTTGTTCATGCTGCGCGAGGCCGAGATTCTCTGCCGGCTCGGAAACGCCGAGGCCGCCCTCGCTGAATTAAGAAGGGCCGTAGGACACGCGCTCGACATGTGCGAGTTGAAGGCTAGTGTCAATGGAAAGCGACTGACTGCCCTCAAGGATTATGATGAATTCAAGGCTGTAGTGAAGCACGTGAGTGGCTAGAGTTGTTCCCGCTCCGGTCTGTGGCGTTCTTCCTATGCCGAATCGCGGAAAAGTTGACTTGCAAATTCGCGCATTATGTGGTATATATAATACGAGATGGCTGGACTTAAAAAATCCCTGCCATGTTCGTGTAGATGCGATAAAATTGAGCCAACACTTCTAGAAAGGGAGCCTTAGATTTTCAAGTGAACTGCACGCCGCCTCGGCGCGGAAGCACAAAGCTTGAATGCGGGCGCCCACGTGGACCGCAAGGTTCAGAAAATCAATTCTCACGGCATGTCGCGGGGATTTTTTATTCGATACGCCTGATCTGTACTCCACGCTGTTTTCGCTTCACGCCAATTACATTTGAACACTTCAATACCTTTCGGCGCGGGCGTGCGGCCTTTGGCGAGCTACTTCTGGAACGAAGAATCCCCACTCGGAAACAGCATGCGGGCAGGATGCTTTTTCGGTGACACGACGCCGCATCGTGTCACCGGAGAGGGATCAGGGACCATAGAGCATGATGACCCCGTCATAGGTTGTTCCGTCGGGCAGAGGTCTTCGCGATTTCTTCTTTAAGCGAGTATCATAGTCAAAATCCGGAACACCATCGGGCCCATCGAGTGCAGTCGAGGAGCCGGTGACGGCCGCTTCCTGCATGCCTGCGGGAACCTGATAGCCAGTTTCGCGAATCGTCACTAACGCGAACGCCTCGGAAGTGCTGTTGTTCTCATTCGCGTCGGGTTCGAATAAGATATAATCTGTGTCTATATCGGCGGGATCGCTTACAAATGCATCCGTGCCGGTATCCTCACCATCCTGCGTGGCGATGTAGTAATTGTGGAGCGCATGGTCTTTGCCGTCAGGCCCATTGCCATAAAGCACCCAACGATTGTAGTAAGGGGGTGGATCGGCGGCGTACTCATCGAGCGCCCCAGTCGTCACGTTGCCATCAGTGTACCGTGTGTATTCGTCCATTCCAGTGTCAGTGCGCGCGATAACGTAGCCGGCATAATAGTGATAATAAGTGCGGTCCGCGAACACGTCAATCAGCTTCTCCTGATCGGCGCGTGAAAT
>CAYVDS010000001.1:6322-18783 GCA_964450145.1 uncultured bacterium
GCGACGCCGGGGCGCCAGTTCTGCACGAACACATCGGCGCGTGAAATCAGGTCGGGCATCCGGTCGAGATAAGTTCCATCAAGCTTGCCGTTGCCTTCGCCGATGCTCGTCTCGTTGACGACGCCGTCGTTGTCGCTGAAGAAATTGGGAAATCCCGAGCTGTTGTCGTAAGGATCATTGGCCACGTTGTCAAGCCCAAGGTCTTCGCCCTGATCCAGCACATAATTCATCTCGGTCGCGTTGGTATCCGGTCCGGTATAAATTGCGCTGGCTACCCATCTGCGGTTGATATTGTCCCAGACGAAAGCCGCCTTCTGATCGGTGCCGATGTCTTCGCTGGGGAAGTAAGCGCCGCCGAGCCAATCGTTGCCCATGGGGGGGAAAGTATCGTAATCGGCGTAGTAGGTTTCAACGGCTGTTCTGAGCTGAGCCAACTGGCCCTTAACGTCTCCCACCTTGGCCTTCGTCATCGCCTTGAACACAGCCGGTATCGCGAAACTAGCCAGCAGACCGATAATCGCAATCACGGCGAGAAGTTCAAGGAGTGTGAACCCTGAGTCCGGCCTGCTAACCGCATGTTGACGCTGATTTGCCCTGGTGGCTTTCATTGCAATCTCCTTCTGGTAGAACGCTCGAACGACGTTATCGTGATTGCTATTTGCCAAAAACAAAAAATCTTATCCTTTTCCCCGGATAAGATTCGAACAACCTTAACTAGTTTCAATTTTAATTTTACATCATAACCTGCCTTCGTGTCAAGCCATTTCTTGTTGATTTGTCCTCGCGTTATCGGATATACTTGGTAATGATAGACACAGTGCACAAGTTTGTTCCTATTCCCCGATAACAAGACCTCACCAAATGCACGATTTGCTCAAGAACCTGAATGAGTCGCAGCGCCTGGCGGTTTCTACGACCGAAGGGCCGGTGGTCATCATAGCTGGCGCTGGCAGCGGAAAAACCCGCGCAATAACCTATCGTGTTGCCTACCTTATAGGGGCCAGGCATGTCGCACCGCGCAACATATTGGCCGTAACATTCACGAACAAGGCTGCGGAGGAAATGCGGAATCGCATTTATAACCTCTTGGGCGTGATGCAATTGGAGGCTTGGATCGGCACTTTTCATGCCGCGTGTGCACGAATGCTCAGGCGCGAGTCAGATCGCCTTGGGTACAGCCGCGACTTCGCAATATATGACGAATCAGACCAACTGCTGTTGATTAGGCACTGCATGAAGAAGCTTTCTCTGCCGGAGCGCGAATATAATCCCCATGCAATATTGTCCCGAATTAGCCTTGCGAAGAACAAGTTGGTTTCGCCAGCGGATTTTGACTACGCGGCGAGCTGCGATTTCGAGAAACAGGGCGCCCGGGTCTATAAACTCTACATGGAAGCCCTCCGCGAAAATAACGCAATGGATTTCGATGATCTGCTGGGCAATGCCTTGTCTTTATTGACTCAGTTTTCCGATTGCGCCGAAAAGTATCGCTCATTTTTCCGGTATATTCTCGTGGATGAGTTTCAAGATACGAACGGCGCTCAGTATAAGCTGGTGCGCGAATTGGCAAAGGAACACCGCAACCTTTGCGTCGTGGGCGACGACGACCAGAGCATTTACAGTTGGCGAGGAGCAAACATCGAGAATCTGTTCGACCTCCAAAAGGATTTTCCCGAAGCAAAGATAGTATTCCTGGAAGAGAACTATCGGTCTACCCAATCCATCCTGGACGCCGCGAACGCCGTCATATCAAACAACAGCAGGAGAAAACCGAAAAAACTCTGGACAAGGAATAAGGGCGGCGAGAAGATCGCGTGGTACCCGGCTCTCGATGAGCGCGACGAGGCGCAGTATATAGCGGGCCAGATAACACTCGTCAAGGAAGAGAATGCGGACTTGAAGAACAGCGACATTGCGGTGTTCTATCGGACCAATGCCCAATCACGTGTCCTCGAAGACGAGTTCCGGGCGGCCGGCGTTCCGTACACCATTGTGGGAAATGTCCGGTTTTACGACCGCAAAGAGATAAAGGATGCTCTCGCATATCTCAAAGTGCTCGCGAATCCCAGTGACAGCATAAGCCTGAAAAGAATCATCAATACACCTGCGCGGGGAATAGGAAAGACAACGCTCGAACGCGTGGATGAATTCTGCTCAACGAATAAACTCTCCATGCTCGAAGCAATCGGCAAAGCCTCCGACATACCTCGGCTTCGAGCCGACGCGCGGGAAGGCTTGCTCAAATTCCATGAGTTCATTTCGCGGCTTATCCAGAGAAAAGACACAATGGCCACGGCCGACCTCATTAATGAAGTCATGGACGCGAGCGGATACGCTCAAATGCTGATGCAGGACCCGTCGTTTGAAGCGCAATCTCGAATCGAAAACCTTGATGGACTGGTCTCGGCGGCGGCCGAGACGGGGGATAAAATGGGAGACCACTCACTCGATACGTTCCTGCAAACGGTGTCTCTCCAGACGGATATCGATGAGTGGGATGAACGAATAGACACAGTGACGATGATGACCCTGCATATGGCGAAAGGGTTGGAGTTCGCCGTCGTTTTCATGGCTGGCATGGAGGAGGGCCTTCTTCCTCACACGAACACGCTGCTGACCGAAAAAGGGCTCGATGAGGAGCGCCGTCTCTGTTACGTGGGCTTGACCCGCGCAAAGAAGCGGATCATTTTCACCTCGGCCGACGTACGCAGGATTAGAGGCGAACTTGCGGTAAATGAGCCTTCGCGATTCATCAGCGAGATTCCGGACGAGTTGATCGAAGAGGACAAGCCTGTCGCGCGCTCCCGTTATGCGCATGACGAGCACTATCAGGAAATGCCCGACTATGAGAGTGGCTTCAGTGTGGGTGATATAATAGAACATTCAACTTTCGGGATCGGTGTCGTGAAAGCCGTGAGTGGCAGTGGAGAAGAATTGAAAGTCGGCGTCCGCTTCTATCGGGACAACAAACAAAGGGATTTGACGGTAAAATATGCGAGCCTTAGAAAACGCTGAAGGGGCCTGCCGTCATGTCGATTGAAGAAATTCGGAAAAGGATTGACGAGATCGATACTGAATTGATTCGACTCTTGAACGAGCGCGCAAAAGCTGCGATGGAGGCGGGCAAGCTGAAGGAGCAATCTAATGCCCACATTTATGCCCCCGGTCGCGAGAAACAGGTCATCGAACAGATATGCGCCAAGAACAGGGGCCCATTGAAAAACGATGCCCTCAAGTCAATATATAAAGAAATAATTTCGGCAAGCCGCAGTCTCGAGAAGCCTCTCACGGTCAGTTACCTCGGTCCGCTCGCGACGTTCGCGCATCTTGCGGCCCTCCAGAAATTCGGAAGTTCGACAGGCTATCTTCCGGCTCGGACCATATCGGAGGTTTTCAATGACGTGCAGAAAGAGCGCGCCGATTACGGCGTCGTCCCCATCGAGAACTCCACGGAAGGAATCGTGAGCCATACGCTCGATATGTTCATGGAATCAGACCTTCAGATATTCTCTGAGGTGATGCTGGAGGTTTCCCATAACTTGATGTCGAAGGGCTCACTGACCGATGTCAAGAAGATATACTCGCATCCGCAGGCGCTCGGCCAATGCCGCCGGTGGCTCGAAGCAAACCTTGCCAACGCCGAGCTCATTGCAACCTCGAGCACGGCGCAGGCTGCCGAGCTCGCTCAGAAAGACCCTGAGGCCGCAGCCATCGCCAATGAGCTCGCATCCGAGATATATCACCTCAACCTTCTTGCGCGCAGAATTGAAGACAGCCCGAACAACTGCACGCGTTTTTTGGTCATCGGACATTCCACCGCCGAGAAGAGCGGACACGATAAGACCTCCATAATGTTCTCGATTAAACACAAGGTGGGAGCGCTCTTTGAAGTTCTGAAGACATTCGCATTTTACGAGATCAATCTTACGCGCATCGAATCGAGGCCTTCGAGACAAAGGGCGTGGGAATATGTGTTCTTCGTCGATTTGGAAGGTCATGCCGACGACCCGCACGTTGAGCGGGCCCTGGAGGAAGCGGCGACAAACTGCATCTTCCTGAAAACGCTGGGCTCGTACCCGAGCGGGGGATGAACGGAACTCCCGCTATGGCGCCGAAGGTCAAGATTTACAGAATACTCGACGCAAACGCGAACCGCGCCCGCGAAGGCCTCAGAGTGGTCGAAGAATATTTGCGGCTGGTCCTCGATAACGCCGATTTCACCGCGCGTCTGAAGACCCTCCGGCACCGGATAACCGGCGCCGTCAGCGGCATGCGTCTCGACGAAGAACTCATAGCTTCACGCGAGAGCGCCGGCGACGTGGGAGCCGCCAGTTCAACGGTTTCGGAAAACAACAGGAACAATTTTGACCATGTCGTAATGGCGAATCTTCGGCGTTCCCAAGAAGCCTTGCGGGTGTTGGAGGAATACTCAAAGCTGCTGTCAGCAACCGCGTCATCAGAGTTCAAGCGGCTGCGATTTGAAACATATTCTCTCGAAAGGGATATAAGGCTCTACGCTTTGCGGAAACCGCGAAAGCGCAGGGGAAAGCGTATCTGAGGAGAAGAGTCCCATCACCATGACGTTGCAGGGCGACAATCCGATCATTCAAATCAAGAGCCTGACGAAGGTGTTCGGAAGGACAAGAGCCATCGATGACCTCAGTCTCGAGGTGCAAAAGGGAGAGTTTTTTTGTTTCCTGGGTCCGAATGGCGCCGGGAAGACGACAACCATAAAGATACTCGCAGGATTGCTGCGGCCCACCGCCGGGACCGCTGTTATCGACGGGCACGACATCGCGAAGAATCCAGTTGAATCAAAGCGAGTAATCGGATACATCCCCGACCATCCGTATCTCTATGAGAAACTTTCAGGCCGCGAATTCATGAGGTTTGTCGCAGGCATGTATCAGCTCAATGGTTCCGCCGTCAACGGGAGAATCGACGAGTTGCTCGACTTGTTCGGCATACTACAGTATGCCGACCAGCTCACTGAAGACTACTCACACGGAATGCGCCAGAAGTTGGTCTTCAGTGCGACTTTTCTCCATGCTCCCAAGGTTGTAATCGTCGATGAGCCGTGGGTCGGCCTCGATCCCAAGAGCATCCGGTTTGTGAAAGATTATTTGAGGTCGAGGACACGCGAAGGCGCCAGCATATTCATGTCCACGCATACGCTCAGCATCGCTGAGGAGATTGCCGACAGGATCGGGATAATCCACAAAGGTAAACTGATCGCGCTGGGAACGGTTCCAGAGATCAAAGCGTCCGACGCTCGCAACCTCGAGGACGTGTTCCTCGAATTGACCGCCGAGCAGTCCGAAATATCCCCCACTTGAAAAACATCCTTTTTTTCGGGGACACGATGCCGCATCGTGTCCCCGATAAAAGCACCATGGAGCACGATGTCCCATGCTGGTTTGTGATGCTTCCTCTTGGCAGTACCCGCCTATGTTGTGATATAATTTATGGACTTTATGAAGAAGCTTACACCACGCATGGCCGCGTCGATATTTGCGGCCTTGTTGTTGGCGCGAGTGAACGCGGCCGCCGTCGCGCAGCATGACGACGTCGGAATCCTGGCCAGAGCGATCGAGAAGCAACTCGGGGAAAAGACTAACACGGGCGCTCCCCGTATTATCCAGATACGGAAACACGCCAAAGACGGCAAGGATGCATTGCGCATATCTTTGAGCGCAAACAACAGTCCCACCGGGACGGGTATCCGGAATGGGGTTTTTACCGACATGGCGAAAGTCTTCAAGATTTTGAAAAGTTGGGGCTGGCCTGGACGCGTTGAATCTGTGGTGGTCGACGAATACTATTGTCCCGCCCGATATGGAACCGCCGGAAGTTTGGCGCATTTGCTTTTCATCGGAAGCATCGCGTCCGAAAAAATTGCTGAAACGGATTGGGATTCTTTTGACGCTGGGCATATTCCCGAACTCATGGATGATGTGGAAATGTATGAGCCGATCAAGTGATATGCAAAACTCGATAATTCATGTTTTGGCTGTCAGTCTCAGACTGTGAAAAGGAGGAAAACAATGAAGTCGCAAAAACTCACAAACATTCTTTTGGCCCTCGTATTTGTAGCGCTTGCTGCAAACCTGTTGGTTTCCATCCCCCGGACGCAAGAAGCTTCGGCCCAGGAGGATGCCGTGTCGCCTGCGGTTGAGGCAGCCCGCATATCCGAAAACATTGCCCCTGACAGGCTGGTTGCGGAAATAGCAACCGGCCTCAAGGCGGTTGCGCAGGCCAACGAGCACATAGCCGCAGCCATCAAAGAACATGCAAGGTCCAACGAACGCGTGGCGTCCTCCATCGAAAAAGTGGGGAGGGACCTGAGGGCCCAGCAAACCAATCCGTGAACCGACGAGGGTTCAGGAAATCAGGTGTGCCTCTTGCGTCGGCCCCTCATTAATGGAGGGGAGATAATGTCTTTCTTTGTTTCATCGACATTTATGTCATGAACTGTAATGATCATACATGGAGTGATTTTCGATGAGAAAACTCTGTCTTGCAAGCGCCGCGAGCGTCTTGATTTTGCTTGGCGGCTGCAGTTCGATGCAAAGTCTGCAACCCCCTCGACTTTCGGATATCGATGTCCTCTCCGCATCAGAAAATAAGCGCGAATATCAGGCCGACTACGACACCACGTTCCAGGCCGCCGTTGACGCGCTTAGGCAAATCGACAATACCAGCGCCAAACTGGTCAAGCGCCGGTCGGGTGTCATCGTATTCAATATGGGTGAGGAGGCGGGCACGATAACGGCCGATGTAAAGAAGATTGATGAACAAACCACGAGAGTAGAACTCTCTGCCAAAAGCAGTCGCAAGTACTGGTTTGACAGTTCCGACGCCACGACAAGAGAAGCCTTCTTTCGCGAAATGGACAAGCTTCTGAAGCCAGCAATGTCTTCCGAGGCCGGTGTTGAATCGTCACCTAAAGAAGAGGTCACGCTTGCCGAGAATCCAGCCGGCCAGGCGAGCGAATCTGCCTCCGCGCGGAACGCCCTTCTGGCAAAGGTCAAACAGGGGTTGAGCCTTGGAGAGCAGGACACGTTCTTGGAGAAGCTCGCCGACGAGGACCTCACTGTTCTTGAACAGAGAATTCAATCGTTTAACGCCCGGACGGAGGGACGGGACGCGATGGCTCGCAAATGCGCCAACTGCTATGTTGATATGGCACGGGTCTATCACGACGACGGCCAGTACGAGCGCGCGGCAGAAGCGCTTAAGATAGCGACGGCTGTGGACCCCGAGAACGCCGTGGCGCACTGCAATCTCGGAGAGATATACAAGCACCTCCGTCGTTTTGATGACGCGATACGCGAACTCAACGAGGCAAAAGAACTCAACCCCAACCTCGCTGACACCTATATCAACTTAGGGATCATTTACGATGACTATGCCGTGGATGACCAGAAGGCGCTCGAAAACTACAAGAAGTACCTGGAATTAGGAGGCGCTGACAAACAGGTGATTGAGTGGGTTAAAGCACTCGAAAAGCGTTCGTAATTTTCTTTCGCACATCCTCAATTTTCGGCGGCATGGTGTCGAAATCAAAAAATCTATGACATAGTTTGTAACCACAGGGCAGGGGAGTGGAATCAAAATGGAGGTGGAAAAATGGCGGTAGCAAGAGTGACGGAAATCATCGCGTCATCACCGAAAAGTTTTGACGATGCGGTTAAGGAGGGAATGAAGCGCGCGGCGAAGACGCTCAGGGGGATCACCGGGCTTGAAGTTGTCGCGATGAAGGGAAAGGTGGAGGACGGAAAAATCACGGAGTACCGCGTCCAGATGAATATAACTTTCATCCTGGAAAACTAGACCGAAGACGAGTCCGCGAGTGGATGACAACCACTCCCCTGTGTTTCATTCCATAAATCGCGGACATAAGTTGTTTCCTAGCGGCTAAGCCGTATGGATGAATTGGTAGAGGAGAAGCAGCAAAAGAAGGACGGAGACCGCCCCGAGGCCTACCGCATAGTGCGAAGGTATGGCCAGGGAAGCATACTCCGTCAAGATGAAGTAATTTGCAAAACACAAAATGACCCCGAAGGCGAGAATAAGGCATGCTTTGAATTTGCGGCGAAGGAGCAGGAGAGTCATCGCGCCAACGAGAAGAATTGCTTCGGGGTAATTTGTCCACGTTCCCCAGAATTGCACGATTTGTTGCCAGCCTGCATGCAAAGCCCTCCACGGCATATCCAACCCTCTTCAGTGACACCTTACCGAACTCTGTAGTCACTAAAGAGAGCATTATCCGTGCCATGAGGATTTGCGAATCGTAAGCCTCTCTCAAACAGAGGCTTAGACAGTTAACTACTCCGCCGCACATCCGTGATGTCAGGTTACGGGATTACAATATCGTTATGCATTCTGTCTCTGCGCGTCCGGGCGGCCTATCCGAAAAGTCTTTTTGCCAGAGAGGTCACTCGTCTGCCGAGCGCCTGGCATTGGGCCTTTGCGCGGTCATCGGGCGCATCCACAGAAACTGGCCCGTAATGGTCACCGTCGGCAGTTCCTTCAACAATCATTCCGTGAATCAACATGGCCAGCAGAATACTCAAAACCGTGGTTTCATTGCCGCCTCCGATATTGGCTGAAGAAGAAAACGCGCCGCCTACTTTGCCCGCAAGTTTGCCGTGATGGGCTACACTGAAGTCGAAGAAGTCCTTCATCTTTCCCGCCATCCCGCCGTAATAGGTGGGCGAGCCGGCTATGATAGCGTCGTAGTCGAGTAGTTCGTCCGGTTTCGTCTCTTCGACATCCCTTAGTGTGACTTGGGCACCTTCTTTCTCTGCGGCTTCGGCCACGATCTCTGCCATCGCCTTGGTATTGCCCGTTCTTGTGAAATAGATTACGAGAACTTTCGGCATCGGAGGCTCCTCCCATAGCCGGGTAGATTCAATCCGGCGTTGCGGCCGCCTGAAAACTCGTCAGAGAATCGTGATTTCTTTGGAAAAACTGGCGTAAATCTCCAGCGCTTTCTTGAAGGAGTTTTCTGGCAGGCCGAGTATTCTGAGGGATTCAACGACTCGTTCATCAAAAACTGCTTCCTCGGTGGATTTCGATTGGTCAATCTTACAGAACGTATTCGCGAGAAATATGATGCTGGCCGGTCCTTTTGGCACGGGTTCCAGTTCAGGCAAATGATGATACCTGATCGCTTTGGTCAATTCCGGAGGAAGCAGCCAGTGCTCGCTGAGCAGATAGCCGACCTCGGCATGGGTGATGCCCAATACCTTTTCTTCCGCTTCGATCTGAGGCAGTCCAATAGTTGATTGCAGTTGGTTTGCTTTCTCTCGTTTGCCGCCCATCGTCATGGCCAGCACCACGTTGCCCACGTCGTGCAGAAGACCGCCAATGAAAGCAGTGCTTATTCCCCGGCTTCCCATGTTCTGTGATATGAGCCTCGCCAGGGTTGCGCAGGCAAACGAGTGATTCCAGTAGGCCCGGAAATCGAACTGCGCTTTGTCGATGAACTGATCGACGATGGAGACCGACATGGCCAGAGCCTGAGTCTCCTTGAATCCCAACAGTGTGACCGCGTGTTGGATATTTGAGATTTTCCTCGAGAATCCGAAGGCGGCGGAGTTTGCGAATTTCAAGACTTTTGCCGAGAGCGCGGCGTCGCTGGCGATTACTTTCGCCAGATCGGTGGCGGATGAATTGGGATCGCTTACGACGGAGGAGATGAGGTTCAGAATGTCGGGCAGGGTCGGCAACTGCTCAATTTCCTCGACAAGCTTTGCGACCCTCTGAAGCTTCAAAGAGTACCCCAATGGCGATTCACTATCTTTGATGCTCTCTTCCGTGTTTGCCTCTTCAGGCTTCTCATAATAACGGTCGAGCGCGCGAAGCACAGCTTTACGCGCGCACAGGATGGGCTTTACTCTCAAACTTGTGACGTCTTCAAGTCGTTCGCGACCCGCGTCGTCCAGAGGACAAACCATGGCGACGGTGAGCAGCTTACCTATCTTGCCAATTGGCACAACTTCAAGCTTCCGGGCAAGCTCAGAAGGAATGAGGTCCAGAATCGCCCGGTCGATTTCACATCGCGCTAATTCCATACTTGCCGTGCCGGGCATTGTGGCGAGAAACTCGAGGAAACCCTCTTCGGTCAGGTAGCCGAGATCAATCAGGATGCTGCAAATCCGGTCTTTCTTATTTTTCTGAACCCTGAGTCCGTGGTCGAGTTGTTCGGGAGTGAGGTAACCGCTTTCAACGAGAAGCTGGCCGATTTTCTTCTTCTGCATCTTTTGTTTCTCAACATCTTAAATATTTGTAAAATTATATTGCCCCTTAAGCTAGCATAATCGCAACGGATTGTCAAACAATATGGCAGAAACGGGGCCCGCTTTTGTTTGACATTATCTAGGTATTTTGATAAAATATTAAACTTGGACTTAGGCGGCAATCTAAGCTCTCGACAGATGCGGGCTTAAAGTGGTGGGGAGTCGCCAAGCGGTAAGGCATCGGCCTTTGGAGTCGACATTCGCAGGTTCGAATCCTGCCTCCCCAGCCCGTTCAAGAAACTCTCCGGTTTCTTGGGGCCAGCCATGCGACATGGCGGCGCCAACAAACCGATCATTTGTGCTAACACTGAGGGTGTCCAAGATGCCAGCGAAGAAAGAGAAACCCGTTGTCTGCGCCATATTGGCGGCGGGGCAGGGGACACGGATGAAATCCGGAACGCCAAAAGTTCTTCACAAGCTCTGCGGCAAACCGATGATAGACCATATCGTGCAGACCGCAAAGAAGCTGGAACCCGCACGGATTTACCTCATCGTAGGATTCCGGGAAGAATTGGTCAGGCAGTTTTTCGGGGATAGCGTCTACTACATAACGCAAAGTCAACAACTGGGGACAGGGCATGCCGTGCTTCAGGCGCGCGACGAACTGTTTGGGTATAAAGGAGATGTAGTCGTCCTTTACGGCGATGTTCCCTTGGTTACGGAAGGGACGTTGCGGAGCTTGGTTGCAAGGCACCGCGAAACCGGCGCTTCAGCGACTCTGGTGACCACGCGCGTAAAGAATTCCACGGGGTTCGGGCGGGTCATTCGCAATCGCTCCGGCAGGATCGCGAAAATAGTCGAGGAAAAAGACGCTTCGCCCGCGCAGAAACGCATCAAGGAGATAAACCCCGGCATCTACTGCTTCGAGGCGCCTTCGCTTATGGGCGCGCTTACAGAGATTGGACCTGCAAACAAACAGCAAGAGTACTATTTGACTGACGTCGTAGAGGTGCTGGTTAAGAAGGGAAAAAAGGTGGAGACGATAACGACTTCGGACGAAGTCGAGATTCTGCAGGTTAACACGCGAAAACACCTCGCTCAAGTCAATAGAATCATGCACGAGCGCGTGCTTGAAAAGCTGATGGACGAAGGCGTAACCATTATTGACCCCCGCACTACCTTCGTTTCGGAAACAGTCAAAGTTGAAAAGGATGTCACCATCTACCCGTTCACATATATCGAGGGGTATACTCATATTGGCGCCGGCACGATCGTCGGTCCTCAAACTTACATCACTGACAGCGTAATCGGGAACAACGTCGTGATTGTGATGTCGTATATCTCGTCGAGCATCATTCGTGACAACAGCCGCGTCGGACCGTATTCGCATCTGAGGCCCGAGGCCATAATCGGCGAGAGCGTTCATATCGGCAACTTCGTTGAAGTCAAGAAATCGGTGATCGAAGAGAACTCGAAGGTAAACCATCTTAGCTATATCGGAGACGCAAAGATAGGCAAAAATGTGAATGTGGGAGCCGGCACGATAACCGCAAACTACGACGGCGTGCGGAAGAATGAGACCGTCATAGAGGACGGCGCCTCGATCGGGAGCGGAACGGTGCTGATCGCACCGGTGCGCATCGGGAAAAAGGCGGTGACGGGCGCGGGAACCGTCGTGCCCAAGTGTCATGATATCCCTCCCAATGCGGTATTTGCCGGCGTGCCCGCGCGTGAACTGAAGCCCAACGAGAGAAACGTTTGAATGATCCACTTAAAAGGGAGACCGAGATAATGAAGATTGTTGAACTGAAAGCACACGTTCGGCCCAATACCGGAAAGAAGGGCATCAAGGAATGCAGGAATAAGGGTTTGCTTCCGGGGATTCTCTATGGGGAGGGCATCATAACCACGCCCGTCGCCACAAGCCCGAAGGAACTCGACCGGGTTCTCCATACGCATGCTGGCGCTAACGTTATCATAAATCTCATGGTGGAAGGACTTGCGGCCGAACCCGTAACCGTGGTGGTCAAAGAAGTGCAGGTTGACAGCATCAAGGAAACTATGAAGCACGTCGACTTCTGTCGCATATCGCTCGACAGGAAGATCCGCACCTCGGTTCCATTTAAGATTGTGGGAGAGGCGCCCGGAGTGAAACAAGGCGGCATTCTCGAAAGGCTTCAATGGGAACTCGAAATCGAGTCCCTCCCGATGCAGATT
>CAYVDS010000001.1:18793-31484 GCA_964450145.1 uncultured bacterium
TTCCCGATGATATAGAGATGGATGTCAGCGGGTTGAATATCGGCGATTCTCTCACCGTATCTTCACTCAAGGTACCCGAAGGTGTCAGTGTTCTTTCCGATTGGGACGTCGCCGTAGTGGCAGTCACTGTGCCTAAGGCTGAGGCGGTGGTTGAGGCCGCACCTGCGGCCGAGGCCGAGGCCGCTGAGCCCGAGGTCATCGGAGCCAAGGGCGAGAAAGAGAAGGAAGAGAAAGCCGGAGAAGGCAAGGAAGAAACAAAGGCCGCGGAAGAGAAGAAGAAACCTGAAGAGAAACGGAAGTCTAAAGAGTGAAAATAATTGTCGGACTCGGGAATCCGGGTCGAGACTATGCGTTTACAAGACACAATATGGGCTTCATGGTCGTGGACAGGTTCGCCGAGGTCCACGGCCTTCCGTTCACTCGGCAGAAATTCAAGGCGCGCATAGCCACCGGCGGGGTCGCGGGTCAGGACGTGATATTGGCCAAACCCCAGACATTTATGAACCTAAGCGGCGAGGCGGTCGGGCCGCTTGTTCGTTTTTACAATCTGCCTCTCACAGATTTGCTGGTGGTCTACGACGACGTGGACATCCTCTTCGGAAGTGTCCGCCTGCGGCGGTCAGGATCGTCCGGCGGGCATAAAGGAATGAAGTCGATCATCGCGAATCTTGGCGCCGACGAGTTTCCGCGGTTGCGCGTGGGCATACGTCGTCAATTACCGCCCGGAGACCTCACCGAATATGTGTTGCAGCGCTTTTCGGAAGAAGAAAGGTCTGGACTGAAAGCTGTTGTAGAAAACGCTTGTTCCGCCATCGAGATGGCGGTAACAGGCAGTCTTGAAAAAGCGATGACCGAGTTTAACTAAGGTTGAGGAGCTATGAAAAAAGCGACTGGATCAAGGGCGAACCAGAGGAGCCGGATAATGGTGGAAGGAGTGGCCAAAGGGCCTCATCGCTCGCTGTTCAAGGCGATGGGCCTGACCGACAAAGAACTGTCGGCGCCGCTTGTGGGGATTGCCTGCGCGTATAACGAGATAATCCCCGGTCATATCCATCTCGACAAGATAGCCCAGGCGGTCAAAGACGGCGTGCGAATGGCCGGGGGCACCCCGATCATGTTCGGAACCATCGGCGTGTGCGACGGCATCGCTATGAACCATGAGGGGATGAAATACTCGCTCGGAAGCCGCGAACTGGTCGCCGACTCGGTCGAGATAATGGCGCGCGCGCATCCGTTCGATGGTATCGTGCTGGTGCCCAATTGCGATAAGATTGTCCCCGGGATGGTCATGGCTGCAGCGCGGCTGAACGTTCCGGCGGTCGTGTGCAGCGGCGGCCCGATGCTCGCGGGCAGGCTGAACGGAAAAGTGATCGACCTCAACACGATGTTTGCCAGCATCCCTAAGGCAACGAGCGGAGAGATCGGCGAGCTTGTCTGGAAGGAAATGGAGAATTGCGCGTGTCCGGGCGCGGGCGCATGCTCTGGCATGTTTACGGCCAACACCATGAACTGCCTATGCGAAGCGCTCGGAATCGCATTGCCCGGCAACGGGACCATTCCGGCCGTGTTTGCGGAACGGTATCGCTTCGCGAAGGAGGCCGGAATCGCTGTTGTAAACCTTATCAGGCGCGGCATTCGACCGCGGGATATCATGACTAAGACTGCAATCGAAAACGCGATTGCGCTTGATATGGCGTTCGGCGGCTCGTCGAACTCGGCGCTTCACCTGCCGGCCATCGCGCACGAGATCGGGTTCGAGCTTCCGCTCCGGCTGTTTAACAAAATCTCCGACCGGACCCCGCACATCTGCGATATGGTCCCGGGCGGGCCCCACCATCTCGAGGACCTATATTACGCGGGCGGGGTGCAGGCGATTCTGAATGTCCTGCTTCGCGGAAAGCTTGTGGACGGAAGCACGCTCACGGTGACGGGGAAGACTCTCGCATCGAGCATTCGCAATGCTCATGTCGCCGACGCGAACGTCATCCGACCGCTTCAGAAGCCTTACCACACGACCGGCGGTCTGGCGGCGCTTTTCGGCAACCTGGCGCCGCAAGGCGCCATCGTGAAACAGTCGGCCGTCGCGCCTGAGATGCTCCGGCACAGCGGACCGGCCCGCATCTTCGAAAGCGAGGGCGACGCGGCCGAGGCGATTATCGCCCGGAGAATAAAGCCGGGAGAAGTCATCGTAATACGTTACGACGGGCCGAGAGGTGGACCGGGAATGCAGGAGATGCTCACACCCACGGCGGCGATAAAAGGTATCGGAATGGATAAGATGGTAGCGCTCATAACGGACGGCCGCTTCTCGGGGGCAACGACCGGCGCCTCCATAGGACATGTTTCGCCTGAGGCAATGGCAGGTGGTCCCATCGCCGCCCTTCGCAATGGCGACATTATCCGGATAGATATTCCGGCCAGAAAGCTCAACGTCCAACTCACCAACGTTGAGATAAAGAAGCGAATGAAAGCATGGCATCCGCCAAAACCGAAAATCTCGACCGGCTATCTGGGGCGCTATTCGAGGTTGGTCACCTCCGGCAGCACGGGCGCGGTTTTCGAGGACTAATGCTCCGCTGAGAAAGTCATCCAGAACGATACGGAGAGTCTCAATTATTAAGAAAGGCACAGGTTGTTTTGTATGTCGACGATGCTAGGTTCCCAGATTCTGGCCGAATCTCTGTTGAGGGAGAATGTTGAGTTCATTTTCGGGATTCCAGGCGGAGTGGTGATACCCCTCTTTGACGCCCTTTTTGATTCGCCCATCAAGGTGATCCTGACCCGTCATGAACAGGGAGCCGCGCACGCCGCCGACGGATACTCGCGCGCAACGGGAAAAGTCGGGGTGTGTCTGGTCACCTCAGGACCGGGAGCATGCAACACCGTTACAGGAATTGCCACCGCCAACATGGATTCGGTTCCGATCGTCGTCATTACCGGACAAGTGCTCACTTCGATGATCGGCAACGACGCTTTTCAGGAAGCCGACATAGTGGGGATTACGCGCCCGATAACGAAACACAACTTCCTGGTTCGCAATGTAAATGATCTGGCAAGAACAGTGAAGGAAGCATTCCATATCGCGTCGACCGGCAGGCCGGGCCCGGTGCTCATAGACTTGCCAAAGGACGTTGCGACTTCCAGCGCTGATTTTCAATATCCATCAGCCGTGGATATTAGAGGTTACAAACCCGTCCTCGAAGGAAACATGAAGCAGATAAAGAGGGCCGCCGAGCTGATTAACGCGTCGCACAAGGCCGTCATATACGGCGGCGGCGGCGTGATTCTGTCCGGTGCATCTCGGGAACTGATTCAACTGGCGCATAAGACCGCAATCCCCGTTACAACCAGCCTGCTTGGGCTTGGCGGGTTCCCCGGCGACGACAAATTGTTTCTCGGAATGCCGGGGATGCACGGGACTCGATATGCCAACTATGCGCTTTCCGAATGCGATCTCATTGTCGCCGTTGGCACTCGTTTTGACGACCGTGTCACCGGCAACATCAAGAAATTCGCGGTCCACGCGCAGATAATTCACATCGACGTCGACCCCACAGCCATAAGCAAGAACGTCCGCGTGCATGTGCCGATCGTCGGCGACGCGGCGCGAATTCTTGCCAGGTTGACCCCCCTCGTGAAAAGGACCGAGAACAAGGATTGGCTTAAGCAGATTGGCGAGTGGAAGAAGCAGTATCCGCTTACCTACGCTGACAGTGAGGCTCAGATAAAGCCTCAGTACGTCGTCGAGCAAATATATGAGGCGACGCGCGGAGATGCGATTATCACCACAGAAGTGGGCCAGAACCAGATGTGGGCCGCCCAATACTACAAGTTCAGAGAGCCGCGCACGTTCCTTTCTTCGGGGGGACTGGGCACCATGGGTTATGGCTTGCCGGCGGCCATCGGAGCCCAACTCGGCAGACCGGACAAGCTCGTCTTCGACATAGCCGGCGATGGCAGTATCCAGATGAACATACAGGAACTCGCCACCGTTGTTCACAACCAATTACCAATTAAAGTCGCCATACTCAACAATCACTTCCTTGGAATGGTCAGGCAGTGGCAAGAGCTCTTCCACAATCGGCGCTACTCAGCTTCTTGTTTGATTGATAATCCGGATTTCGTCAAGATCGCTGAGGCCTACGGCGCGCGTGGAATTAAGATTACCCGGAAAAAGGATGTCCGGCCGGCCATCGAGGAAGCGATAACGACACCGGAAGCCGTAATCCTCGACTTTGAAGTGGCGCGCGAGGAGAATGTCTATCCGATGGTTCCCGCGGGAGCCGGCATCCGCGAAATGATAGAGGGACTAGCATGAAACATACTGTCTCGGTGCTGGTGGAAAATCATTTCGGTGTGCTGGCCCGCATATCCGGGCTCTTCAGCGGACGCGGATTCAATATTGACAGCCTTTCGGTCGGCGAAACCGAGGACTCAACAATCTCGCGGATTACACTCGTCGTCAACGGGGATGACGTGGTAATTGAACAGGTCATGAAACAGCTCAATAAGCTCGTAGACGTGATAAAGGTAAATGATCTGACAAAAGACGAATTCATCGACAGGGAACTCGCTCTCATCAAGGTCCACGCAAACGGAAAGACACGTTCGGAGATCATGCAGGTCGTGGACATATTCAGAGCGAAGATAGTAGACGTCGCCCCGTCGTCTCTTACGGTCGAAGTGACCGGCTCGGAGGAAAAAGTTCAGGGGATGATGGACTTGCTGCGCGAATTCGGAATAAAGGAGGTCGTGCGCAGCGGCAAAATAGCCATTTCGCGCGATAAAAAGGCGGTATCCCGCTGAAGACAACGGCCCGATCCTTCAACGCCGCCAAGAGGCGAACGAAGCGCTTCGAACTGGGAACCATTTCGCATTTTACATGCGCGCAGTCGGGATGATAGAATAATAAAGATAACTCAAGACTATTTAACAGGCGCTGCAATGCCGTACCGAACACAAGAAGAGATATGCCATCAACGATTACCGAAAAAATACTGGCGAAACATGCCGGCAGGGAGGAAGTGTCGCCCGGCGAATTGATCAACGCCGCCGTTGATTTCGCGCTGGGCAACGATATCACCGCTCCTATTGCAATTGAAGCATTCGAGCAAATAGCCGCCCCCAAGGTATTTGATCCTTCCCGAATCGCCCTGATAGCCGATCACTTCGTTCCAAACAAGGATATCCAAAGCGCTGAGCAAGTCATGCGCATGCGCCGGTTCGCCCGGGAATACGGCATCGAGCATTTCTACGAGGTCGGCAAGATGGGTGTCGAGCATGCGCTCTTGCCCGAAATGGGACTGGTGCTGCCGGGTGATCTGGTGATTGGCGCCGACTCGCACACGTGCACATACGGTGCGTTGGGCGCATTCTCGACAGGAGTGGGCAGCACCGATCTCGCCGCCGCCATGGCCACCGGCGAGGTATGGCTTAAGGTTCCGGAGAGCATGAAGTTCGTGTATCACGGCCGCCCCTCGGAATGGGTTTCGGGAAAAGACATCATTCTTTACACCATCGGGCGTATAGGCGTGGACGGCGCGCTCTATTGCGCGATGGAGTTTTGCGGCGAAGCCATGTCGTTTTTGTCTATGGCCGACCGGCTCTCTATGTGTAATATGGCCATCGAAGCGGGCGCAAAAGCCGGGATCGTGGCGCCCGACGAAATAACTCTCGATTATGTAAGGTCGCGCGCGCGGCGCGAATACGCGGTCGTGAGGAGCGACTCCGACGCGCGGTACCGCTCTGTCATCAAGATCGATGTCAGCGCGATAGGGCTTCAGGTGGCCTTTCCGCCGCTTCCCTCGAATTCGAGACCAGTCGAAGAGGCGCGTGATATTGAAGTGGATCAGGTTGTCATTGGCTCGTGCACGAACGGCCGCATCGAAGACATGCGTGCGGCCGCACAGATTCTCACCGGGCAGAAGGTGCATCCAAACGTCCGGTGCCTCATCATACCGGCAACCCCCAGCGTTTACAGACAATGCAGCAACGAAGGTTTGCTCGATATCTTCCTCGACGCCGGAGCCGCAGTGTGCACACCCACTTGTGGGCCGTGCCTAGGCGGTCATATGGGCGTACTTGCCAAAGCCGAACGCGCGCTTGCAACCACAAACCGGAACTTCGTCGGCCGGATGGGACATCCGGAAAGCGAAGTCTACCTCGCCGGGCCCGCTGTAGCGGCCGCGACCGCGATAACCGGCAAGATAAGCAGTCCTGAACAAATCATGGTAAGAACGTCGGACCGAAAGTGATGGATAAAACGATGCCGATGCAAAAACTGCTGGATGTTCAGAAGGTCGACTTAAGGATAAAGGGTTTGGAAATGGAGGTCTCTGTAATCCCACACCAGATTAGGGAATGGGATAGCGCCCTCAACTTGCAGAAGGCGCAGTTGGCGGCGAACAAGAAGGAAGTCGAAGAAAAAAAGAAATCTCAGAGGCAATTAGAGCGTGAAATCGAGCAGAAACAATCGGAACTTGCGAAATTCAACGCGCAACTGCCTCAGATAAAAACCAACCGAGAGTATAAAGCGATTCTTGTCGAAATTGATATGGTCGAAAAACAGATTTCCGACCTCGAAGAGCAAGTTCTGGTCAGAATGACGGAGATCGAAGAACTGGAAGGGAAGATCAAGGTTACCGTGGCTGAGGTGGAAAAAGCTGAGGAAGAAATAAACAAGGAAAAGGAACAACTGAAGAAGAGGAAGAAAGCCCTCGAGGAATCGCTCGAAGGCACCCGTTCCGAAAGGAAGACACTAGTGACCGCCGTGGACGGCTCGCTCCTCAGCCAATATGACAGAATCCGGACTCGTAAAGGCGGACTGGCGGTCGCACGCGTTCTGGACGAATCGTGCGGCGCGTGCCATATGGAGCTTCCTCCGCAAGTGGTGAACGAAGTGATAGGCGGCAGAATCAAGGCGTGCCCGAGCTGTTCCCGGCTGCTCTATTGGGAGGAGGTCTCGACAACAGAGTAAGGGTTTACCCGAATGAATTCGCTCGATTATCTTTTATCTTTTCAACGATTCGGCATCAAACTTGGGCTGGACAACATAACATATCTTCTCGAACGTCTCGGAAATCCTCACCGCAAGTTCCCCTCGATACATGTCACTGGCACCAACGGAAAAGGGTCGGTTGTATCATTCATTCATTCGGTTCTCACACATATGAGATACAAGGCAGGCCGGTACATATCGCCGCACCTCGTAGACTTTGCAGAACGTATCGGTGTGGGCGATATTCCCATAACCCAGCCCGAAATTGACGCGTTTGTCAACCTGCTTCGCCCTATCGTGGACGAGATGCAAGATAGTCCCGGTCTGGGCCATCCTACGTTTTTCGAAGCGGTAACAGCGATGGCATTCGAGCACTTTGCACGCCACGAAGTCGACTTCGCGCTCGTGGAGGTGGGGATGGGCGGGCGATACGATTCTACCAATGTGGTCAATTCATGCCTGTCCGTCATAACCAACGTTAACCTCGAACACCGCGACTACTTGGGAGACACGCTGGGGAAAATAGCAATTGAGAAAGCTGGTATCATTAAGCCTGGAATCGACGTGGTATCGGCCGCAGAGCAGCCAGAGGTGAGGGAAGTGATAGATTCGAAAGCGGGGGAGTGTGGCGCTAAGATTTACTATTTAGGCCGAGATTTTCATTCCGCGCTTCGTCCCGGAGTCTTTCCGCGCCAATGGGTCGATTTTGCGAGTCCGTGGGCGTGTTTAAGAAACGTTGAGATCAATCTCGCCGGCAGTTTTCAACAAGACAATGCGGCTTTAGCGTTGATGGGCCTCGAATTGCTGCAGCGAAGAGAACTGATTCGCAGCGATGAGGGAGCAGTCCGCCAGGGAATGGCCGGGGCCCGATGGCCGGCGAGGCTCGAGAAACTGTCCGATTCACCTCTCGTCATACTCGATGGCGCGCATAACCCTTCCGCCATGCGGCGTCTGGTGGAATCCATGAAGGCGCACTTCGAGGGCCGTAAAGTAATCCTCGTCGTCGGGATGCTGGGTGACAAAGACGTTGCAACCTGTCTTCGGATACTAAGAGAGCTCGGGAGCTCGATTATTGCCAGTCAGCCGGATTACGAACGCGCAATGTCGGCGAATCGGCTCGCTGAACTCGCTCAGAGCGTTTTCCCGGATGCGCGATCTGAATCGTCTATGTCCCAAGCTTTAGAGTGCGCTCTCAGAATCGCCGGACCGGATGATATCGTCCTGGTCGCGGGCTCGCTGTTCAATGTCGCTGAAGTCAAAAGGTCTCTTCCGACAGTGTTATCGGGTCGTGTTTCTTAGCAGCCGACCACACCCGCGAGGTGGTTAATTATGAAAAGAAAGAACATGTCCAACATGGTCATTGCGAGCGAAGCGAAGCAATCTCTCTGTTCCTTTCTTCTTCCCTTTCGCCTCTTTCTCAGCAGCGAAGCGAAGAAGCTCTGTTTCCCAGTTGCAAAATACAAAAAAAGGAGGTTCTGATTGCCGCCTGAATATTACATCGGAATCGACATAGGCGCAACAGAACTTAAAACGGGACTTGTTACGCGCGCCGGAAAACTCGTATCAAAAGAGCGCTGCGAGACAATTAAGATTGCTTCTCCCTCTCATTTCCTTGAAGTCTTGAAGGAGACCATTGACACGCTGCTCCGGGAACAAGCAATTGACAAGCAATCTGTGGGCGGCCTTGGCATCGGGGCTCCCGGCTGGGTAGATCATCCTCGCGGAATCGTCCGTGAATTGACAAATATCCCGGGATGGAGAGACGTACCCGTCGCAGCGCAGTTGGAAAGCGCAATAAGCCTGAGGTCGTTCGTGGACAATGACGCAAATGTGATGGCGGTGGGGGAGTTGGTTCATGGCGCAGGGCGAGGCCATCAAAACTTCATTTGCCTGACATTGGGCACGGGCGTCGGCGGTGCAATCGTGATAGGCGGCGAGATTTACCGGGGAGCCGCCGGGCTCGCCGGTGAAATCGGGCATATGACCGTCGACCTTAACGGGCCCGAGTGCGCTTGCGGGGCTCGAGGTTGTCTCGAGAGATACGTAGGCAACCGATTCATCGTTGCACGCGCCCGCGGAAAACTCGAAACGCGCGTCGGCGACGGAGCCGGAAAAGTTCTACTCGAGCTGGCGGACAATCAGCCTGACAAGATAACGCCTAAGCTTCTCGCGGAGGCGGCTGCCCGCGGAGATGATCTCGCGAGTGACGTCTGGCGAGAGACTGGACATTGCCTCGGGGTCGCGCTCGCTGTCCTCGTCAACCTGCTGAACCCCGAATGTTTCATTGTCGGCGGGGGAGTGGCAAAGGCCGGCTCGATTCTCTTTGACTCGATGCGGAGTACGACGGCTCGTCTGGCAATGAATGAACTCGGAAAGACGACACCCATAGTGCAAGCAGAGCTGAAAGAGGACGCGGGGATGATCGGAGCGGCTACTTTCGCACTTCGCTGTGCCGAGAAAACTTGACACACTCACATTCGAGGACACGATGCCGAGCTTAATTGGGGGACATAATGCTTCATCATGTCCCCCAACTAAGGATTGAAGCAAGATGCTCAGCGTCTTTAACGTCTAACTGGAAACCAGAAACTCAAAACCTGAAACTGTTTCTTATCACTACTCTTTCAACTGATAGTCCAGCTTGTCTTCGTGATAAATTACCTTGTGTTTCTTCTCCATCTCTGCGAGGAAATCCTGATAGAGCTTCTGGCGAATACTCCCCTTCATGTGATCGAACGGCATCGAGTCGAGGTAGCTCGCGAGTCTGGCGATGGCAATCTGATCCTTATTTCCCTGACGAAGCGAAAACGGTTTTGATACCTCGCCAACCTTGAGGGTTTCGACCTTTTCTCTCATGGTTGGAACCAAACCATCGAGCGCGACCATGGGAGTCATTCCTGCAAAAACAATGGGTGGCGGATTCTTGAATGAGCCGAGCGCCGCGGCCAGTGTTGTCCTCTCCTTGGTGGCTTTCTGGTAGAGCGTGTCGATGAACTTTCGGTTTGCGACGTCGACTACCACTAGTTCGTAGTTCAATAGCGGCGGAGAAACGACAAATTCCTGAACGTGTTCATCATAGTACTTGCGGACGGCGGAATCCGACAACCGCTCGCTCAGAAGCTTTTCGATCATCATCTTCTCGACGGCCTCTTCTATTTCGCTCCGCGACGGCTTCTCGTCACCGTGTCCGTGTTCGTGGCCACTGGACGCGCCTTTCATACCCTCCGCAATATTGCCCATTTTACTTTGTTCCGCTTGCCTGCTCCTAATGATAGCGGCCTCGGCTTCCTCGTCCGAAACCGCCATGCCGCGCGCCGCGGCTTCTTCTGCGAGAAGTTTCTCGGCGACCAGCATCTTCAAGATGTGTCGACGCGCCTCAAGACGCGCCGTCTTATCGGCGGCGTTTGTCTTCGCGCGCTCCTCGAAGGGCAGCTCGCGAATGCGCCTGAGCAAATCGTTCTGTCTGATAGGTTCTCCACCAACCTCGGCCAGAACTTCCCGGCCCTCCTCCACCAGCAGACCGCAGCCCGAAATCAGGAAAAGCGCCAGCGCGCAAAACAAGTATGCAGTCCGATTCATGTAGTTTTCCTTTCAGTGAAGTGTAAACCAATGACATTATAGCATGCTAAAGTTCTCATTAACAACAGCGTGTGGAATTGCATGCTCCTCGCAAGAGACACTCCCTCTTTTTCCCCAAAGACAGAAGGGGGGACAGAGACTGTCCCGTAATTGGCGAATTGGCTTAGACCGCGTTGTAGGTGCGAATTTATTCGCATAATGTCTACGGCCTTTTTGCGAAGTGCTCGTTCGAATAAATTCGAACCTACGGAATTACGGGACAACCTCGACAGGGGGATTTCTCTGGTATGCTGCCTGGACCCGTTCCCTGCACGAGCAGCCCCCTTAGCCGGACGAATGCTCGCAATGGAATCGGTTAGTCTCTGATTTTGGACCTTCGACCCTTGACCGCTCGCTGGCGTCGTTTTGGGCCGCGTATGCGCCGAGGTCTTCAATTGCATTTTATGGGCTGATATGCTAGTATCGCATCATCTGATTTGCCCAAGTTGCAGAAACGCGGCAGCAGCGAAGGCTGAATCGTTTCAAAGGCGTTGCAGTATTACGAAAATAGCAAAGAACCGCTCGCGGGCGCTTAACCGCTTTCGGTGGACCATAGATAAAAAGGCCTTTCGTCTTTCCCCCCCCTTTCTCAGGAGGTTTCAACAGGATGTCAGTTCTCATAGTAGGCTCTGTAGCTCTGGATACTGTGATAACCCCATTCGGCAAGAGCGAAGACGCGCTAGGCGGGTCTGCTACATATTTCTCCTGTGCGGCCAGCTATTTCGATCTGCCGCGAATCGTTGCAGTCGTCGGCAATGATTTCCCTGAAGAGTACAGGCAGATTCTCCGCAAGTGCCATGTCGATCTCGAGGGTCTTGAAGTTAGACCCGGCAAGACCTTCAGGTGGGCGGGGAAGTACGGTTACGATCTGAATCAGCGCGAAACTCTCTCGACCTGCCTCAACGTTTTCGAGCACTTCCATCCAAGACTTCCGGAGAGCTACAGGAACTCCCAATTCGTTTTTCTCGGAAATATCCATCCACATCTTCAACTCGAAGTCCTCGAACAAGTCAACTCTCCCAGATTCGTGGCATGCGACACCATGAATTTCTGGATCGAAAATGAGCGAGAGACCCTCTGTCAACTTATAAAGAAAGTTGACGCGATTGTGCTGAATGATTCCGAGGCCCGTGAACTCGCTCGCGAGCCCAATCTCACCAAGGCGGCTCGCAAAATCCAGGGCATGGGCTGTCACAAAGTTATCATCAAGAAGGGCGAACATGGCTGCTTATTTTTCACCCCTGACAGCCACTTCTCGGCGCCCGCATATCCACTCGATTCCGTGAACGACCCCACAGGGGCGGGCGATTCCTTCGCCGGCGGTTTCATGGGCTACCTCGCCCAAAATGGAACCACAGATGAGTTAAGTATCAGACGCGCAATAGTTTATGGGAGCGTGCTCGCCTCCTTTACCGTCGAAAACTTCAGTGTACAACGCCTTATCGACCTCACCAGGAAAGAGATATCTGCCCGCTTCGAGGAGTTCCGCGCAATTACTCATTTTGGCTAGCTGTGTTCGAGCAACCTTGGTTCATCCCGCACACCCGGCGTCACCGCGGTACGGTCAATTTGCATTTTCCTCAGATATCCGGTAAAATACTACCAACCTTGCGGGATTAACTCAGCTGGTAGAGTGTCAGCTTCCCAAGCTGAAAGTCGCGGGTTCGAATCCCGTATCCCGCTCCGAATATTGCACAGTCAGGAGCAGTCATCTTATGCCTATCTACGAATTCGAATGCCAAAAGTGCCGTCATAGTTTTGAAACGCTCTTACCCAGCTCCAATTCTCCGTTCCCGGCGTGCGACAAGTGCAACAGCAAAAAGGTCCGGAAGTGTGTTTCGCGATTCGGCTTTTCCAGCGGGGGAAAGACCGTAACCTCGACGGGGTCTTCCGGCTGCGGCGGCTGCACATCATCGCACTGTTCAACCTGCCATTGAGACGCATCCGGCGTCATCACGCCATGCAGTGCCAATGTCCGCAACGGGTAGGTTCGCAGCAAGTCCCTTGCGACCTCCAATCCACCTTCCGGTTTAGGCGGGGCGTACCAAGATATCCCTGTTCAGACTGTTTATTTCC
>CAYVDS010000001.1:31494-61705 GCA_964450145.1 uncultured bacterium
CGAGCAGATAACCATCAAAGTCCTTCCCATTTTGAGACCTTTCCTGTCTCCAGCGATAATGACGGAGACTCGCATCGCCCCGCGTAGCGCACTCAGGAACGTCAAAGTCTTAACACGCGGTAACGAAACGACTTATGCGCTGCGACCTGTCGTCCATCTTTAGGTAGAAATCTTTCCTCCTATTTTCCATAGAGCTATCGCCTGAAGCGTTTTGCTGGGGCATCTGCCTACGAATGATGCGCCAGAGGGTGGCGCCAGCTTGGAGCTCACAATCCCTTGGTTTGGGTTAAGTAGACATAAGATATATTATCAGACATTGCAATAGATGGGTTTCGGCCCAAAACTGTGGCCTTCGTTATGTGAGCAGGTCGCCGAGTAGCCGATGAAGGGTTCGAGGAAGGTTTGCAAAGCTAGACGCTTTATAGACCCGCCCGTGGCCCGCCGCAGCGATTGCCGAACACATGTCTCGATCAGTATTGAAATCACCGAGGAGGACAACGTGGAGCATCCTGAAACGAGAAGCCGCCGGAATCGGGTCACCACCCGCAGTGTACTTGCCGTCGGTGAGCAGTATCCCGACACGGTTCTTATGCCTGCCGGGGACTAACTGTCGAATTCCCTCGAGAAGCGCCGCCTCGATATTAGTGTACCCCATTGCTGGAACCTCGAGAACGGACTTGGCGACTTCGTCTGCGGACATTTTTACCCGCACTCTTTTAAGGGTTGAGGCGGTCGATTCAAAGGCTACAAGGGCGAAATCCTCAGATGGCAATCGATACGCGAGCACCGTTGCAGCGACCGCAAGAAGGGCAAGTTTTTCGCCGCCCATCGAAAGCGAGGTATCGAGCATCAAGGCGCAATCCAGCCTTTTCTGTATCCTTCGGTCCACGACAACGTCGGAGCCGTCCGGATACGGCTTGACGAGGATGTTTTCAATAGTTTGTTCGACGTTAAGTTCGGCTTGCGGACGATGTGCAAGCGTGTCGCTCACGCGTTTTGTTTCTTTTTTCGATGCCCCAATCACCGCCTGCGCGCGTGAGAGAATCGCCCGTATGGCGGCGGCGCGAACGGTCAACATGCGCCCCGGCGCATTCCTGAGTGTAGATTTGAGATCGTGATACCTCACGGCGATCTCCCAGGCCTGGTCGGCCGAACCGGCGATTTCAGAAAACGAAGGCGGAAGGCCAAGGGAAGGTTCAGGCTTGGAGTGCAGATTCGCGGACCGAGGGTCTCCCCTCTTGTCAACAGGGGTCGCTCTTAAAGTTTTTTTTTCAATGATTCGAGAACGCCGTCAATGATTTCGTAGGTGGACTTGTGGACATCATCTGCAAGCTCAACCCTGGTCGGGAGAGCAATTCGGGCCGCCCGCCGCACAGAATCGGAGCCATGAAACTGGGCGGCGAGTTCTACGATGCTGACGGCTGCGCGGATGCTGGCGCCCCGTCTTATCAGCGGAGTTTCGCGCGTTGCGCGTACGATGGCGACGGCGTCTCGCACAAGGCCGTCACGAACATTCAGGTCTCCCGGAAGGTTCAACCTGACGATCTCAATCTCTTCGTCAAACGCCTGATAATCGAGAAGAATCAATTCGAAACGGTCTCGAAGCGCTTCGCTGAGGTGGCTCGTCGCCACAAACTCTCGGGGGTTCTGGGTGGCAATGACCGTGAAGCCATCTCGCGCGGTTACTTCCCCATATTTGGGAATGACAAGCAGGCGCTCATCCAGACCGGGAAGAAGCACATTCTGAACCGATTCGGGCATGCGGTTAAGCTCATTGATAAATAGGATTCCCGACTCCAGCATCGCCTGAGTCAGCGGCCCCGGGATAAATGCGGACTGGCTGTATCCTTTCGCGAGCACGATCGGGGGATCGAACCAGCCAACCAGCTTTTGCTCGCTGTAGCCTTCGTCGCCGTCCACACGAAAAAAGGGACGGTCAAGGTACCGGGCCACCGCAAGAGCGAGAACGGTCTTCCCGACGCCGACAGGACCTTCGATGAGCAAATTCCGATTCAGCCGGACACAAGCAAGCGCCGCCCCGAGTTCATCTGTGCGGCCGACAATGTGATACGCCTGCTGGATTTCGCGAATCTCTTCGACCAATTTCCCTATCCTCGATTTGCGAATCTAATCACGGATTTGCCACAACGACCCAGTTTCATCCGCCGGCCGTTCAAAAAACACCGCTTAATCGGGGGACGAAGGGTCATAGACCCGAGCGACAAAAGCAATCATTGGCGCAGCAAATTTTCTATGCCTTATCGCGTTTGAACAATATAGCCTCCGGAAGTCGGGGGCTCATTCCCACAACCTCGCCGAATTTCTGTCGAAGCGTCTCGTGATCAAACCGCAGAAAATGCGTGAGCTTGCGACTATGAGGGCTGTGGAGATATTGCTCCGACAATTCCCTTGCGATCGTGTCATATTTCTTTTCCGAGCGCGAGTGCTGATAGAACCTGCCCGGAAAACGTCGAATATCCCCATTGAACGCAGGACTGATGTGGTATAGCTCATGGAATAGTATCGTCAGTTTCTCGTCAAAGCTTAGGTTCAAGAATCGCGGCACGCAGAAATATATGACATAAAGTATTTCGTTTCCGTTGTATGTTATCTTGGGTATCCGGCAATACCAATTCCCGCTCGCCTGGATGGTTCGCCTTCCCCATTGGAATTTGAGCGGCACAAGCTTCGCCTGAAGTCCATGGCGTTTATTATTACGGGATCGTGACACGCCGACCAGTATCTTGTGGCTATCGACGTGCCTCAGTGGCCCACAGCGGCGAGAGATGTCGCCGACTAACTTCTTCGTGTGATAGGAATAGTCAAACATGCTCTCAACCTCGCGACAATTCCACCATCACCGGTCTTAGCATCCCGGCTTCGTGCAACTGCTTTCTGAAACTAACGGATAGGAAGGTAAACCAGAATGTCGGGTGGAACTAAGGGGACGTTTCCTCAGCCCGAAGCAAATATACACAAATCGTAGGAGGCTGTCAATATCAAAAAAATCTATGTTATAAGTGCTGTTGTATCACTAGGATATATACTCTATGGAGGAAGGCCTAAACAAAAAGGGCAACCTTCTCTCCCAGGAAGGCCGCCCTCGGATTTGAGTGCTCAGTTTGTCTCGTTAGCGCTCTTTATCGGCCAGTCGGCGTCTCAGTTGCTGAAGTTCCTTCATCACTTCGGGCAAATCCACCAGCAGGCTCTGGAGCGATTTTTCCGCCTCAAGGGGTCTTGCGGGAGCGCCCATCACAGTTTGGCCGTCATCCAACCCCTTAATTATGCCGGAAAAAGGATGTATGGTCACGTTGTTGCCGATTTCTATATGTCCGATGATGCCTGCTTTTTCGCCCACATACGATTCCGAGCCGATAACAGTGCTTCCAGCGATACCAGCTTGTGGACGAATGACGGTGTCTTCCCCTACCTCGACATTGTGGCCGATCTGCACCAGATTATCGATGCGGGCGCCTCTGCAAATACGGGTCGCTCCAATTGTCGCCCTGTCAATTGTGACATTGGAACCGATCCAGACATCGTCACCGATTTCGACTGTTCCGACTTGCGGGATTTTGTAGTTCACCCCTGAACTGTTGGCGAAACCAAATCCGTCGCTCCCGATAATAGAGCCGCTGTTTATCGTAACGCCTCGCCCAATTCGGATCCGTTCGCGAATCGTCACATGAGGCATGATGACGGTGCCGGAACCGACTCGCGTATGAGAGCCAACCGACACATGATGACCAATCTCAACGCCATCCCCGATATATGCGCCGTCGTCTATTACGACGAAAGCGTTGATCACCACATCATTCCCAATGGTCACATTTTTCCCGATAACAGCAGTGTGATGAATGAAACTATCCTGAGCGACTACGCCCCTCCGCAGACGCAACGTATCATTTGGGGTGGTCGCCAGCATGGACCTCAGCATATGATTTCTCCTAATTTCTCCTCTTTTAGCCAGATCCCATTTTCGGCTGCTGGACATAACTTAAACTTTAGAATTAACGAGCAATTATCATACCACTTTCGGGAGTTGTTGTCCTTCTTGGAGGAATACGTCAGAAGTGATTGCTCTACAATAAATTACAAACTAGGAAGGGGTGCTTCCTCCATCTATCCGAGACAACATACCGAACGGTCAACGAGCAATTTAGTCCGCTCAAAGGTGAAGGACAATGCCTACCAATTACCATAATGCATGACAGATAAACATATTACGTAAGCGGACTAAAAAGGCCGACAATTTTGTCACGAATTATCAGATTCGTCTTTGCTGGCAGCGAGCCCGTATTTTTCGGTCTTGTAGCGCATGATCTTGCGGGTGACCCGAAGCAACTCAGCGGCCTTCGTCTTGTTTCCTCCTGTTCTTTCGAGTGCTTCGCGAATCAGGCGCTTCTCGAGGTCTTCGACAGTTTCGATGAGGGGAAGCCCTTCGTTCGGCAACCTTACGCCGTTGAAGACAATCTGTTTGGAGTCCGGATGCTCACGAAGCCGTGTTATCTGTGCCGGGAAATTCTCGATACCTAGAGTATCTGAATTGCCGAGAACCATGGCGCGTTCTATGACATTTTCAAGTTCACGGACATTGCCGGGCCAGTCGTATTGACTCAAAAGGTCGATCGCCTCGCTAGAGATTGACATTACGTTCTTGCCAAGTTCGCGGTTAAGCTTTGCAACGCAGTGATTAAGAAGGAGAGGGATGTCTTCCTTGCGCTCTCTGAGAGGCGGCAGATGAATTTCCACGACATTGAGCCGATAGTATAGGTCCTCTCGGAAAGACTTCTCCTCTAAGAGACGCTCAAGATGCTTGTTGGTAGCGCCAATAATCCTGACGTCCACTCGTATCGTCCGAGAGCCGCCGACCGGCTCGAACTCTTTTTCCTGGAGGACCCTCAACAATTTCCCTTGCAGGGGAATGGACATGAGCGCAAGCTCGTCGAGAAAGAGGGTCCCGCCGTCTGCAAGCTCAAACCGGCCTTGCCTGTCGCTATGCGCGCCAGTAAACGCGCCTTTTACGTGCCCGAAAAGCTCGCTTTCGAGCAAGTGTTCGGACAGCGCGGCGCAATTGACAACCACGAAAGGCTTAAGGCTCCGTGGGCTCTTCGAATGGATGGCGCGCGCAACGAGCTCTTTGCCGGTTCCGCTTTCGCCGGTTACGAGTACTGTGGTGTTCGTGGCGGCGACCTGATCAATCAAGGTGAAGACCTGATGTATCTTCTGCGATTGGCCGACGAAATTGCCTATATTAAACCGGGAATCCAGTTCGGCCCTCAACTGGATATTCTCCTTGATGAGGGAACGTTTCTCAATGGCGCGGACAGCCAATATCCGCAGTTCCTCCATATCAAGCGGTTTGGTGACATAGTTCTCGGCTCCAAGTTTCATGGCTTCGACAGCGGTTTTGACCTCTCCGTATGCCGTCATGATGATAACCGGTAATTCGGGGCTTGCAGTCTTGATGTTTCGCAGCAGCTCTAATCCGTTCATTTTCGGCATGCGCATGTCGCATATGACGAGATCGGGCCGCGAGGAATTGATTTTCTCAAGGGCTTCCTCCCCGTTCTCGGCCGAGTCCACCGCGCTGCCGTCCTCCTCGAAAAACATCTGGAGCACTCTTCTCATTTTCGCTTCGTCGTCCACCACGAGTATTTTCGGCGTCATCTCCCCTACCCTCTCAATGCAATCTATTGCTTCGCTGCCGGCAAGGAAATCGTGAAAGTTGTGCCGGCGCCTTGTTTGCTGGAAACCCTGATTCGGCCTCTGTGGTTTTCGATTATCTTGTGAACCAGCGAAAGGCCGAGGCCTATCCCTTCGTCTTTCGTCGAAAAGAAAGGATCAAAGATGCGGGTTATGGCCTCGGGTGGTATCCCCTCCCCCGTGTCGCTGATAATCACATTCACCATCGGCCTCGTCGTATCGGAAGCGGTCGAAGGCGTCAGGTCAGGCGAAAAATCCTGCGCCGCATCCGGCGCGTCGTCGCCATTCGGGTTCGAGGCCAACTTTGTCTCTACGCGCAAAGCTCCGTGGCCGTTCATCGCTTGAAAAGCGTTCATGAAGAGGTTAAGGAACACCTGGTGACACTGTTCCGGGTCTGCGAGAACCATGGGTATTTCCGGAGTAAGCGACGTCTCAATCGAAATACCGCCCGATTTCGCTTCCGAGCCGACGAGAACGAGGGTGTGTTCGAGCACGTTGTTTACGTCCACGGGTTCCAGATTCGGCTGGGCGGGCCGCGCAAACTGCAGGAAATTGGTGACAACTTTGTTGAGGCGTTCCACTTCTTCGACTATATAATCGGCAAGCTCGCGCCTCTTGGAATCATCCTGTATCCGATCGCGCAGCATTTCCGCAGAGTTCTTGATAATACCGAGGGGATTCCGGATTTCGTGAGCCACGCCTGCCGACAACTCTCCGAGCGCCGCAAGACGGTTGCGCCTCTGCATTTCCTGTTCGAGTTCTCTCAACTGCCGCAGCTTCTTCGTCATTATATTGAACGCTCTGCCAAGGTCCCCTATTTCGTCCTTGGTCTTCACTTCGAAGCGCTGGTCGAGATCTCCTTCGGAGACTGCCAGGACGCCGCGGTAAAGGTGTCGTATTGGGCGCGAGATGCCGCGGGAAATTGTGTAGCCGAGACCGGTCGCCAAAAGAAAACCGATCCCAAGGATGACCGGGAAAAAGTGCCACGTGGCAACCGTCGTCTCAAAGGTATACTTGCGGGGTATGCCGACAAAAATCAATCCCAGGACTTTTCCTCCGTAGCTGACCAGGGGCTGATAAATGGCGCGATAAGGCTCGCCCTTGAGCAGTGCGTCGCGGTCATAGCAACTCTCGTTGTCAGCAAATATGCTTTGTTTCACCGCCGAGGTCATTGGAAGGTCCTGGATTGCACCCACGAGCGGGTCCTCATGCGTTTTGAATTCCAACTCCACCCTTCGATTCATGGCCAGACCTTCTTCGGTCGTCGCGGGCGCGATCGGACGCGTTTCGCCGAAACTAATAGTTTGGATACGGGATGGCGCTATCCCTTGTCGGACAAGCGCATTTTTGACGGATTCGGCCCGTTTCAGCCCGATCAGATAGTTTTGTTTTTCCGAACCTGTGGAATCGGTGTGCCCCTCTATAACCAATTCGAGTCGGGGGCGCGCTCGCATCAGGGAAGCTATTTCCTTGATCTCTTTCGCCGTGGTTTCCGGCAGTTCGGAGCTACTGCCTCTGAAGAAAATGCTCGAGGGACCGGTGGGTATCTTTTCGTAAAAAATGCGAATGGCGGCGTTCGTCATAATTTCAAGATCTTGAGCAAAGCTCTTTCCGAGAACATAGCCAACCGCCAGAGTGCCATGTTGGCGCTCCTTGTCGGCGACGGGCATCACGGCTCCGGCGAGCAGTGTCTGTATCCCGTTGATCTCCGTCTGCATCACCGTTTTCACTCCCGTCGGAGGAATGTGCGCGGCAGCCTGAGGCGGGCCGCTGCCGGGGACTGGCTGCCCGCTGGGAACCCACAGCCCTATCGGCGCTTCGTTCCCAGAAGATAAAGGGGGAGTGAACAAATAAGGGACTGTTTGTGTCTTGAGCGCCTCCGCAAATCCTGGTTTTTCCATCGCGGAGTCGAGGCTTTCCCTTGCCTGCTCCTCGTAGCGGTCTATTACCGACAGCACGGACGCGTTGGCCTCGCGGATTTTGCGTTCAATCTCGTTCTCCGTAAGTTCGGAATTGATCTGGACCACGAGATAGGTTGAGACTGCGATTGAGATAAGCGCCGTGGACACAAAGGCCATGATTAGTTTGTTTTGGACGCGAGGCTTAATCAGCTTCCTCTGTGCTGAAAAGAGGACATTCTCTTCCCCGGAAATGGGAGCCTTGATTTTATCTTTTTTTCGCATCAGCGAGACTCACGCCGCACCGAAAACAGTCGGTGTCTTCGGGACGGCCTTCTTCTGCCAAAGCATCGAGCAGATGTTTCTCGGGTACCGGTAAGTCAGCTAATCTCGACGCGATGCCGAGACAAATGGCGTTCATTGCGCGGGTATGGCCGAACCTCTCCCGCGCTATTTCCGCAAGGTTCCACGTATAAACCCGCGCCGTCAGCCTTTCGAGCATTCCCACAATGACTTCGAGCGGCGGATACTCCGCTCCACCCAGTTTCACTGGTATCGGAGGAAGGGGGAACGAATTCAAAATCACCGCCGAATCGCTGTTCAAGTACCGCGCCATCCGGGCGGCCTCGAGCGGTTCCAAACCTATCAGGAGATGCGCTTGGCCGGCAGGAAGCATCGGCGAGCAGACTTCATGCCGGTCGTTGTATTCGCGGCCGCTTTCTGTCCAACGATAGCGGATAATGCTTGAGACGTGTCCTTCGCGCTGTGCACCGCCCCTCCGCTCAGAGCCGCTCACGTGAATCCCTGCCTTGAGCGCAGCTTTCTTCAAGAGGGTTCCGAGAGTTATCACGCCCTGTCCCCCAATGCCTGCTATGAGCGCGTTATACACGGGCACTGCTTCTTACTCCTTAGTGGCGCCATGGTGTCCCCGGATAAACCGATGTCCCTGAATAAGCTTCCCTGCGGGGGCTGAGCCGCGAGAGCACAATAGCTGAATTGGGACAGACTGTTTTGCAGGCGCCGCACCGCACGCATGTTTCCTCGTCGATATAATAGTATTCTTCGCCTTCATCGGCCGCTTCCATAATAGCGGGGCAACAAAACTCCTTGTAGCAAACGCCGCAGCGCTGACATCTCTCGCGAACAATCGAGTAGAACTCGCTGAATTTGCGGGCGACATATTTTCCCCGGCGATGTGTTTGCAGGGCGCACTCGCCTCTCGCAATTATTATACGAAGCCCCTTTTGCGTGAGTTCATCTGCAATCACTGACCTTAAACGGGGCACGTCGAATACGTCCACTGCGCGCACCCGAGTTGCCCCAAGGCTCTTAAGCAGCGCTTTCAAATCGACAGCTTCCAGCCGCTCACCCTTAACCCCCATCGAGGTGGTGGGGCTTTTCTGGTGGCCGGTCATGGCAATCCAGCGATTATCCAAGATAATGAGTAACGCCTCAGCGTTATTCGCGATGGCGTTCTGCAGGCTTTGGATGCCTGAATGGAAAAATGTGGAATCGCCGACAAATGTTACGAGGGGACCGCTGTCGCTGACATGGCTTATGCCCTGTGCGGCGCTCAAGCCGCAATTCATGCAGGTGCACCATTCCGCGGCCCTGAAGGGTGGGAGCGACGCCATCGTGTAGCAGCCGATGTCGCCGCCAATAATAGCGTTGCGGTTCGTTGCCGAAAGAACCGCATAGACCGACGCGCGATGCGGACATCCAATGCAGAAGGTGGCAATTCGCTGAGGAATACTCGCAGCGATCTCGTCGCCGATGGAAGCAGCGCGCCCGATATGCTCGGGGATTCTTCGCCCAGATACGCGGCTCAGTGCTTCTAGCGCAATATCGGGGTTGATTTCCCCGGATGCAGGGACCAATTCCTTTCCAATTACCTCACATCTCAGGCCCAACTCGAACGCGTGCCGTTTCATTTGATATTCGAGGAACCCTTCAAGGTCCTCGATAATTACCACCTTCTTCAAGTTCCCAGCAAATTCCTGTAATTGCGCCGAAGGGAACGGATAGGTGACGCCAATCTTGAAAACAGGCACATCGAGCAGGCCAAGAATTTCCATGGCCTCCATCGCATAGAGATAGTTAACACTAGAGGTTGCGATGCCCCATGAAGCGTCGCCATAGATAATTCTGTTGAAACCGGAAATGTCGGCGGATCGCGCAAACGCCGCGACACGGTTCAGGCAATCTTGGTGATTGCGGACCGCCTGTCCAAACAAGTTGAAGTAGCGCTGATAATTGGGCGTAAATTTTCCTCTGCCCTTCCGGCGAGCAATTGGGCCTAGTTCGAGGTCCCCGATGTTGTGGCAAAGCCGCGACGGCGCATTTATGACAAAAGGCAAACTATATTTTTCTGAAAGCGCAAAAGCCGCAAGCGTAAAATCTTTGGCCTCCTGGATTGTGCTCGGTTCGAGCAAGGGGATGTGGGTATGGAGCGAATACCAGCGGTCATCCTGTTCGCCTGTCGAGCTCGTGGCCCCGGGGTCGCTCCCGATTACAATTACCAGTCCGGCGCCGACACCGGTATAGCCCAGGAAGTGCGCGGGCTCAGCGGCAACATTCATGCCTACGTGTTTCATGGCGACCATCGAACGGATCCCCGTCCATGAAACCCCCATGGCGCCATTGAGCGACACATGCTCGTTCGCGCTATACTCCATATAGAAATCCGGCAATCGTTCCTTCAGATTCTCGAATGTCTGTCCGATCTCGGTAGCGGGCGTGCCCGGGTACATCGAAAAATATCCGATTCCCGCCTCGATGCCTGCACGCGCAATGGCTTCATTACCCATTGCGAGGATGATTTCGCCTTTTGTGCCTAGTAAAGCTTCCATCAAATGCCTTCGAATACTCTGTCTGCCGCGCCCGCGATGATATTTATGCCACTAGCCCCTGACTTTTCTGCTTCGTCTAGAATCTCGGAAAGATCGGCTGTATGTTCCGCAGGAACGGATAAGAATACCGGTTTGTCCGTCACCTGCTTTATCTGGCTGATGGCAGCGAGTGATCCGACAAAGAACAGATCGGCGCCGGCGGACACGAACTTGCGAGCCCGACCGATGTCCGCGCTGGTCAATCCTCCCACGCAGACACCGACATTCCATGCGAGAGAGCTGAGCGGCGGGATATGGGCGGGGCTGAACGCGGGACTATCGGATTTGATCATTCGGAGAAGGCTGAGTGAGTCTAGATCATAAACGGGCTTTGCAGCCGGGAATTGACTCTGCGCCGGATGGACGCCGTCGGCGACGACCACGTTAAGCAGGCCGGCAGCGGCTGCGGTCGTCAAATCCGAATACAGTGCGATACGGTTCTTGTCACGGCATGTAATCTTGAGAAAAATCTCTTTATTGCATCGTCCTTTGAGCAGCGTGCCCATGGCGACTGCGTTGATTCCTCCGACCGTCTCGAGGATCACGGAATCGAACTCGTCCATCTTGGCAATTGCCGAAACACACCTTTCGATATCGGGCAATAGCGGCGTTTGCATTTCTATGAGAGTTATCATGGCATTTGGTTCATTCCAAAATTCTTGCCGGTCGAGGCGCTTCTCACATTCCTGCGGGAGCGAACCATGTGTTTGCCCAGTCTCGAATGTGGGCCGAATACAAGGTTCGTCCTTACAAACACGCTTGTCTCTCAGTTGCTACTGCAACCTTCGGGCTCATTGTCCACTACTTGATGTTTTGCCCGAGGTCTTGCGGGGAGATATGCGCCGCTCCCAATTGAGAGGAGAATACTCGCAAAGGGCGCCAGGCAACCCTAGAGATTCCCTGCGCTTCGTGATGGTGACCCATATGCATTCCGACTCCGAATCGGCGGAACATTTCTCATCGGGTTTCTCGGAACACGGGCCGTTAACGATTCCTTTCGGACATTTGGTCCGCGGGCAGATGGCCGCGGTGAAATTGAGGAGGCATTGGCCGCATGCGTCACAGTTCTCGGCGTAGCTGGTCGAATGAATCACTGTGCCGGGGAAGAGCGTATCCAAACCGGTAAGACATGGCTTGTTGATGGCCGACGCTAAAGCCTGCACGCCCGTTCCGCAGGCGAGAATGAGGACTGCATCCACGTTTTCCAACCGGCCCGTTACGCGCCTCAATTCGCGCGCCAGAATTCGCTGATCGCACGGCTCGTCGATCTGGAACGTGAATGAAATCTCCTTATCGCTCAACGCCCTCTCCATCTCCTCGACCTGCTTAGTGCCGCCGACCTGACAAACGGCCGCGCACCCGCCGCACCCGATGATCGCGAGTCTGCGATAACCGGCGACAGAAGCCTTGATTTCCTCAAGTGGTTTCTGGCGAGAAATGATCATCGATACACCCCTAATGACCTGCTATTCAAATGACTTCCAGTAGAATTACAGTCGAGAACGACGTGATATTCGCGAAATTCTCTTGGTTGTTATCATTCCCGCGAAGGCGGGAATCCATTCTTCTCTTCTCTTCGTAACTCTCTTTTCTCTTCGTGGTCAGATGCTCAGTCCAGCAGGCCGAAGAGGGTTCGCACCTTGTCGACGAAATATTCCGGCTTCTCCTCTTCCGTGCGTTTGATTCTCCCCTGCATGACCGTCCACCGGTCGTCCTTATAGATCGAGGTTTTCGTCACCTCGAAGACCGAACTCTTCAGGCGCCATTTGCCGTCAACAAATTCATAAACGTCATTCTCAAAGCCCTCGTCACGGATGAAGTCGTTATCGTCTTCCGCCTTCGCTTGGGATTTCGTGTAGCGGGTCTGATAGCGGACCTTTCGATACTTGACATTTGCGGTGTATGCAGGAGCGAGAACCGTGTCGCCGGGAGATATGGAGATGCTTACGCTCTTCTCCTCCGGAAACTCATCATAATACTTGTAATAGTAGGTAAACTCGCCTGATGGAACTGACACCACCTGTTTCTTGAAAGATTCTTTGTTCTCTTCCGCGAATCTCATTTGATTTGCGAGCTTCGTCTCGAGGGTCCCGCGCGCCTTCTCTTCGCTCAATTCCCCCCCGATCACGGGGTCAGAGTTTTCCGGAAGGCGCGGCTTGTTCGCGGACGAACAGCCTATGAAAAGACCGAGAAGAAGGATTATACAATTCTTGAAGATCATAGTTTTATGGGTCATATTTTCCCCCGCTATTGTGAGTGTTCCGCCAATGGATTCCCGCTCCCGCTTCGGCGGGAATCAAAAAGATAAATCTTGTTTTCCTCCGCTACGGCAAGTACTCCAGCCTGATTCCGTCCTCGACGATCTTGAATGGGAGCACTTGGGCTCCCGCTGAGGTCAGAGCATCTTCAACGCTTTTCTTCTTCGACGGCTCGACGCACGTTATCATGCAGCCGCCTCCGCCCGCGCCGCACAGCTTGTTGGCCAATGCGCCAGAACTGCGTGCAGCCTGCATCACTCTCTCGACCATGTCATTCGTGACCCCTTCGGCCAGCATGCGTCTGTTCTGCCATTCTCGGTCCACGACAGAGGCGAATTCACCCCAATCTCGCGTGAGGATGCAGTCGCGCATAGCGACCGCGGTCGCCTTGATCTCCTTCATTCCGGCATGCGTCCTGGGATTATTCTCGATGTAATTCCTGATCATGCTCCAGTTTGTGGCGCCCGAGAACCGTGCGGCGCCCGTGAACGATAGGATGATCCGACTCTCGAGCTCAGCTATCTCCGCGCCGTCCCTCAACAAGTCCTCGCGCCGGTTCCCGCCCACCTCGAACCACAACGCGTTCACCCCTCCATAGACGGCAGCGAAATAGTCCTGTTTTCCCGTTGGAATGCGAATGCATTGCGCTTCTATGTCCGCCGCAAGGTCAATCAATTCGTTAAATGAGTAGACAGCGTTCATATGTGCATTCAACGCCGCGAGAGTCGCGATAAGCAGAGACGAAGAGCCTCCGAGACCCGACCCCTTAATAACTTGGTTCTCTGTTGTTACATTCATTCCGGCGCCCGGGCGAAAGAATTTCACGGCGCGTGAGACGATTTCGAGCGGCCCACCGGTCGATATCGCGTCCACATTAGCAAACTGGTCCTGCATGTTGAGGTCGATGGATGTGAGAGAGATTTTTTCGTCGTTTCGAGCCTCGATGGCCACATGGCAATACATGTCGATTGCGAAATTGACCGTCAGTCCGCCTTCCTCAAAGAGGTAGAGAGGATAGAGATCAAGCGTGCCGCCGGCCAGGTCAATTCGGGTGGGGGTCGTTACTCTTATCTTCATAGATTCCCGGTTGTAACTGCAAGCTGCAGACGTTTGAGGTATCATACACGAAATCAGCCAATATTTCAATTAAAAGTGGCCGAAAAGGGCCGTTAATGTGCGATGTCCAGCTTGCGCTCTCCCGCGTTGCAAACAATCTCGATCTCCCCTTAGAACGCCGTAAACGGCGCAGTCAGTGAATAGACGTATGGTCGTTCCGCTACATCGTGGGACCGAAGCGCTCTGTTGTACACATGGGGACTCCCTTTGTTCTTCCTTTGCGTTCTTTGCGCCTTTGAGTTAGGTTTCTACCTTTGGGCTTGACAAATCAGATTTTTCAGTATATACTGATTTATGTGAACAAGCGAGAAAATCTGATGAATCATGGAACCGGGGAAAGGTGGTGACGAATATGGCAGGGAAAAAGGCGCCGCAAGCGTTCGGGCCGACCTCGATGATGTCAGCGGGGATGCGCTGTTGCAAGGTTGAAGCGCTCATACCGGTCGACGCGAGAGGGCAAATAGTCTTGCCCAAAGACTTGAGGGACAAGGCCGGGATCAAGGCGGGCGACAAGCTTGCGGTCGTGAGTTTTGAATCCGAGGGGCAAGTGTGCTGCTTCGCGCTGGTTAAGGCGGATGCTTTGGCTGGTACTGTAAGGGAAATGCTGGGGCCGATCATGAAGGATGTGTTATGAGTGTAGGTGGTAAGTCAACGAACCACAGGGAGGGCGTTCAGATGAAGAAGGAAGAAGTGAAGAAAGCCGTGAGAGAGCGATATGCCGAGAGAGTCAGCAGCGAGAGTTCGTGCTGCGCTCCGCCGAGTTCGTGTTGCGGCGGCGCGAACGTGGTTGAGCAAATAAGCAAGCGCATCGGGTATTCGGAGGCTGAGTTGGAGTCGGTGCCGGAGGGCGCAAATCTTGGGCTGGGCTGTGGGAACCCCACGGCGCTCGCATCCCTGAAAGAAGGGGAAATCGTGCTCGATCTCGGCGCAGGGGCGGGATTTGATTGTTTTCTGGCTGCGAACAAGGTTGGCGCGACCGGCAGGGTCATCGGCGTAGATATGACTCCGGAAATGCTCGACAAGGCCAGGGAAAACGCTCGCAAAGACAACTATGGGAATGTGGAATTCAGGTTGGGGGAGATCGAGAATATCCCGGCCGCCGACAACTCCGTCGATGTGGTCATCTCGAATTGCGTCATCAATCTCTCACCCGATAAACCGAGGGTTTTCCGCGAGGCCTTCCGAGTGCTCAAACCGGGTGGGCGGATGATGGTGTCGGACATCGTGTTGACCAAAGAGCTTCCCGATTTTATAAAGAGCTCGATTGAGGCGTATGTCGGCTGCGTTGCAGGCGCAATGATCAGAGACGAATATATTCAGGCAATCAAAGACTCGGGCTTTCGGAATGTCGAGATAGTCAGCCAGGCCAACTTCCCCGCCGAACTTATGGCGAACGACCCGACTGTGAAGGCGATGATCGAGAACCTCAATGCGACAACAGAGCAACTGCAAGACGTCGCTAAGTCGATACTCAGCGTAAAGGTTCAAGGAACAAAGCAGGCCGGCAGTTGCTGCTCATAAAAGGGAAAGATAGAAGGAGCAAGCCGAAGGGACCGCGCTGAGCGTGAATCACGGGTCAAGAGTCAAGGGTGTGTTGCCGAAATGATATGCCGGTCGACACTTTCTGAAGAACTGTCATTCTGAGAAGCGGAGCGACGAAGAATCTCTCATCTCTGGCGGGTTTGCGGCTGCAAGCAGAGATTCTCCGCTCTGCTCAGAATGACCGACGCAGTTGAGGGACAGTTATGTATCTCCCGATGTCATTTCGGGAAGGAGTAACATATGCCTGCAAACGCAGATGCTCCCCTCGAGCCTCTATACGACAAGGAACTGTGCTCCCAATATAAAATCCTGACCAGGTGGTTCCTTTACCCCCGTGGAATCCGCGATTTCATTTTCCGGACAGTCCCAATAAAAGACAACGACCTGATTCTGGACGCAGGCTGCGGCTATGGGGTACTCAGCAGGGCGATTCGAGAAAAAATCGGCCGGCAAGACCTCAAGGGAGTAAAGCAATATGCCTTTGATATCTCTGAGGACATGCTGCATGGTTTCAGGGAAGCGGGGGCCGACGGAATCGACCTGCGTCGGCATGACGTGAGAGAATTGTCGTACGATGATGACTATTTCGACCTGATTGTTACTTCAGCCATGCTTGAATATGTGCCGGACATCGACAATGGGCTCGCTTCGCTGAAAAGGCGACTGAAACCCGGCGGAAGAATATACGTTTTCATGTCGAAGAAGACGAGGCTGAACGATTTTCTGTTTCAACCGTTCGGCAAACCGCGATGCTATTCCTACGAAGAGTTGGAAAGCATTCTCATTCGAGTCGGATTTCAAGACATCAAATGGAACAAGTTCCCCTTAACGTCATGTTGGCTGAATCTGTGGGGAATGATCGTCGCAGCCACGAAGTGACATGGGCTTCACTGTTGTCTTTGCGGCGCGTTGCCCCGGAAATCGGAAATAAGCTTGGTTCCCATTTCCCCTTTTCCTCTTTTCCCCTTTTGCCCTTTTGCCCGTCATTCTTTATAAGAGGAGAAAACAATGAAGAATGCCATTTCCCCTTTTAACCTTTTCTCCCTTTCTTAGTACGCCACTTTGTCTATGCCCTTCAACCCGAATATCTGGCGAGCTTCGTCAGGGGTGGCCGGCTCAAGGCTCATCTCCTTGGCTATGTTCACTGCCATTTTCACCTGATCAGCGCTGCACGTGGCCGGTTTCCCTTTCCCGGCATAGAGTGAGTCTTCTAGACCCACCCTCACGTTCTGGGCGCTCATCGCCATTGCCGTGGCAGCCAACGGTATCTGATGCTTCCCCGCGCCTGCGACCGACCACGTGAACTTGCCGGCGCCGAGCCGGTCCACGGCTTCCTCATACATCATGACCAGATGTTTCACCGAGGGAGTCATCCATCCCACGATGGGGCCGAATACGAATTGCAGATGTGGCGGCAATTTGACAAGGCCTTCTTCGATCAGCCATGCAACATAGCCGATGTGGCCCAGTTCATACATCTCGAATTCGGGCTTTGTGTCGCACGCAAGCATAGTCTTCGCGTATTCGATGTCGTCATTGAAGCTTGGAGCAAATGTGCCCATCTTCACCATTTCGAGATACATCTTCTCCCATTCGTATTTGAAATTGTCGAATCGCTTCACGAGGGAAAAAAGACCGAGATTGAAAGGCGCCGGGTCGAACGAGCACATTTCGGGTTTCAGCCTCGATATGGGTTTCAGCTTTTCCTCGATCGTCTGGTTGGCGCCGCCCCCCGTGGTGGGCAGCAAGATCATGTTGCAGCGTTGCTTGATCTTACAGTGCACTTCGTTGAACAATTCGGGATCCGCCGTGGGCATGCCGTTCTCGGGCACACGCACATGAATATGCGCGATAGCCGCGCCCGCCTCATACGCCTTCACGGCGTCCTCGACTATTTGATCGGGAGTGATGGGCAGATACGGACTCATAGTGGGAATGTGAACTGCCCCTGTGATTGCGGCGGTGATGATGATTTTACTCATTACTGACCTCCGTGTTGAATAAGTGGGCGTTTCCTCTTCGCTGATCACCTGCGAATAAGTTTGGCTTCTGCGCTTGCCTGCTCGAACAGATTCCGCCTTGCTTTCGCTCAGTTCTTTATATACGCACGCGACTAACCGCAGATATTCTAACTTCGGCATGGTATGAGTTGTCAAGAAGGCCGCATTTTCGACAAAACGCCTCCTGAAATGATATGATAAAGAGCGTCAGTTGGATTGTGATCGCCAGACCATTGATACCCCCTCACCCCCAAAGGGGGGAAACCGGTTTTCCTTCTTGAATTGGAGAACATGAGTCGAATGTTTGCTAAATCATATTCATTTTCTGAAAAAGCTTCACGCGCCGTCGCGCTTTTTATGCTGTATTGCTTGGCAACGATTTTGCCGACCGCTTGCTCAGATGCTAAATCGGCGCCTTCTTCCCCAAAGCCTGCGGCCCCCGTGACCGCCGCTCCCGTGCTTCAAAAAACAGTTCCCGTGCAGCTCAAGGCAATTGGCAACGTCGAGGCCCATTCCACTGTATCAGTCAAATCGCAAGTGGGAGGAGAGCTCACTCGCGTCCATTTTACCGAAGGACAGGCCGTAAAAAGAGGGGACCTCCTTTTCACCATAGACCCTCGCCCGTTCGAGACCGCGCTCAAACAAGCCGAGGCAAACCTCGCGAAAGACACCGCGCAGTTGGAGAACGCACGAAGGGAAGTTCGCCGCTACGAAGAGCTTTTCAAGGAGGGCCTGATAGCCCAGGAGCAGTATGACAAAATCCACACGAATGCCAATGCCCTCGAATCCGCCGTAGACGCCGATAGAGCAGCGGTTGACAATGCGCATCTACTTTTGAAGTACTGCTACATCCATACTCCCATCACCGGCGTGGCCGGAAGTCTCGTAGTCGACCAGGGCAATCTGGTGAAAGCAAATGCCGACACTCCCATGGTCGTAATTAACCAGGTCCAGCCTATCTATGTAAGCTTTTCAGTGCCGGAGATCTATCTGCCGGATATAAGAAGACACATGACTTCCGGAGGAACGCAGGTCGAAGCCACAGAGACGGAGCGAGGGGAAGGCATAGAAGGCTCGCTGACCTTCGTGGATAATGCCGTTGACAGCAACACCGGGACCATAAGACTCAAGGCAACATTTGACAACAAAGAAAACCGACTGTGGCCCGGTCAGTTTGTCAATGTCACCGTGACGCTCACCACAGAGCAGAATGCGCTTGTGGTCCCATCGCGCGCCGTGCAAACCGGAGAAAAAGGGCAGTATGTTTTCGTTATAAAGAACGACCTCACCGTTGACCAGCGTCCCGTTTCCGTTCTCAGGACAATAAACGGCGAAGCGGTTGTCGAAGCGGGGGTCCAACCGGGAGAGCAAGTCGTGACTGACGGGCACTTACGGCTTACTCCGGGCGCAAAGGTGGACGTCAAGTCCACTGCAGAAGGCAGCAAGTAACGAATCAGAGGCAGTAATGAATATTTCAGAGCTTTTTATCCGCAGGCCGATTATGACGACGCTCGTCATGGCGGCCATCTTGCTTTTTGGGATTATGGGTTACCGCCTCTTGCCGGTGAGCGACCTCCCGAATGTGGATTTTCCAACCATTCAAGTGACAGCTAATCTCCCCGGCGCGAGTCCTGAAACCATGGCTTCGGCAGTAGCCACGCCGCTTGAGCGTCAATTTTCTACCATTGCCGGTCTCGATTCCATGACTTCCACAAACATTCTGGGGAGCACGCAGATTACGCTCCAGTTCAACTTGAGCCGCGATATAGACGCTGCAGCCCAGGACGTGCAGGCAATGATTGCAAAAGCAGAGCGCCAACTGCCGCAAAACATGCCGACCCCCCCGTCGTATCAGAAGGTTAATCCCGCGGACCAGCCGATTCTCTTTCTTGCGCTCAGGGCGCCTACGCTTCCTCTTTCGACGGTAAACGAGTATGCGGACACGTTCATCGCGCAGCGCATATCAATGGTCAGCGGAGTGGCTCAGGTCCAGATTTTCGGCGCTCAGAAATACGCCGTGCGCGCCCAGCTCAATCCGAAAGCGCTTGCCTCGCGTGAGATAGGAATAGACGAGGTGGCCGAGGCTATACAAGGCGGGAACGTAAACCTGCCGACAGGGACTCTGTACGGGCCGGACAAGGCGTTCACAGTCCAGGCGAGCGGGCAGCTTTATAACGCTTCGGCATTCCGACCTCTAATCGTAGCGTACCGCAACGGCTCGCCGGTTCGCCTTGAAGCACTCGGAAATGTAATCGACAGTGTCGAAAACAACAAAGTGGCAAGTTGGTACCTGGACGCCCGTAACGAGGAGCGCGCGATCGTCCTTGCCATACAACGCCAACCCGGCACAAATACGGTGCAGGTGGTGGACTCGATAAGGGCATTGCTGCCCACGTTTCGCGCGCAGATGCCGGCGTCAATCCATCTCGATATCCTTTTGGATCGTTCCGATTCAATTCGCGAATCGGTCAATGACGTGAAGTTCACTTTGCTGCTGACAATTTTCCTGGTGGTAGCGGTAATATTCCTTTTCTTGCGAAATCTCTCTGCGACCATCATTCCTAGCCTCGCCTTGCCTGCATCCATCATCTTCACGTTCGCCATCATGTACCTCCTGCACTATAGCCTCGACAACCTCTCTTTGATGGCCCTGATACTTGCGGTCGGATTCGTCGTCGACGACGCTATAGTGATGCTCGAGAATATTGTGCGACACATGGAAAAAGGCGAGCGGCCGCTCGAGGCCGCGGTGATTGGGTCGAAAGAAATAGGGTTTACAATCATATCCATGACTCTTTCGCTTGTGGCGGCCTTTATCCCCATCCTGTTCATGGGCGGAATCGTTGGGCGTTTGCTCAATGAGTTCGCTGTAACGATTGGGGTGGCCATTCTGACTTCCGGGTTTGTCTCGCTGAGTTTCACGCCGATGCTCTGCAGCAGGTTCCTGCGTCCCCCGGGCGAGGAGAGACATGGACGCCTGTATACGGCGTTGGAACGCTTTTTCGAGGGCATGCTGGCGGTTTACGAGAGCAGTCTCAAGTTCGTCTTGCGCCATCGGCGCGCTACAATGATGGCCACCGGTCTCTCGCTTATCGTGACTTTATACCTGTTCGTGGTGGTGCCAAAGGGATTCCTTCCGAGCGAAGACACCGGGCAGATATTCGCCTTCACCGAAGCCCAACAGGGCATTTCCTTTGATTCAATGGTAAAGCATCAGCGCGCGTTGGCTACGGTTGTTCGTGAAGACTCGAACGTTGACATATTTATGTCGGGCGTCGGCACGGGGGGAGGCAGTGTTTCGAGCAATACCGGCCGCATGTTCATCCGGCTGAAACCGCGCTCCGGGCGGCGACTAAACGCAGATGAAGTGATTCAGGAGCTGCGGGAAAAAGCTTCGAGAGTCATCGGCATCAATATGTTCCTACAGAACCCCCCTCCTATCCGAATCGGCGGCCAGTTGACAAAAAGCCAGTATCAATTCACGCTGCAGAGCCCTGATACGGAGGAGCTGTACAAATATTCCACGATTTTGGAAGCAAGGCTGCGAGAACTGCCGCAGTTGCAGGACGTGACGAGCGATTTGCAGCTTCGAAATCCGCAAGTGAGTGTCGAGATCGACCGCGACAGGGCTTCGACCTTGGGTGTTAGCGCAGAGCAGATCGAAGGCGCATTGAGTTTGGCCTATGCGTCACAGCAGATTTCCACGATATACGCCCCGAACAATCAGTACAGAGTTATTGCGGAAGTAGAGCCTCAATACCAGAGTGACCCTTCGGCGTTGTCGATGCTCTACATAAGATCATCAAAGGGGAAACTCGTGCCGCTCAATGCAGTAGCTCGCTTAGATCAGACTATTGGTCCTCTGAGCGTGAATCATCTCGGTCAAATCCCGGCGGTAACCCTCTCCTTCAACCTCAAACCCGGTGTGTCGCTGGGTGACGCCGTCGCGATTGTCGAGAAGATCGCTCACGCTACACTTCCCCAGAATGTCAGCACCACTTTCCAGGGAACTGCGCAAGCCTTTCAGGCCTCCCTCAAGGGTCTTTGGTTGCTATTAATTATGGCCATCCTCGTAATCTACATCATTCTCGGAATTCTCTACGAAAGCTTTATCCATCCGCTCACGATACTTTCGGGTCTGCCGTCGGCGGGCTTCGGCGCCTTGCTGGTGCTGATGCTGTTCCGCCTCGACCTCGACATTTACGCCTTTGTCGGAATCATCATGCTCGTCGGCATCGTAAAGAAGAACGGCATCATGATGATCGATTTTGCCCTCGACGCTCAGAGAAATGAAGGGAAGCAGCCCGTTGACGCGATCTATCAGGGATGCGTTGTCAGATTCCGCCCCATTATGATGACTACGATGGCCGCCCTCATGGGAACATTGCCGATCGCTATCGGAATTGGAGCCGGGGCTGAGTCGCGCCGGCCGCTTGGGCTCGCAGTTGTTGGAGGACTGATGGTTTCTCAGGTGCTCACCCTATACGTGACGCCGGTGTTCTACACATACATGGAGGCATTCCAACACAGAGTAAGCATCTGGTTGAGCAAACGCAGACGCAAATAAATCTTCCCTAATCAGGGAAAACAATCTCTGTCCGACAGATGGCGAGTTCTTTGCCATCCTGATTCTCTGCCTTAAGATCAACAACCACGAAATTCTTGCCCGGCGAGACCACATGTTTCTCCGAGACCACACCCGAGCATTTTACGGTCCAGCCTGCCACAACCGGCCAGAAGAACTTCGAGGTCATTTTGGTTATTTTAAGGCCCGCCGGATAAGCCCATGTGGAGGCGACGGATAACATGAACGACATCGTCATCATGCCGTGCGCGACTGTTTGGGGTATCCCGAATGGCTGGGCCGTCGCAACCCATTCGGGGTCGCAATGCACGGGATTATAGTCGAAAGACGCCACCGCAAATTTCCAGAATGTTTCCTGGGTGACGGGCCTATAGAGGGGCGGAAGCTCGTCGCCCACCTGCACGGAATCGAATGTCAATTTGTCCACGATTCTCACCTCCCCGCTGCCTTAGGCCTCGACGCCGCGCCTGCCCTCGAGGAATTTCTTTATATCCGCCTTTGTCTTGGGAAGAATCAGCGTGGCGATCCAACTGGCTTTCTTCACATTGTCCTGATTGTAGAAATCGGCCCTATACTGCAGATAGTATTTCCCTCTCTTGATATACCGGTCGTGCGGGCGCATCTTGATATGAATCGTTTCTCCCACCCGAAATGGCTCATAGATTTCGATATCTTGCCCGGGATTACGCGCGCCGGGAGTTCTCACCCAGTTGCCGCGCCCTCGAACACCGATACACCAGAAGCCCATTTGGGTGATGAAGAGCGGATGCGGGACTAATGTTCCGTAAGACGAGTTCTTCGCGTATTCTTCATCGCTCATGAGAGGATTGTCGTCGAGAACCGCTTCAGCGAAGAACTTCATGTCCTCGGCTTTTATGCGGAAGGTTTGCACGCCGGGAATCTCTTCTGTGGACAGAAAATCGATTTCATCCCATGCTTCGTAGTTTTCCGCCTCCTTGAAGAAATCAGTGTCAAACTGCCTTTGCTTCTCGGTCTTGAAGAACCTCTCGAAATTATGGCGGCTCATCTCGCGTCTCCCTGTAGTGGCTGATGTAGCGCTTTCTTGCCTGTTCTACCGAGCCCCGTCAACAGCATTTTGTATGCAAACTTGCAGCTATCATTCCCCGAAGCGGCCGATTTTGTCAAGAAAATTCGCTAAGCCTCATGTTGATCGGCATGGGTAATTCACATGAAAACTTGCGAAGAGTTCAGGACTATGGGATAATAAACGACGCGAGTTATTGCCCTCAAACTCGGGTGTATGTCAAGACGATTTGCCGAGTCTTATGAAATTGAAGGAAAACGCGAAAATCTCCGGGCAGGATCCTGCCGCAAACGCTCTCATAAATGCTCTTCCGGAAACTCTGCAACCTTTGCAGTCTCACACTCGTAACCCACAGCTAAACGCCTCGTCTCGTGACAGCGCCGAAGCGGCCAGCGAGTGTTCATGCGCAGGCTTTCTGCGCAATTCAGACAAAGCGCAATCAAGAACGAAGACCCGAAAAAACGGCGACTCGCGAACAAATCCGCGAAAGCGAGAAAGGGCGGGAGTGCTCGGCGAGAAAGCGTTGTCGGACGAGGGAAAAGAGCCGCTGTGGCTTCTCGTGAGGTGGAGAATAGCTACCGCTCGATTTTCAACGCGGCGAATGACGCGATTTTTGTTCATGAACTTGCGACCGGCGATATCCTCGATGTCAACCGGAAGATGTGCGAGATGTACGGATATTCGCAAGATGAGGCCCGGCGCCTCGACGTGGAAGCACTGAGCGCAGGCACGACGCCTTATACCCAATCCGATGCGCTTCGCTGGATAAGAAAAGCGGTCGAAGGAGAGCCGCAACTTTTCGAATGGCTTGCCAAAGACAAAGGCGGACGTTTGTTCTGGGTCGAGGTGAACCTGAAACGAGCTTCCATCGGCGGCAAGGACTGTTTGCTTGCGATTGTGCGCGACATCACTGAGCGCAAGCAGGCAGATGTTAAACTGCGCCGATCCGAGAAACGGTACCGCCAACTCTACGAGAGCAGCCGCGATGGGTATGTGCTGGTCGACACCACCGACAGAATAATTGAAAGCAATTCGACGTTCCGAAAGTTGCTCGGCTATTCGAAGAAGGAATTGCTGGAAAAGACATATAAGGACATTACGCCCCGGAAATGGCATCGCAGAGAAAAAGAAATTATCGAGAGACAAGTGTACACAAGGGGCTATTCTGATATATATGAGAAAGAGTATAGAAAAAAAGACGGTTCCGTTTTCCCAATAGAGGTCAGGACATATTTTACAGAAGACGAACACGGAAACCCGGCCGGAATGTGGGCGTTTGTGAGGGACGTGACGGAGCGCAAGCGAGTCGAAGCTGAAATCAGACGTTTGAACGAAGACCTTGAGCGGCGCGTTGTTGAACGCACACTCCAGCTCGAGGCTGCTAACAAGGAACTCGAGGCGTTCACATTTTCCGCCTCGCACGATTTGCGGGCCCCACTGAAAAACATGGAAGGCTTCGCCAAGCTGCTTGTGGAAGAATACTCCGGCATGGTGGACGAACGGGGGAAACGGTATCTCCAACATGTCCTCACATCGTGTGAGCACATGGAACAGCTCATAGACGCCTTGCTCAATCTTTCGCTCGTGACCCGCGCCGAAATGGTGCGCGGACGGGTTAACCTGAGCGAATTGGCGGGAACGATTGCGGCAAGCTTACAGGAGGCAGAACCGGAACGCAAGGCCGAGTTCGTTATATCTCAGGGGCTGGTCACGCATGGAGATGCCCGTTTGTTGCGCATCGCTCTCGAAAACCTTCTCGGCAACGCATGGAAGTTCACCAGTAAGCGCCCTCTCCCCCGCATCGAATTCGGAGCATTGCCACGACGCGCCGCCGGAAAACCCGGTCGTACAAAGAGACTCGTATATTTCGTGCGCGACAATGGGGCAGGCTTCAACATGGAATACGTGGACAAACTCTTCGGCGCATTTCAGCGTTTGCACGGTTCAACCCAGTTCCCGGGTACGGGAATCGGGCTGGCCACCGTCCGGCGGATTATTCAGCGCCACGGCGGCAGAGTATGGGCCGAGGGCGAGACGGACAAAGGGGCGACATTTTACTTTGAACTCTGACGATTGGCATTAGATGCCCTCCAGTAGCTCCATCCTTTTTCCGTGTCCTTTTCTGTTGGCAAACACGGCCACATGTGTTATACTATTGTCGATTCATGGCTGGGTTTCTATTTAACGAGTCTGTCCTTAACGAAAGCGGAAAATAAACCGGCTTAGATGGAATACGAAATAGTCATCGGGCTTGAATTCCACGTCCAGCTTTCCACCCTCTCAAAGATTTTCTGCCAGTGCAGCACAAAATTCGGTGCGGAGCCCAACACGCAGGTTTGTCCTGTCTGCATGGGTCTTCCCGGCGTGCTCCCCATCCTGAACAAGAAGGTCGTCGACGATGCGATAATGACCGGGCTCGCCCTCAGTTGCGAGATAGCGCGCTATTGTAAGTTCGCCCGCAAGAACTACTTCTACCCTGATCTGCCGAAGAACTACCAGATTTCGCAATACGAGGACCCTCTGGCGAAAAAGGGCTACCTCGACATACCGGTAAACGGGTCAACAAAGCGTATTGGCATCACGCGGGCTCACATGGAGGAGGATGCCGGCAAGTTGGTGCATCCGGAAGGCCAGCCGGTGAGCTACGTCGATTTCAACCGCACCGGCGTGGCGCTGCTCGAGATTGTGACCGAGCCTGATATCCGGAGCCCGGAAGAAGCGTATTCGACTGCCCTTACCCTGAAGGCAATCCTCGAGTATCTCGACGTAAGCGATTGCAACATGGAAGAAGGCTCGCTCCGTTGCGACGCAAACATCTCGATCCGGCCAAAAGGCGCGACCGAACTCGGCGTCAAGACCGAAGTTAAAAATATGAACTCTTTCAAGGCGGTCCAGAAGGCGCTCGAATTCGAAGCCGCGCGCCAGAAAAAGATTCTTATCGAAGGCGGCGTAATCGCCCAAGAGACGCGCCTGTGGGACGCCGACCGCGGCGTCACACGCTCAATGCGCAGCAAAGAAGAAGCCCACGATTATCGCTATTTTCCCGAGCCCGACTTGATTCCGCTGATCGTGAGTGAAGAATGGATTGAGGAAATTCGGAAGAACCTGCCCGAACTGCCCGGCCAGCGCAAGCGGCGATTGCAGGAAGAGTATGGCATTCCCGAGTACGACGCGGGCGTGTTGACCGCCTCGAAGCATATCGCCGACTTCTTCGAGCGGGCCGCCCGACAATATCGGGATGCCAAGACGGTCAGCAACTGGGTAATGGTCGAACTCCAGCGTTACCTCAACATCGAAGGCATCGAAATCCAACAATGCAAGATAACCCCCGAAAGCCTGGGGGAACTTCTCAAATTCATAGACGATGGCACCATAAGTGGTAACATCGCCAAAGATGTATTCAGCGAGATGTTTAAGACCGGCAAAAGTCCGGCGGCCATCATCGAAGCGAAGGGCCTCGTTCAGGTCACCGATGAGGCCATCCTCACGTCGATTGTTGACAAGGTGATTGCGGACAACCCGGGGCCTGTCGCCGATTTCCTTTCGGGCAACGAGCGAACGTTTGGTTTCCTGATGGGCCAGGCAATGAAGGCGAGCAAGGGAAAGGCAAATCCGAAAATTCTGACGAAGCTGCTGCGGGAAAAACTGAAGAGACCATAGGAGACACACTATTACCCCACTAACGCTGGCGAAAAAAGCGGCTTTTATCGCTGATAGCAAGAAGGGCGAAGAAGTTTTGCTTCTGGACTTGCGAAAGCTCTCAAGCGTCACTGACTACTTCGTCATATGCGGGAGTAGATCGCTTGTAGGCGTCCGCGCCATAGCTGAGGCTATTCTGGAACAGCTCAAGCAAGAAGGATCCGTCGCGAATCACATTGAAGGGATGCAGGCGGGAACATGGGTGCTGGCTGATTATGGCGACGTGGTCGTGCATGTCTTCTTCGAACAGGTCCGCAAATACTATGATCTCGAATCCCTCTGGGGGGATGCGCCCCGAAGAAGCTTCAAACCGCGACAAAAAACGGAGACGAAGGGAGGAAGACGAAGGACGAAAGGGTAAGAATAAGGTCAAGGATCAATCAACTCAAAATCTGGGGGGCAACAAGACGCTGGGGGAGAAGAGCTTGTTGCGCGTTTTGAAGGTGAGTTATTATTTGTTTCTTTTCCCCTTTTTTCTTCTCTCTTCTTCGCCTTTTCATCGTTTTCCCTTTTCCTCCTTTATTCCCTTTGGTCTCGCCCCTTTCGTCTTTCGTCAACGGGATTTTGGATATGCAACGGTTCATATTTGGCCATAACGTTGATCCAGTAAACTGGCGCGAGAGGATCGAACAGCTCCGCCCGCGCTGTCTCGAAATATTTGTCCCCCCAAAATATTCAGAAGGACGGGGGTTGGTTGAATTGCGCAAAGCGTTCGAGCAGATGGCACAGCATCCGAACGCGCGTACCCTCGAATTCGCGTCGTGCCATTTCCCATGGGGCGAAGGCGCCGACGGCTATTCCAGATATCGCCTCGCCGACGCCCAATATTTTTTCCCTTTCATCGCGATCGCAACAGACTTCAACGATTTCCGTGTGGAAATCTGCCTGCCGCCTGACCGATGCGCGCTGAATTTCCACAATCTGTATGAATTGCCTCGCCCTCTTCTTGAGAAGGCAAAGAAAGAAGACGGCTTGGCGGCTCTCCGTGAGGCAATGCTCGGACACGCTCGCTGTCAAACGCTGACTGCACAGACGCTGCTCGATATTTTCGGCCTGACCTTGACTCTTGTGAACGAAAACAATCCGCCGATTGGAGACGGAGACCGGATGAGTATCGTGGACGTGTTCGCCGAAGACCTTGCCGCACGGACGGCGGACCTTCATACTCGGACTTGCGTGGACTTGTCGCATGTCTTCATGACGAAGTTTTATTACGCTCTTCCACACACGAACAGGCCCTCATTTCCATATCTCGAGCTCGAGTCGGGCAAAACCCCCGACCCAACCGAACGTCTCGACTTTGAGAGATACCTAAACGAGGTCCGGCCTCTGTATTTTCACGTTTCCGACACGAAGGCGCCGGGCGTAAGCCGCTCGTTCGAAGGATTGCCAGTGGGCAAAGGCGACACGCCGTGGACAGACGTTCTGACCGCGATGGCCCGGTATGCCGCGCATAACAACAACAAGATTTTCATGATAATAGAAATCAAGGGCGGACACACGGCCGAAGGGCTGGACCTCTGCTCCGAGTCGGAGCGCGAGCTTATCGGTTTGATTGAAGATTGTTTCGCTAGTGGCTTTTTGGAGGCCATATCTTAGGAGCGTTGTTGCCCCAATGAGATTCCCCCTGATAACTTTGTCAGAATGGTCTGTCGCTCTCAAACAGAGATTCTTCGCTTCGCTCAGAATGACAAAAGGCATTACCTTTTGGACAGTATGCCGTCAAGAGCGGCCAACTATGTTGCATGTCGATGTCGTTCATGCGAAGGCGATTGATTTCTAACTAGAAACTTGCAACTTGAAACTTGAAACCGCTTCTTATAAGGAGTCCTAGTCATGAAACACGACAGCCGGGCAAGCGTTGAACTTTTGGAAGTCATAGAACTCGCGAAACAGTTCCTTGAGCGGGAGAGGATACGCGGCCTACAGAATATCTCGATGCGCCATGAAACGTGGACGGCGCTGGATGCCGCCGTGGTGAGGGCTCACGCCGCCGTCCATAAGAAGGAGACTGCTGTCGATGAAGATGGACAGAGGGATAACGCTTTGCTGCTTCGGGATATCAGCGCGCTCACTTCCGGATGCGAGAAATGCCATCTCTCGCGGACGCGTACTAATGTCGTATTCGGCCAGGGGAATCCAAACGCAAAGCTCGTGTTCGTCGGAGAAGCTCCCGGAGCAGATGAAGACGAACAAGGCCTGCCGTTCGTGGGAAAGGCGGGACAACTGCTCACGAAAATCGTTGAAGCGATAAAACTCAAGCGGGAAGAAGTGTATATCTGCAATATCCTTAAATGCCGCCCGCCGGGAAACCGCACGCCCACTACCGAGGAAGTCGAGTGTTGTTCTCCATTTGTTATGAAACAACTTGAAGCGATAAATCCGAAGATTATCTGTGCGCTCGGGAATGTGGCGGCGCAGCGGCTTCTGAATACGAAAGCGCCTATGAATAGACTGCGAGGTCGATTCCACAAATTCGGAGACGCGCTCCTCATGCCGACTTATCATCCTGCCGCCTTGCTACGGAACCCGGACTACAAGAAGTTTGTGTGGGAAGACGTGCAGATCATACAGAAGGAATATGAGAAATTATGAGCCGAGAGGAATAACGCATGGTAACCGTATCGCTGACGGCCATCATGGGCGCTATCCTCGGATTGGTGGTGCTCGCCTCCCTTGTCGCCGGGTTCTTTATGTATGTGGCGGCAAAACTAGCTATGGTGGAAAAAGCAACATTTGGGCGGGCCATTTTGGCGGCTCTGGGTTCAAGCTTGGCTGATTGGGTTCTGACGGCGGCGCTTTCGCCGGTGCCGCTGCTCGGGAGTTGTTCGGGATTCGTCATCGGATTGGCGGCATCATTGGTTATCATTATGCTTGTGTTCGAAACGACCGTGCCAAAAGCCTTGCTCGTGTGGCTATTCCACTTGCTGGCTGAACTCGTGGCGCTTTTTATCGCGGTTCTCACGTTTGCCAGCATCTTGCTTTCTTTCCTCTCCCTGCCCTTATTGCCGATAAGATAGCCCCTTTTTGAGTCTGTCCCGTAATTGGCGAACCGGGATGGGATTCTGTAGATGCGCATTTATTCGCATAATGTTTTCGGGTTCTTTCCGCACCGTGCATGCGAATAAATTCGCACCTTTCCTCTTTTACTCAACTCCCTGACTCGAAACCCGAAACCCGGAACTCGAAACCTTACTATATAGACAAACCACCTATGTCGCGTCAAGATTTAATAGGAAGCAGGCGGATATCACAGCCGTCAAAATTGCGAGATAAGTTCCTATGACAAAGCTGACAGAGGAGATCAAGGAATTCTTGGGCGAAGGCCGGCTGGCGTATGTGGCCACGAGCAACAAGACGGGAATGCCAAATGTCGTGCCGAAAGGTTCATTGGGCGTGCTGGATGACAATCACCTTGTGTTTGCCGACCTTGATTACCAAAAAACGAGAAGGAATATCGAGGAGAATCCGCGG
>CAYVDS010000001.1:61715-74103 GCA_964450145.1 uncultured bacterium
TGCGGCTCGCACAGAAGGTCGCGCGCGGTATTGATATCGAGGAGAATCCGCGCGTCGCAGTAGCTGTAGTGAACCCGCCCGCCTATCAAGGGTATCAATTCAAAGGGACGGCTAAGATTTTAGATTCCGGCCCTGCCCTTGAAAAAGCAGCCAGAATCGTGGACTCAATCAGAATGGACCCGTCAAAGGTGAAGTACGCAGTTGTTATAAAGGTCGAGGAGGTCTATGACCTCTCGCCGGGGCCGAAGTCAGGACAACGAATTGCATAGACCGCCCTTAATTCGGGGACACCGTGTCCCGCCAACGGCGGGATGTCCCCGAATTAAGGGCCGAAACCGTTGCTGGCAGGATTAGGAAAACAGTTGTCCTACTACGGGCCCTCCACCGGCAAGAAATTCGTCGACGTAGACTTGTGAATGGTGCGCCTCCAATAGCGGATATCCCTTTCAAGGTAGGATAGGGCGCTGTGAGAGGGCGTTTTCTCATGTCATTCCCGCGAAAGCGCGAAGCCAATGGATTCACTCTTTGTAAGTTAGCACCCTGATTATTCCCATTGTGGCGCCATCCACATTACTGGTAGTTGCGTCTGACACGGAGATCACCTTTTTCACCTTGTTCTCTGCCAGGAAGTCGTTAACCTTCGCGTCCAGGTCGTTCAGTTCCTGCGTGATATGAAATATCTGAAACTGCGAGCCGAATGTCTTTACCTTGACCATTGCTTTCTCCTTCCTTAATCCCACGTGACTATAAACGACCCTCCAATACCTTACCACACTGTAGCAGTGAGGAGAGTATTGGGCAATGATTCGAAGGCGTTGAGGCTCCTTTTCATTCATCATTCATCACTCCCGTTTGATTCTACCGTATTCCCGTTTAACCTTTTCCCTTTTCCCCTGCCGAATCCCTTGGCCTAAATCAATCCAGCCCTCAAAAAGGCCGCCGCTTGACAGAAACGTGATGCCATGGTATCATGTGCTTATGTTGACACATATCCACATATCGGAGGGACGATGACAACCATCACTGCTAAAAGAAATACTGCGAAGCAGACACATTCTGCAGATTCTCAATTCTGTCGCAACTACTTCCAGGACTTGTTTCGAAGTAACTTCTTCAAATGTCTGGATGATGAGACGCGGCAAAAGATAATCCTTCTCGTGTCACAAGACGGCAATGGCGGCATGCGCGCATCTGACATCGCGAGCCATTTTAGCCTCGACCGGACGACCGTATCGCACCATTTGACAATGCTTCGAGACAACAATTTGCTCAAACAAACCAAGCAAGGTAAGGAGCGATATTACTCCGTCAACACTGATTACGTCATCGGCGCGCTGGAGAAAATGGTGGACATCCTTAAGTCCTGCTGCAAATGACTGTGGAGGAGCGACAATATGTCATACATCTTCATGAAGATTCTCGAACGCAGGCCTGCGTCCTACGACGCCGGTATAGCGAAATTTTCTTCAGGAGACTTCGGCAAAGTGCGGAAGAAAATTCTCTCGGTGGTCAGGCCGGGAGACCGCGTGCTCGACATTGGATGCGGGCCGGGCACATTTGCGATCGAGTGTGCGAAGAAAGGCGCCACGGTAGAGGCGGTGGATATCAATCCGGCGATGCTGTATGCGGCGAGCCTCGCCGCGAAGCAAGCGGGTGTTGAAGACAAGATACGGTTTCAGCAGGCTTCCGCCACTAGGCTTGATACCGAAAAAAGCGCCTTCGACCTTGTTGTTTTCTCGTTGTCCATGAGCGAGCTTCGAGAAGTTGAGCAATGGATGGCCATGAATTTCGCGTTCGAGTTCTTGACATCGGGCGGGAAACTGATCGTGGCCGACGAAGTAGTTCCTGAGACGACTGGCGCCAAAGCTTGGTACTATTCGCGAAGGTTATTGCTTCTCGCTCTCACGTATGTTGTGACGCGAACGAAAACGCAGCCGGTACGCGAATTGGAGGAAAAGTTCCGTGCGTGCGGTTTTCGTATCGAAGAGAGTGAAACATATGAAGGCGGCAGCCTGAAACTGGTGGTAGGCAGCCGCTTAGAGAGGCGGCCATCTCCCCTGCTGTTATCGGAAAAGCTGTCGTGGTGGAATGAGACCGCAGGTAATATCCTCAGTTATCTTACACTGGCGTTTAGGAGCGTCCCGATACAGACCGGCCTTTACAAGTTCGGCAACCCGACAAAAGATTCGCCCGTGTTTGTGACGGCGAATTACCTGCTGACTTTCATGTCGGTCAAGAAGCATCTGAAGGATATTGACTGCTATCTGTTGGTGATTGACACACGCGGTATAAATGTGTGGTGCGCGGCCGGTGAAGGCAATTTCTCGGCCGAGGAGATTCATAATTCGCTCAGGGCCACGCGAGCGGGAGAGACAGTTGACCATCGTAAACTGATCTTGCCGAAGCTTTCAGCCAACGGCGTCAGGTATCGCGACATCAAGCGGCTGAGTGGATGGGATGCTGTTTTCGGGCCGGTTTACGCCCGCGACATTCCAGAGTACCTGACGGCAGGCGCAGTCAAGAGCGACGACATGGAACGCGTGCGGTTCGATTTTCCCCAGCGTTTACACGTCAGCGTGCCGTTTGCGCTTTTTGTGACGTTTTGGCTTGTGCTGCCTTTGCTCGTTTTCCGCCATTTGTACTCACCTGCGATTCCGCTGATCGGCCTTTCGGTCGGGCTCGTCTTCCCCGCTGTTTTTTACATTTTGCCGACTAATCAGTTTTTCAAGAAAGCTCTGGTCTTAGGGTTGCTTGGCGCGGTGGGAGCGAGCTTGTATCTATTGAACGCAGGAGCACCCGTCAAAGAGCTGGTGCAATGGTCGCTCGTTATAGTCTTCTTGACCACCTTCATCGCAATGGATTTCTCCGGCATGTCGCCGGTGAGTAATTACAGCAAGATTCGGGAAGAGTTTTACGTAGTTGTTCCACTTCTCGCCCTGATTGTGATAAGCTATATTGGCGTGAGTTTGCTGTGGAGATAAGAGGACTGAAAGCCACAGATTGCAAGATTTTCGCAGATTGTCATTCTGAGCGAAGCGAAGAATCTCAATCGAAAATCTAAATCCAAAATAAAGGTGTTTGCAGTTCCCATATCCTTTCTACAGGAGGCATGAATGATTGCATTTGACCCTCAGAAATGCATCGGTTGCGGCGACTGCGTGAAGGTGTGCCCGCAACAGTGCTATGTAATAGGCCAGAACAAGAAAAGCGTTCACGCTTTTCCCGAACGCTGCATGGAGTGCGGCGCGTGCCAGCTCAATTGCCGCGCCGAAGCAATTGCCATGGAGGCCGGTCCCGGCTGCTTCGTTTATATTATAAAGGAACAGTTGTTCGGGAAAACACCCGCCGCCCCCGACCATGCCACGGTAAACGGAAAAAGCTGCTGCTGAAAGACTGTGGAACAAGAATCCCGAAACCACAAGGGTTATGCTCGATGCCTGTTCGCGAAACCATTGCATGTCCAAAATTGTGGGGGCGCAACGGCTTGATGTTTCCTGCAGCATGAATCATTTCCTTGCGCCGCAGGTTAAATGCCAAGACTGCGGTCAATCGTTCGTGACAGATATTCCGTGGGCAAAGATTCTTTCCGTGCTCGCCCTCACCCGTGTCTTCCCTTCGTGTAATTCGTTCAATTCGTCATAATTCGTGTTCCCATCTTCTTCTTTTCCATTCGTGTTATTCGCTTTTCCATTCGTTCCATTCGTGTTCCCAGAGTTTCCTCTTTTTCGTTATAGCCGCGCCGCGCTATGCTATACTATCACCATTCTCACAGATACTTTTATGTTAGGCGGAAAAACGCTTCGTAACTGAGATGGTGATGCATGGAAGAAATCCTCCTCATAAACCCGAATCTTATGAAGCCGCCGGTGACTCCGGTGGCAATCGATTTCCTTGCGAGCGCCCTCAAAGCGGCGGGATACACGGTCAGGTTCCTCGACCTTGCCTTCGAGAAAGACATTGACTACGCGCTTAGGCGTGAACTCGATCGAGACCTTCTACTTGTCGGGGTTACTATTCGCAATGTTGACGACTCGTTCTTCGCCACCCGCGATTTCTGCCTTTCAAATACAAAACGGATCGTACAGAAGATCGTTAACGCCACCCATGTGCCCGTGGTGCTCGGCGGCGTCGGTTATTCGATCTTTCCGGCCGCTGCCGTCGAATACTGTGGCGCCGATTACGGAATTCGCGGCGACGGTGAGACGGCAATTGTCCGCCTTGCTGACGCGCTGGCAAAAAATGAGGAGCCAACGCAGATTCCGGGAGTCGTATGGAAACAACGGGGGAAATGGCTGGCGAATGAGCCTGCCCCGATAGACCTCTCAACGATTGACCTCAGTGACCGAAGCACGGTCGATAATCGACGCTATTTCAAGCAAGGCGGTATGGTCGGATTCGAGACCAAGCGCGGATGCAACGCCTCGTGCTCTTATTGCGCTGACCCGCTGGCAAAAGGCGTCACGTGCCGCCTACGCCCGCCCGAACAGGTTGCTCGCGAAATAGCGATACTTGCAGACGGAGGAATAACTCATTTTCACACATGCGACAGCGAGTTCAACGTGCCACGCCTGCATGCTGCCGAAGTTTGCCGCGAATTTATCCGCGCCGGATTAGAGAAAAGAATTCGCTGGTATGCTTACATGACACCCGCCTATTTCGACGACGAACTGGCATCTCTGATGAAACGCGCAGGTTGTGCAGGCATCGACTTCTGCGCAGACCACTGCAACGAGGCCATACTCATGGTGCTGGGGCGAAAGCACACCGCCGACTCGCTCGCCGAGGCTGCAAAGCTTTGCCGCAAACACGAAATCCCTTGCATGTTCGACCTGCTTCTCGGAGCGCCGGGCGAAAACCCCGACACGGTTCGCGAGGCCATCGAGTTCATGAAGCGGATCGATCCATCGTGTATCGGCGCGAGTCTGGGCATAAGAGTTTATCCGGGCACGACGCTCGCGAAAACGCTAGGACTGCAAAGTACTCCCCCACCCCTCATCCCGCCTTTGTCAAGGGGAGGCGAGAGGGAATTTGTCGGACAAAGCCATCTTCCGGGAATCTATGGGCTAGAGCCGGACAACCCCAATTTTCTCCGGCCGGTCTATTTCGTTTCGCCCGAGCTGGGTGAGGACCCGCAGCGTCTGCTTTTTGACCTTGTCAAAGGCGACGCTCGTTTCTTTGTCGCGTCGCCTGACCGAGGCGAGAGCGACTACAATTACAACGATAACTCCGTGCTGTCGGAGGCCATCCGTTCCGGAGAACGCGGCGCATTCTGGGACATCTTAAGGCGCATCCAATTGAAAACCAAACCAATTGATTGATAACCACGGGGATCACGGGGAAAAAGGGGAAAGGCCACTTTTGCTTGGAAATCCTATCCTCCCGATAATTCTTTCTTTGCGGCCCCGTCTTTGTGGTGGGAAAAGCCGTTTTGGACAGTAGTGAGGAAATATTGCAAATGTTACAGAGACGATTCGGGCGGCACGGAATCAAGCTATGAGAAACATCGAACTAAAAGTATCCGTCGACGGTTTTGACGGAATAATGCCGCTACTCATGAACATGGGCGCAGTATTTGCAGAAATAATTCGGCAGGTGGATACATATTATGAGACCGGAAATGGCCGACTTAAGATTAGGGAAATCAATGATTGTGATTTCGAGCTCATATTCTATCAAAGGCCAAATCGCACTAATTCAAGAATATCAAATTATCACTGGACAACCATCGCATCGGAGCAATTGCGTTCTTTCAAGCATGCTCTGGGAAAAGCGCTTGGAGAAAAGGCCGTTGTGAAAAAGGAAAGAAGGCTGTGGATGTATGGCAATACGAGAATACATCTTGATGAGGTCGTGGGTCTCGGGACTTTTCTTGAGCTTGAAACCGTGGTGAAAAAAGGATGTCTCAAAGAAGCAAGAGTGGAACACAAGAAGGTCGTGGAGTCATTAGGCCTGTCAAGGTTCAAGAAAATCCCTGATTCATACAGCGACATGCTTTTACAAAAGAAGAAGACCAACCATAAACCATAAACCCGAAACCATGAACCAGTTATTTATCGGCGTTTATCTGAGTTCATCTGCGGTTACAAATCCTTTTTCTTGGCGACTTGGCGGTCCGCTTTATCCCCAAAGCGCTTTCGCTTTTTCCAACAGTTCGAATACCTTTCCGTCATCTGCCTCTGCGGTTCGGCCGAACAGTCCTGAAATCCATTTCTCAGGCAGACGCAGCTTTCCATGGAGCGCACCGACTGCGGCCCCGACGATAGCGCCAATCGTATCGTTATCGACAGTGTCATTAACCGCTCTGACTATTGCCTCCTCCGGATCGGCCGCATGTTTCATAAGAATGTAAATGACGCTGGGGACTGTCTCCATGAGATACGCCCCCGAGAACCACGAGTCGCAGACCTCAACCGCGGAAGTATTGCGGCTGTAAGCCTCTGCGACATTCTCTTGAACAAATTGCCACAGAGTCCCGCGATAATTTCTGAATGCGGGGCTTCGTGAGCGATAGCTTTCATCCAACTCCAGTTCCTTTGCCACGTTAACGAATGTCTCCAGCCACCAGTTTGCTTTTGGCGCGGATTCCATCCCGAGCAGTTGCCAAAACATGTCCACGAATGCAATGCAGGAAGCGATTGATGCCGAATCGTTGTGCGTAATCATGGCCGAAAGAGCCGTATCCGTCCAGAGAGCGCTGCTTGCTGACTTCAGGTGCGGAATGACCATTGGCGCAATCCGCATCAGCGCCCCATTTCCCGCCGACTTTGGACCACATTCGTGCCATGGTTTTCCAGCCCCATACTTGCAAATAAATTCGTGAACCGTGGCGCCGATGCCGAAAATCCTGCCGCTGCAAAATCGACGCGCCACGTTCTCGGGCTTGAACGACTTGTCCTCGATCATCTGCTCTAGCGTCCAGAACGCAAGCTGTGTGTCATCCGACGGCAAGCCAACGCTAGCATTTGCGCGAGGATTTTGCAGATAATCTCTGATTTCTCCATACATCGCATGCCGCCGCCGAGGGCGCAGCCCCTCGCTCGTGTTGCCAAGCGCGTCACCAATCGCAAGGCCGAGCATCATTCCCTCAACACGGTCAAAATCAAGACTTTCGGATATCAGATGAGGTGAAGTGTCGAAGATGCGGCCTCGGTTGATGTCGATTTTGTGATTCTCGAACAACCATTCGATGGTTTTCCGGTTTTCGGTCATCATACGATCAGGTCAAAGAAGCCCGTGTTCCTGTCGGATTATCATGCGCATCTCTGACTCCGCAGGAGGAGCCTCAGCGCGGGATGTTCTTCAAACTAAATGGCTTCCTCCGGACAATACGATCCGCTAAGACAACGGCCGTGGGTCAAGGCGCGCTATACGAACTCAACAAGAAGTCAATGCTTTCCTGCAACTGGCTCTCCACGTTTTCGAGGGGGCCTCTCCACACTTTGTATATCTTGTGTTGCTGGTCAATAAGATACATAGACGGAATCGCATACGCCCGATAGCCACTTACTGCCTGGGCATCCGTGTCGAACAACACCGGAAGCGAAGTATTGACCTTGGGGAGACTTTCCTTCACCTTCTCAATGTTTCTATCGCTGTTGATTGTCAGCATCACCAGTCGCCTTTCGGCAAATTTATTGGAGATTTCTTCCAGTGCGGGAAACTCCCGCAGACAGGTAGTTCAATATATGCTCCAGAATTTAATAAGCACAGGCCTCCCCTTATACTGATCCAGTGACACCATATCGCCACTCAAGGACGGCAGCCTAAAATTCGGCGCCGTAGTGCCCGTGTCAATTGAAGGCGTCCTTAACCCCCTGAAATGCCTGGTCAGAAAACTTGGTGGATACCGCATCAGCGTTGACACGACAAACACGCCCAACAAAACCAACACCGCGACAGCGAGCAACTTTTTTCCTGAAATTGCTTTCCCCATACTCATCGCTTCTTACCCTCCGTTTAGCCAATGGCACGCATTGTTTTGCCGGTATCCCCTCGATAACCATTCGAATAGCGTCTCATTCATTATTCTAATCCCCGCCCTCCAAATTCTCAAGAGAGAACTTTCTTACCCGAACATCATCAGAATCCAAAGTAGAATGATTCGTGACACTCGCGTTCCCGCTCCTGGCTTTTCTTTGCGCCCTTTGCTCCTCGGGTCGGCGACACTCGGGTCTGCGGCCCTTTGCGGTTGAGAATCTGGTATAATAGACCTTGCCGTTGCCCTCCCAAACACCGTCCTTGCGTCCCCACGTGGAGAAAGGCCGATATATGCCATTTGTCGACGAAAACAACCCGAAAATCCGCATTGACCTCGATAAGTGTACGGGCTGCCTGAACTGCCAGTTAATATGCTCGTTCACGTACCACGACATCTTCAATCCCTCGTTAGCGCGGGTTAGGATCGAGCGGGCGGGGGACGACAGTAAGGGCGCAAGCTTCACTGACGAATGCCTCCAGTGCTCAATCTGCGCGGACTATTGCGTGTACGGCGCGCTTACGCGGACGGAGGTGAAATAACCGTGGACTACTTCGGATATGCAGGCAAGATCCTGTTTGTGAATTTGTCGGACGGAAAGATAGAGAAGAAGCCGCTCGACAAGGCCGACGCCGAAAAATACCTCGGCGGTCTCGGAATCAACAATAAGCTTGCTTGGGACCTAATCAAGCCCGGAGTTGACCCGCTCTCGCCGGAGAACCCAATAATCATTGGCGCAGGCCCGCTCATCGGAACCATGGTTCCAGGGGCAGGGCGTGTCATCGGGACATCCAAGTTCCCGCTCTCCGGCGCGGTCTCGGCTGGCAGCGGCAGCATGACGTTCGCGTTTAATATGAAACGCGCAGGTTACGACCACATCGTCATTACGGGCGCGGCAGGGAAACCGGTTTATATTTTGATTGAAGACGACCGCGTGCAGATTCTCGATGCATCCGATGTGTGGGGCCTCGATAACTACGAAGCCGTTGACGCATTGTGGAAGCGGCACGGTCGTTGCGGCTCGATCTCAATCGGGCAGGCAGGCGAAAATCTCATAAAGTTCGCAATCGGCATGGTTGACAAGATGGCTACGATTGGGCGCGCAGGCTTTGGCGCGATCATGGGATCGAAGAAACTTAAGGCCGTGCTTGTCCGTGGCAGCGGGGGCATTCGCGTCGCCGACCCGAAAGGATTCATGCACGAAGTCAATGCGCTCTTCAATCGCGCGCGAAAGTATCCTCTGCATTCGGCAGCCGTGGACTATGGCATTCTCAATGCGGGCGGCTCTTTTATGCTCGGCGAAGAAGGCCCTTACGGCCTGAGCACTTATAAGAAAATAAGGAAAGCGCGCATCGCTTGTCCGTCGTGCTTCATCGCTGACAAGGACATGCTTGTCACCCCCGAGGGCGAGTTTAGCGGAATGAAGACTTACACACACAGTTTCGGGATGGTGGCTCAAACCGCCATGAAGGGACAAATCCCCGAGTGCGCGAAGGCAACGCGGATAGTGAATATGCAAAACCGATACGGACTCTGCCAGCAGGAGTTCGATGCCCTCTTTGACCTGCTTGTCGAGGCAACCACCGAAGGCGCGCTGGGCGAAGATAAGATCGGAAAGATCGAGCGAAATTATGAGACTATACACGACCTCGTTGAAAAGATTACCTTCCGGCGCGGAGTCGGAGACCTGCTTGCCGAGGGATGGGTCGCGACAGTAAGAGAGTTCGGGCTCGATCCCGCGAGGTACACCGCGCACGTGAAGGGTCTCGGCACGGAGTACGACCCTCGCGAACGCGGCATGGGCACGATGGAATTCGAGCAACTGGTGAATCCACGCGGAGGGCATCATCAATCCGGCGGCTCGCCTTCTTACAATCAGGGCGCTCCGCTCGAAATGTTCGAGAAGCATGCGGGCCGCATGGGGGCTCCGCCCGAGGCGGTCAAACGAATCATGGACAGCCCGTTCGGATTCAATGTTGGCCGTTTCACTCGCTATTCCGAAGATTGGTTTGCAATTTTCGACTCGCTCGGCATCTGCATCCGCAGTCAAAACAACCGCTTTTACACCGCCGACATCTGCTCGCGCTTGTTTTCAACCGCAACCGGCATAGAGATGGATAAGACCGTTCTAATGCTCGTGGCGGAGAGAGTGTGGAACCTTTACAAGGCGCTCAATTGCCGCGAGGGGTTTGCACGCAAAGATGATACGCCGCCCGACAAATGGTTCGAGCCGCTTAGGGCCGCCGGACGCGATTTCGATATGTACGACTACTTCCAGACGCGCAAACTCACAAGGCAAGACGTCGAGAAGCTGCTCGATGATTATTATGACGAGCGCGGCTGGGACGCTTCCACAGGTTGTCCGACAACCACCAAGCTTCAGGAACTCGAATTGGATTACGTGATAGAAGACATGCGTGGAGAAGGGGGAAAAGGGGAAACGGGGAAAAGGTGAAAAGGGAACACCACTGACTAAAGACAAAAGGAGTAAGACGATAAGGAAAACCTAACTGCAAGAGGTTGAACGTCATTATGGGCAGCCAATCTCGCGAGCGACCGCCAACCTCACATCATTCTGAGCGAAGCGAAGAATCTCTTTTTTGCTTCTTGCGCTGAACCTTCAACCAACTTTCTGAGGAGCGAAGCGAAGAATCTCCCTTTCCCCCGCTTCCCCGTTTCACTTTCCCCCCCCAAATCTTTTCATGCGCGCTAGTCTAGGTTTTGTCCGATTCCGAGGGCTGGTGGGGTAAGTGAAAGCGCAGCCGCTTGCTCCGTGTCCATCGACATCTTAAGCGCGTACATCTGAATCAGAAGTTGGTTTGTCAACGCGGCATGCTGCACAGATATTGCGGCTATGCCATTAATAAGCGAACCACTCCCGCTATTTAGCGCATTCAGTATGGAAGAACTGGCGTCCATTTCTTCACCGCAGGAAGTCAACCCGTCGTGACTCTAAGAAGTGAATCAGACCTGCCCTCTTCCCCATTATATCGACAGGTTCCCGCCGAAACTTGAACGCTGGAAATGCGAATCCTGTTAGTTGTAAGGGCGGTTCGCGAACCGCCCCTACGGGCACAGAAGTTTCGAAAAATGCATTCCCATCTTCGAGGCAATAAAATGAGGTATATTGTGCCCTTGCGGCCTCTTCTTTATTCGTCTCATTCGATTGTTATTCGTGATATTCGTGTTCCCGCTTTTTCTTCATTTTTCCGCATACGCGTCTGCAACCTCGAGCGCCTTATCCATAATACCGATACCTTCGTCAATTTCGGCCTTGGTGACAATGAGGGGCGGCGCCATGGCGACAATGTTCGACGGATTCGCGGCCATTGCAATCATTCCCAATTCGACAAGGCGCTTTCCGACTTCAACCTTCGGGTTGGAGCCGGGACGAATTTTCGCCGCAACCGGAATCAGAGGCTCGCGAGTCTTTTTATTCTTCACGAGTTCCAGACCGACGAAAAGTCCCAGCCCGCGCACATCGCCTACCGACGGATGCTTGTCCTTGAGCTCCAAAGCTTTCTGAAGGAGATACTTTCCCATTTTGGCAGCGTTCTCGATCAGATTGTCCTCTTGATAAATCTGGACCACTCGTATGGCAGTAGCGCAGGCGAGCGCGTGTCCTGCATACGTCGCGCCGTGACTGAAGAACTGCTCTTTGAATCGGTCGCCTATCTTCTTCCTCACCACGGTCGCGCCGAGCGGCATATAGGCCGCGGTGATTCCTTTTGCCATTGTCATGATGTCGGGAACTACATTCCAATGGTCCATCGCGAACCATTTCCCCGTGCGGCCAAAGCCCGTCATGACCTCGTCCGCGATCATAAGCACGTCCCATTTATCGCAAATTTCTCTGAGCTTCGGGAAGTATTCAGGAGGCGGAACAATAATGCCGTTAGCGCCCGTGACGGGCTCAAAGAGAATGCCCGCTACCTTGTCGCCTCCGCCTTCAAGTTCGATCACCTGATCGATATATTTCACGCAGCGCAGGTCGCACTCCGGATATTTGTGTCCGAACATGCAGCGATAGCAATAGGGCAAGGGAACCGATATCCGTTCCGCGCCGCCCGGAACCTGCGCCCAGCTTCTCGGATCGCCTGCGGAAAGTGTCATCGATGTGGAGGTCCCGCCGTGATACGAACTGTAACGAGAGATGATCTTGCGTCGCCCGGTGTATTGATGACAAATCTTTATGGCTGCCTCGTTGGCTTCCGTACCACTAAGACAGAAGAAGGTCCGGGACAAATCCCCGGGAGTTATCTCCGCCACCATTTTCGCCAATGTTGCTCTGGGTTTGGTCGAAAAATTCGGCGCAAACGAACACATGGTCTTCGCCTGTTCCATCAGAGCATCCAGCACCCGTGAGTCCTGATGGCCGATGTTATGGCTCACGAAACAGGAGCTGAAGTCAAG
>CAYVDS010000001.1:74113-77505 GCA_964450145.1 uncultured bacterium
CGCGTCCCCTTTGTCGAAACGACCCGCATCGGCGATTTAACCGGCAAATACGACCACGAATGAAAGAGGTTTTCGACCTCATACCGGTCAAGGTCTTCCTTTGTCACTGGAATTGATTTCAAATCTATCATCTTCTTCTCCTTGCTACTTTTCTTCTTTCTTATTTTCAATCCAAAATCCAAAATGGGAACATCCGCGCGGTTTCCTGTCTCTTCTTTTTTTCGTGCCTTGGCGCTTTTGTGGTGACGTTTGAGCGTTAGAATACATCATCCATTACGTTCATTATAAAGTCGCGCACCATCATGCGGTCCGGCACAGTCGCCATCATGCCGTACAGCGGGGCGGAACCCTCGGAGGCGGTTGAAGGATGTGCGCGCACGTGTTCAACCGATTCTCTGAGATCGGAAAGGAACTGTTTTATAACTCCTTCGTGCGCCATGGTCACCATCACGTGAAGCGCAGATGGTTTCTGCTGCCAGTCGATGTGCCAGCCCCGCGCCTCCATTCCATCTCCAACCGCAAAAATGTTCATCTCGTCGGAAGTGAAAGCGAAAACGCTCATGTCGGGTTTACCCAAAACATACAGGCCGGGAATAGCGTTCACCCCATCCATGAGAGCCTTTGCCGTTTTCATGATCCGCTCGGCGTTGCGAATATAGCCGTCCTCGCCCATCGCGCGAAGCGTGGCCCATGCAGCCCCAATCGCGCCGGCGGGACGCGTCCCCGTCATTGTCGGGGACAGGTACATTCCGCCGCACCACTCGGAGTAGACAAAGAACTGATGCCGCCGGATTTCAGCGTTCCGATACAAAACGGTAGAGGCCCCCTTTGCGGCAAACCCATATTTATGGACGTCCGCCGAAATTGACGTTACGCCCGGCACGCTAAAATCGAAGTCCGGTATCGGATAGCCCAGTTTCTTCGCGAACGGAAGCAAGTATCCGCCCAAGCATGCGTCCACGTGCATGCCTATGCCGTGTTCGGCTGCCGCTGCGGCCATCTCCGCGATGGGGTCAACAAGTCCATAGGGGTAGCATGGCGCTGAGCCCACTATCAAAATCGTGTTTTTGTTAATGGCCTGTCGTACCGCGTCAACATCCGCGCGAAGGTCAGCCCGCAAAGGAATATGAACGGGCTTAATGTCGAAGTAATGAGCGGCTTTCTCAAACGCCGGGTGAACCGACGCCGGCAGAATCATTTCGGATTCCTTTATTTCCGGCCTGACGGCGCGAAACCAGTCGCGGTGTGTTTTCACGGCCATCAAGATACTCTCGCTGCCGCCGGAGGTCATGCTGCCAGTTGCGTCATCGCCGCCGCCCAGCATGTCTGCGGTCATAGCGACAACTTCCTTCTCGAACTTCTTCAGGCTGGGGAAAGCCATCGGGCTCAACCCATTTTCTGAGAAAAACTCCGTGTAGGCGGATTTCAGAAAATTTGTGTGTTCTTCGCCCGCGTAGTAGACCAGACTCCATGTGCGGCCTTCTCGCCAGTTGGCATCGTCCTTGTGCAATTGCTTCATCTCCTCAAGGATTTCTTGCCTTGGGATGCCTTTGGCGGGCAATTTCGCTTTCTCGCTGCTCATCACTGGAACTCCTTTCTCCCATCAAAAATATCTCAAACGTTATAATACATCATTGGGCGTCAGGTTCTCAAGGACTCGTTTGCGCCCCCGCCGCTCCCCTTGACATTAGTCAACCGGTAGCAGTAGTCTATGCTATCAACGAACAAGCGTACTCTTACCACCTCGTTGCATACAGAGAGTTATATTCGACACAACAACTTGAACTCGAACTGTTCTGTAATGTTTGTTGGCCATTCATGTGCGCTCATTTCCATGAATGGCCTTCGCGTTCTGACCGATCCGAATTTCAGCCGCCACATCTTTTTCATTATTCGCCGTCGAAACAGACTTCCCATAAGAGTGCGCGACTTGCCGCCGATCGACCTTGTGTTGATTTCTCACGGACATTACGACCATCTGAGTCTTTCCACGCTCAGGAAACTGCCGCGCGAGACGCAGGTAGTTGCGCCGACGGGGCTCGGCAGGATTCTCAAGTGGGCGGGAATGAAACACGTCGTTGTTCTCCGTGTGGGCGAAGAACATTGCATGCGCGACGTAACGGTCACGGCCGTGCCCGCACAACATTTTCGAGGCCGCCCGCCTTTTTTCCCGCACACCGGCTACCAAGGGTACGTTATTTCGGGAATGGAGACAGTCTACTTCGCGGGCGACTCCGGCCTCTTCGGTGGAATGGCTGAGATCGGAAACCGGTGGAACATCGACATCGCGCTTCTGCCCATCGGGGCGTATCAGCCGCCACCGTTTCGAAGACATCACATGTCGCCTGAAGACGCTATCGAAGCGGCCCAAATGCTGAGGGCAAAGACGATTGTTCCGATTCATTGGGGGACTTTCAGACTTTCGCTCGAGCCTTTCGATGAACCCATTGAACGCCTCCTCAAGGCAGCCGAAAAAGCGCACATGTCCTCCAAACTAAAAATCCTTGAGCCCGGCCAAGTTTCCGTCCTCTAAGAACATGGAAACCACGGTGCAGCGTAGCCGCAGCCAACCAAGAAGAAGAAACAAAGGGAACCGCGGATTCACACGGATTAGCACGGATTAAGAAGAAAAAGAAGAAGCATTTGGAACACGAATTACGCGAATTACACGAATCAGAAGCCTCTTTTATCATCATTCCCGCGAAGGCGGGGATCCATTTAACGACAATGGGTTATCCAAATATTATTCAAGAATCACGACAGAAAGTAAAGAAAATACAATGAAGTAGTACGGGGGATACGGGGAAGCCGGGCAGAAATGATGAATGAGGAATGATGAGTGATGAAACAAGGCGTGGGTTCCCTATCCAAAAGAAAAGCCCGAAAAAATGTTCCCTTCTCGAAATATTCAGAGATTGGGCTGCTGTGGTTCATCAGCGTGTTTCTGCGTGCATCTGTGGCTAAATATCTTTCCTTGTGTCGGTTATCCCGCGCCTTGCTCGATTCGTGCATTCGCGTAATTCGTGTTCCCAGAGTCTCTTCTTCTTATGATTCGTTTCATCCGTATCGCACATGTTGTCAATTTATTCGACATGCGGCATGGGAGGCGAGGGGGTTCGTTGGAGAAGAACAATTCCGGCGAGGACGAGAAGGCCGCCGAGTATCTGGGGGAATTCCATCGTTTCGCCGATGAAGAAGTAGGCGACTACGCCTGCTACAACCGGCTCGAGGGTGCTCGTGATGCTCGCGCGCGACGCCTCCATCGCCACGCGCTTCGAGCGCGAGGCCAAGAGCGTCGCCGCGCTTGCCCATCAAAACATCGTGCACGTGTACGATTTCATCGCCCGCGGCGACTCCATGTACATCGTCATGGAGTACGTCGAAGGCATCAA
>CAYVDS010000002.1:0-9636 GCA_964450145.1 uncultured bacterium
GGGCGTCTCAATCGTCTGATTTCTTTCCTTTGCGTTCTTTGCGCCTTTGCGGTGAAAAAAGCTGTTTTGGATCGGAGTGAATCTCTCTCAATATTTCCCGAATCTCTCGCTTGCTTCGACGAGGGCGTCGATGTTTTCGGGCGGGGTGCCGCGGTCAATCACACCACCGCTCGAGAGCGCAAACGCGCCGCCGGCGCCGGCTGCCTCGATGCAGCGGCGTGATTCCTCGATCACGCGCTCCGGCCCCTGGCGCATCATCACCGCAACCGGCGCGACGTTCCCCATGAGACACATACGCCCGCCGATCGTCTTTTTCAGTTTCGCCATGTCATGCATGAATCCCATGTGGAACGCCCGCGCGCCAGTCTCTGGAGCAAGCTCCGTCAGATTGCGCATCTCGGAGTCACAGTGGTAAATCGTGAGCGCGTCGGAATGTGTCCGGAAAATTCGCGAGGCATATGGGAGAAAGAATTCCCTGAACAGAGTCGGTGACAACAGGCCCGAAATGTCGTCGCATAGGAAGACAGCCGCGAGACTTCCGAGCGCCTTTTTCTGCATGTCGAGGTAGGCGAGAAGTGTTTCGGTGGCGATTTCGAGGAGCCGGTGGCATTTCTCCGGCTTGTCGAACATATCGACCATGAATTCGCTTATGCCGCGTATTAGCGCGGCAAGCACGACCGGCCCGCGCAGGCTGCCAAAGCCGACGGGCCCGCGGGGATTTCCGACACCCATCTGGAGGCCGCGCTCGGCGGCCATCGCGTTCATCGCCTCAAAGTACTCCATTATCCGTGGGAACAGCCCGTCGCGCTTCGTGTCGGGCACTCTCAGCCTGTCAACTTCGTCGATACTGTTGAGAGCCGGCTTCGCCCAAGGGGAATCGTCTTCCGGCCAGAATATCTCGCAGAAGGCCGCCGCCTCGGTCACGACCCCGAAATCGGTGTAAAGCGGGCTGAGCCCGCCGAAACGTTTCTGGGCTTTCGCCTGGCACTCGAGCATTTTCTTGGGATCATTGTGATATTCGCGTTGTGGCACGCCGCCGAACTCGGCCATAAAACCGCTTTCGATCGGGAGGAACACGGGTACCTGGTCGGGCTGTTCGCCGTTGATTGCCTGAAAAAGTCGCATTGCATTCAGCATGGGGTCGATCATTGTCGGATCTCCTAAGAAACCAGTTTATGGTTCCTAGTTCCTGGTTCCTGGTTAAAACCAAAAACCTGAATATGTTACGTCATTCCCGCGAAAGCGGAAATCCATTTAGCAAGCGGCCAACAACCAATCTGGATTCCCGGCTTCGCGGGAATGATAAGGAGGTTGTGGCCTCGCGTTTCTTTCACAATTAACCCCGCGCAGCGTGGTCTGGCGCTCCTAAGAAAGAGGCGAAAGGGGGCCGCCTGAAGCAGACGGGGTTTCGAGTTCTGAGTTTCGAGTCTCGAGTTAAAAGCGAAGAAAAGATGAAGTGGCACAGAAATGAAGATAACACATCCGGAAGCGAGTGTCAAAACCGCGCGAAGCGCGCGGAGTTTCGAGTTCACAGTTTCGAGTTTCGAGTTGAAAGCGAGGAAAGATGTCCCGCCTGCGACGGGATGGCCCCGACTTTCGTCAGTCTATTCGTAAATAACCCCTCTTACGCGATAGTGTTCGATAATGTCCTCGCGTCGAATAGAAATCGAAGGCTGCGGCCTGAGCCGATTATCGCTGTGGAGTTCAACGATCCTGCCTTTTCGGAAAAACACGCGCTTGAAAAGGGCGCCCTTGCCTCGCACTTTGAGAATTGCCAGGTCACCGTCGCGAAGGTCCTCTTCGGGGGCGACCAAAATCCATTGGCCCGGTTGCACCGCTGACACCATGCAATCATCTGCAACTCTAATTGCATGTACCCGACCAAGCTCGATGCACCGGTGTTCGAGCTCTTTGATTTTGATGCTTCCATCGGGATTTGCCGATGCGGCGCCAATGACTCTTAGGGGTGTTTTTGTTTCGTAGTAGACGGCAGTTTGTTCGGCGCTCATGCTTTCTCGGCCGTATTCCTCGATAATATAGGCCGTCTTTTCTTCGGAAGCATACGGTTCGCCTTCGCCGGTGAGAACCCAATCGATTGAGACACCCAATGCTTTCTTTAATGCCCAAAGAAAATCGAGCGACGGTCTGCGCCGGCCGCTTTCAACTTGAGAGAGCAGACTCTGCGGCGCCCCAATCCTTTGCGCGAATTCACCCTGCGATATTGCGCCGCGCAAGGTTTTGATTCTCTCTTTAATCGCAGTCGTTTTCATCGTTTCTCAGGATGTAAAATACAATGCTTGACAAAATTTCACACGGCGTGATAAGATTTAATGGGCTGAACCGGGAGATATGGAGGACAGCGTAAATACGATACTTGCTGAAGTTGTGCGGCAACTGCCAACAAGACCTGGCCACCAACTTAGGCATCGCCAAGTCTGCAGTTTCAGGAATAATAAACGGACGCCGGCGATCCAAGCGCATAGAGCATATCTCGCGACGATTGTTGGCGTTTCGGAGGCCCTATTTCCAGAGCGGGCAGCTTAAGGGGATAGGGCCTTTTTCTTTTCTGTTGCTGATATCTTAGCAGAATCTTAACAGAATCTTGGCAAAAAGACAAAGCAGCGTGTGTAATCTCGACAAGTCCATATCATCTAGCGCAGAAGAGGGGCTTGATCGATGAGGGGGAAAACGATCTGACAAAGAAAATCGGGGACACGATGCCGCATCGTGTCCCCGATTTTCGCTGAAACGTGGATGCAGAGTAATCATGCAGTGGTAACGTGTGGCGCGGACGCTGTTGGGGAAACGACGTGGCATATACAAGAGAGCAGCTCAGGGCGAAGGTTGAAGAAATACGTAATCTGCCAACGATCGCCAAAATTGCAATGAAGACTGTCGAGCTTGCGACGAAGCCCGACGTCTCGATGAGCGACCTGGGCCAAATAGTCCATCAAGATCCTTCGCTCGCCGCTCGCATACTCAGTGTGGCAAATTCGCCATTCTTTGGGATGGCCCGGCAAGTCGATTCTCTTCGGACGGCGCTAGTCATCCTTGGGCTGACCGAGGTGCAGAACATCCTGTTCAGCCTTTCAATATTCAAGGTTGCGAAGAATGCGGACTCGCATATTACGTATGACCGCGAGAAATTATGCCTTCACAGCGCCGCTTGCGGGATGGTGGCCAATATTCTCGCCAGCCAACTGGGTCTGCGCAATGACGGAGCCGACGTCGCGGCAGGATTGCTTCACGACGTGGGCAAAATAATCATCGACGAACGCTTCAGGCCCGAGTTCGTTCAGATATTCGAGAGAGCCATCGCCCAGAAAAAGGATATGCGGGAGGCCGAGACCGAAATTCTGGGAGCATCGCACGCGCAGATCGGCGCATGGCTTGCCAAAAAATGGCGGTTGCCCGACGCACTTTGCGAAGCGATCGAGCACCACCACGAGCTGCCCGCCAGCGCCGCACGGAAAACGCTCAAGGATCCCGAATTGGTGGCGCTTCTGCATCTGGCCGAAGCGTTCTGCCAATGCTATGAAATTGGATGGGACGGCGATTCCCATTGTTGTGACGTGAAGGAGTCGGAGGCTTGGGAGTGGCTTTTTTCCGGGCAGGCCAAATACACGATGTCGGATATAGACCAGATTCTGGCCGAAACACTCTGCCTATTCCACGGCGCGCGCCCTCAGATGTTTTGGAAATAGGCCGCAAATTGGCAATTCTCGCCTCATATCGTGGAAAATCGCCAGTTCCTGTCCGCGATGCTGTCTCCCGGATATCCGGAGAATTTCGTTTATTATTTTCTTCGTATTTTAAGTCTATATAAATCACGATGTTAGGAAAGAAAATGAAAGCCGAGCGCTCCGCCTGTTTCCTAATGCGGCCATGCTTGGTATAAGATTTGCAATGACAGACCCCCATGGCCTATAGCAGAGAACAACTCAAACAAATAGTCGAGAAAATCCAGAGCTTGCCGACCATAGCCAAGATCGGGGCAAGGGTCATCGAGCTTGCGTCGAGCCCGGACGTCTCGATGCACGACCTGAGCCAGGCAATCCACCAGGACCCCTCGTTGGCCGCCCGCGTGCTGAAAGTTGCGAATTCGCCGTTCTACGGGATGCCGCGGCAGGTCGACTCGCTACAGCTCGCGCTTGTCATTCTCGGTTTGACCGAGGTCCAGAACATTGCGCTTAGCCTGTCGGTCTTCAATATCGTCAAGAATATGAACTCACACGTGACTTACAACCGGGAACAGTTTTGGCTTCACAGCACGGGATGCGGAATAGTCGCGAAGATTCTCGCTCACGCGCTCGGCCTTCGCAACGAAGGGACGGATTTTGCCGCCGGCCTGCTGCACGACATGGGGAAGATAGTGATTGATGAGTTCTTCGCGGATGAATCCCATCTTATCCATGAGAAGATGACCAATAGGCGGGTGTGTATGCTGGACGCCGAAGTGGAGGTGCTGGGGGAATCACACGCACCAGTCGGCGGATGGCTGGCGCGCAGGTGGCGGCTGCCGGACACCCTTTGCGACGGAATCACACACCACCATGATTCTCAGGGAAGCTTGCCGGCGCAAAGCATCAAGGACCCGAAGCTCGCTGCGCTTTCTTATGTTGCTGAGGGATTTTGCGGACGCCATGAGATAGGCTGGGACGGCGATGGGAACACCTGCGATGTGAAAAGCAGGGAAGCATGGGACGTGTTGCTCTCGGGCCACAAGAAGCACACGTGGAAAGATGTCGACAAGATTCTCGAGCAGGCGCTGCAGACCTACCGCGAAACGCGCCCCCACATGCTTTGGGAATGAGAGAGGTGAACGGCTGGAAAACAGGATGAAAATAGGGCCTGTCCCTATTCGACTTCGATTTTCTGTGTCAGTACTCCGTCGGGATTGACCTGCGCACTTCCGTGAAGCGATTGAGCGCGTCCGCATATTCGATCATTCGAACGAGGTCGCCCTCGAAGCGTAGAAGCCCTTCCATCACTGCCGACTCGACGCTCATTTTGGCGGTGTTTATGCGCATGAACGTGTCATACGCCGCGATGGTCGTGAAGAAAGGTTCCCTGTCGCCCAGTTCGTCCAAAAGTCCCGTGGCGGTCTCGAGGAGTTTCCCCTTTTCGAAACGCCAGTAGAGGAACCGCATGTTGCCGTCAGGGCAATTCTCGATGACGTTGTTGAGTTCGATGGAAAGGCCACGCGCCAGTTTCGCAAACTCGGCATCGCTATTTATAGCCTCTTGGCAGAGTTGCTGCCATTCCGGCGAGAGGTACTTGACGGTTGACACCGTTTCTTTGCGCTTTTGGGCGCGCTCTCTTCTCATGTGCTCACGCAGAATTTTGGTGGTGGCCTCGTCAACTCTCATTTCTTTAGATTCTTCGCTCTGCTCAGAATGACGGGTGGACGTTCCTAAGAACGATTCGCTAATTCGGGGACACGATGCGGCATCGTGTCCCCGAATTAGCGGCTGGCGTGTTTCTTCAACCAACAGCCCCGCCGTAGGCGTAGTCGGATGCTCAGAATGAGGTCTCGTTATCACGACCCCATAATACTTGCGCGCCCCTTCGACGGAGACATATTCATCCAGTACATCTTCTAAGACAGCGGCCGGGTCACGTTCGAGGGGGTCTCCCCAACCGCCTCCGCCGCCGAGTTCCGCGCGGACGATGTGGCCTGAGGACAATGGCTCATTGAAAGCCGTCGCTTTGACGACGGCCTCGGAAGGAGTCCCTTCTCTTATGGCGATCTTGTTAGAGGAGCCGTCCATCCCTCCGTTGAAACCTCGCATGGGGTACTTAGCGCCTATCACGTAAGTGTGCAAGAACATCGGCGCGAGGGCCTCGATTCCAAGACAGGCGCCGCAACCGCCGCGCCATTTCCCGGGGCCGCCGGAATCGGTGATATACTCGCGGCCAATTGTCCGGACAGGGAAATACATGTCGTGCAGCTCGCCGGTGGCCATTGTCATTGCGCCGAAGAACGGGGCGACGGCGCCCCACCCGTCGGTTCCATAGGCCGCGTTGCACCAGCCGGCGGCCATAGTCACATTCTGGTCCACATAGAACTCGCCCGTATATGGGTTTGTTCCGTATGTAACGAGAGGCATCCCGAGCTTGATATTCTGGACGAATGCTTTTTGGGGGATCGCTTTCTCAAGGGCGAAGGCAACGGCCTCGCCAATCTCGCCGCCTGCATGGAGCGTACACGCGGTGCAAGGGGCAGGCGGCCGCGGGTTCACGACCGTCCCTTCAGGAAGGACTATCTCGACAGGAATGAAGAGACCTTCGTTGCGCGGGATTGAATCGTCTATCATGCTCGAAAGCGTCAGGAAGATATATGAGTATGAGTTTGGCACGGAACTGTTTATGAAACCGGGAGTCTGCGGGTCGCTGCCTGTGAAGTCAATTTTAAGCGAGTCACCGGAGACGGTCACCGCCACTCGAATTGTGATGTCTTGGACCCCCTGGCAGTCGTGCTCGAGATATGCTTCGCCTTTGTACACGCCGTCGGGCCACTGACTGATCTCGGCGCGGAACCTGCGCTCCGTGTAGGCTATGATATATTCCAGGCAATTCGACACGGTTTCAGCGCCGTACTTCTTGAGCATTTCCAGCAAACGGCGCTCGGCGACGCGGACGGAACCCATCATCGCTTTCAAATCACCGAGAAAGGTGGGCTCTCGGTTGTTGATCTTGAGCATGTTGATGATGTCGCTCCGAGGCTTGCCGCGGTCATATATCTTTATGGGCGGCAGCCGAAGACCTTCCTGCCAGATGTCGGTCGCGCCGGGGTTGTATCCGCCGGGCACTGCGCCGCCGGTGTCGCCCTGGTGCGCCCTCGTCACGGGGAAAAAGATGAGGCGGCCGTCAAAGAATATGGGGGTCATCATCGTCCAATCGGGCAGATGCGACCCGCCGTGATAAGGGTCATTGACGACGACCAAGTCGCCGGTGTGCAGGTCGTTCCCGAACTCCTTCAGCGAGGCCATGACCGAGAACTTCGACGCGCCCATATGGATAGGGAGCGCATCGGCCAGGGCGATGATTCTTCCCGCGCCGTCGAATATCGCGGTCGAGAAATCGTGTGATTCGCTGAATGTGGGGGTTGTGGCGGTACGAATCATCGTGTCGCCCATTTCGTTGGCGATGGTCACCAGGCCGCATCGGATTACTTCGGCAGTGATCGGGTCAACTTCTTTCATTTGCCGCTCCTGTTCGCGCTTTCGCGGAAACGCTGAGGCGAATGGTTTCTTATGTGCATTCGCATCACAAACCTATGTGGGAAAATCCCCCTGCCCCGCAATTATGTAGGTGCGAATTCATTCGCACACGAGGAGCCCAAAAAAGGCCCGAAATATTATGCGAATAAATTCGCACCTACAAATCTCTGCGCCCAATCCTCAATTGCGGGACAGTCTCATTTTACCCTAGTGATATTTCATAGTTATCGGATTCCGTCAAACGTGCGACTTGTCGCGCATAGACCACAATCGTGGTGGCCGGCTCTTCGATGACACACGGCCCACGAACGATATTGCCGCATTGGATACGCAAACCGTCAAAGATAGGAGTCCGGACAAAACCGTCCTCATCATCAAAGTACACGTCGCGTTTGCCTCTCAGCGCGGCTGAAGCGTCCTCTCCCGAGAATTTCAGCCTGCGCGCGGGCGGTTTGCTCGTCTGAATGACGACCTCCAGTCGAAGATTCATGAAATGTACGGGGTCGCCTGGATTTGAGAACGTGTGCAGACTCTCGTGCGCCGAGTGGAAAGCCTGTACGGCTTCAGCGATATTTTCGGCGGCCACACTGCCGTTCGAGCGCGCGAGCGGAACCGTTATCTCATGGGTCTCGCCTTTATAATGCATGTCCACATAGCAATTGTCCTTGGTGGCGCCCATGAAATCGGAACGCTTTCGCCGTGATGCCGGCAAATCCTTTTCAACATCTTCCCGCATTTCTGCGAACAGTGAATTTATCCTGCCAAGGTCGTAGTCATCGGAGCGGGCGATATATGTGCGCATCTTGTTAACCGCTATGTTTGAGCTGAGCAGCCCCCGCGCCGAGAAGGCCGTCGCTATCCTCGGAACAATGACTTTGCGAATGCCGAGTTCGCGCGCCTGCATGCCCGCATGAAGCGCCCCGTTTCCGCCGAAAGCCACGAGAACGAAGTCGCGCGGATCGTAGCCACGCTGGACTGAAACGACGCGGATACCGTTCGCCATGTTGTTGTTGACGATCCGGAAAATGCCGCTCGCGGCCTGGATTGTGTCAACGTCCAGGGGGCGAGCGATTTTTTCGTTTATGGCATTCTCGGCGGCTTTCCGGTCGAGTTTCATCTCGCCACCGAGGAAGTTTTCGGGGTCCAGAAAGCCCAGCAGCAGGTTCGCGTCGGTCACCGTCGGCTCTTTTCCGCCTCTAGCGTAACAGGCGGGGCCGGGAACAGCCCCGGCGCTTTGCGGCCCGACAGCGAGCGCGCCTCCCGAGTCCACCCATGCGATGCTTCCCCCGCCTGCTCCGATCGTATGAATGTCGAGCATTGGGACCGCCACGCGGTAGCGGCTCACCCAGTAGTTGGTGCTGACCGAGGGCCTTCCATTTCGGACAAGCGCGACGTCGTAACTGGTGCCTCCCATATCCACGGTTATCAGACTCGGCTCTCCGCACAGTTCGCCTATCAATTGCGTGCACGCGACTACGCCTCCGGCCGGGCCTGAGAAGAGGCTGTAGACGGAGTAGTTGCCCGCATAGGCGGCGTTCATGATTCCGCCGTTTGAGAGCATGACGAAGAGTTCGCTCTCGAATCCGCTTGTCTTGAATTGCTCCTCGAGACTTTCGAGGTAGCGCTTGAGCTTCGGGCTTGTGTAGGCGGTGACGAGAGTCGTGCTCACCCGCTCGAATTCGCGTATCTGCGGGAGCACCTCGTGTGAGAGCGAAACGAACGCCCCCGGGTGCTCGCGCTTGATGATCTCGGCGATCTTTTTCTCGTGGGCCGGGTTCAGGAACCCAAAGAAGAGACAGACACCGATCGATTCCACGCCGGCTTCCTTCAGCTTGCGCACCGCTCGCGCGGCCTCGGCGTCATCCAGCGGAACCAGAACTTTTCCCTCGCGGTCAATGCGCTCGTTTACGGCGAGTCTGTGGCGGCGGCGGGCGATAGGAACGGGCGCCGGATATCGCGGATTGAATATGCGCTCGCGAAATCCGCGCCTGATTTCGATATCGTCGCGGAATCCGCTGGTCGCGATGAGACCGGTTCTGGCCCCGTTGAACTCGAGCATAGTGTTCGTGGCAACCGTCGTGCCGTGGATTATCAGGTCGGTCTTCAGGAGAAGGTCGCGCGCCGTCATCCCCTCGCGCGCAGCTATTTTCTCGATGCCAGCCAATGCGCCGACAGCCTGATTCTCGGGCGTCGTCGGTGTTTTCACCACTTGTATCGAACCGGCGCCATCAGTGTAGACCAGATCGGTAAAGGTGCCGCCGACGTCAATGCCTATCTTATATCCCACTGCTATTCTCCTCTGTCACTCTTTGGGAAAATAGGGACAGACCCTTTGTTACGGGTCTGCCCCTATTTTCCCCGAATCATTTCACGCAACTGTTTGCGGGCCCACTTCCCGTAAAAACCGGCGCCC
>CAYVDS010000002.1:9646-74090 GCA_964450145.1 uncultured bacterium
GGACTCAAGGACAGCTCGCGCGGCTTCGGGTTGTTCATCGCCTGCATGCATCAGCGCAAGGAAATGCAGCGCCTTCAGCCTGAGTTCCGCGCGCATTCGCTCATCGAGACTCGATTCAGTGGGCGTTCGCCCTGCCTGTTCCAATTGCGCGACGCTCATAAGGTCTGTGGCCGCATCGCGGTGGGTGTCGAAAATCTCCGGAATCATCGCGAGACCGACGCCCCTGAAATAAAAGACGAGTGGACTGGTTTCAGAATCGCACTTGGCCCGGCGGGATTCGTCAAACCTCGGAATCGCTTCAATAACGACGCGCATAGGAGAAAGAACGCCGGGGATTTGGGGTATCCGCGCGATCAGGGCGAGCCCGAAAAGGATATGCGCGAGCGCCCCGAGCGTTTCAGACGCCGTCAGCCGACCAAAGCGCGACAATGACTCTTCGGGCCGACCGCTGAGCAATCCGCGGAGACCGAGTCGCAGAGCCGTCAGTTCGGTCTCATGTTCATCCTCGCCGTCATCGACGGCTTGTCGCTTTCTCTCGCCTTCAAGCAACACGGCCGCGAGCAGCGGTGAAAGGCCTCCGGAGCCGGACTGAACCGAGAGGCCTGCGCCTTTACGCAGCTCCAGGGGGATTCGGAAAAGGAATGCTTCTCTTAATTTCTCAGGAACGGCATTCAGCTCTTCGATCAAAGTCTCGGCGTGAGAGCCGGCGATTTTCGCTTTGATGAGCGGCATGAACGCGCCGAGCGCCCGGTCACCCTCGCGTATGTATCGAGCCGCCTCAGCCGCCGACGTGTTCCCGAGCATCCGCCGCACGAAGAGCTTCGCGTCTCCTTTCACGATCTTCTGGATATATCCCCGGTACATAGACATCATCTCGAGCGAGTAGTCGAAGGGCAGCCCCGCCTCCTCTCGCTGCCGCATGAGCGAGATAATCTGGCAGTCGATGGCGTCGTATTCTTTGCCGCGAGGGCCAACCCGCGGATGAATGAGGCCGCAGGTCTCCATCAGGTCGATTTTCGTAAGCGGGTAGCTCACGCGTTTCGCGAGGTCCTTCCGGTGGACGATTTCCGAGGGGGGCGAGGGGGCTGACACGTTCATCAAAGCCTCGCCTAACGCCACCTCCCCCTCGTGCGAGGCCCCGCTTTCGATAATTCTCTTGATCACGACGAGGGGCAGAAACCGTTCCGTCCTCAGCCTTTTGATAAGACGCACCCGTTCGACACACCCGGCGCCGTAGTAGGACATGGTTCGGCCTGTTTTGACCGGCCGAGGGAGGAGACCCTCGTTGAGGTAGTGTTTGATGGTTGGAATCGGAACGCCCGCGAGTTTCGCGAGCTGACTTATCTTGAGGCCTTCAGGTTTCGCGCGGTCTTGAGCCATGCTCGGGGTATCTGCTCGGGTAATCAAACTAGAAAGTTATACTGTCTAGTTTGTATTCTATTCCGCACACCCCGGTTTGTCAAGAAGAAAGTGTCGCGAGTCACGAGTGACGGGTAAAAGGCGGCATAAAATGCGACAAGAAAAGCAAAGACATAAAGGGATTCGCTGGAGGCGGGTCGAGTGCTAAGAAGGACGATGGGCCGGCGCCAGCAGGCGTCCGGCCCACTTCTCACGATGAGTGCGCGCATGCGATGGCGCGACCTCCGTCCCGCGTGCTGCCCTCGGTGCCTTGCCTAGTGATTCACGCTTTCCTCGGCCGCGCGGTCCAAGTCGAGAAAGTCCACGTTATCGGAGCGAAGTATTGCGAGGTTGACTTCTTCTACTCCCTCCTGAGTCAGTTTCCGCCTCGCGGCGTCGATCGACTCGGCGCGAACGATTCCCTCGTTTGTCTTGCCTTCCTTGAGGCCGATGTAGTAAAACTTCTTCATCTGTCCCGGCGCCTCCAGTTAGAACTTGCTGTTTGTTGTAAAGGCAACTCTTGTGCCAATCTTTGCCCAAATTGGAACTTCATTGATCACAATGAGTTATGAGAGACACCGGGAGCGAGCACAGTGCGTTTGACGCATATTCGTGCACCATTTTGGGAAGGGATGTCTTAATTTTGGCCACGCGGTCGATTCAAGAATGAAGGATGACTAGGGTGCTCAACACAAGTATTGCGGGTATTGGCGATTGGTTCTTCGTAGGGGCGTCCCTACAAATACCGACAAAATCAACTTGAGACGATACCATGCGAGATTTAGGGATTTGGATGGGTCAGCGCATATCCGGCGGAAGCAATGCCCTCGAGGTGCGTCACGGGTTTCCCGATCGTTCCCCCAAGTCGGAAAGTCACTTTGCCGCGGCTTGCGACGAGGGCCGCTGCGAGCTCGCGTCCCCCGTTGCCGGCCAGCCGCTCGTCGGTGATGGTGAAGTTCTCCTTGAAAACAACCGAGAACGAACCATCAAGCGGGCTGAGTTCGACGGGATCGGCAAGCTTGGCGACTCCCTGGCCGGAGATTTCATATCCCGTGCCGCCCGCACTGAACTCGTCGACGAATATGTTCCCGTCTCTTGCCGAAAGTTTTGCAGCAAATTCGACGCCGCGGTTCTCCGGGAGGGCTAATTTTCCGGTTGTGATCGGTGGGACGTAAACATCTCTTCCCATGACAACCGCCGTCCCGCTCAGGCTCGTCGGGTTCTTCGGATTCGCCACACCCTCGACGTCCGCATCAACGAAGCCTTGCGCCGTCACGGGCATCTGCAAGAACTCGCAAAGTCGGCTGACATCAAGCGTTCGCGCCCGCGCGTCGACCGCGATTGACGAAGGCGCGTTCAAAGCATCGCCTGCCGGCGCGTCTGCGCTTAGGGCCATCCACAGCGCTCCGCCGAAGAGTTCACCGTTCATCTCCGCGTTTACCTTCCCCCTGAAAAGCGGGAGGATAGATATCTTTCCGGAAATCCCGCTAATGGCGAGCTGGCGCGCTTGCCCGCGGATGAAGACGGGGAGACTCAGATCGGTGAGTTCGAATGTGGATGGGAAGCGGGCCCTTATTTCACCGACGGTTGTTCCCGCGGGAGCGTTCTGCCTGAGCGCCTCGCCCATGAGTCTTGCAAGGCGCGAATACGGGCGGGCTATCAGGACAAAGAGCATCAGAAGGAGGAACCCCCCGGCGAGGAACAGCGCCACTCGTTTTGCCCTGCTCTTACGGCGTGTGGCGCCCGCTTTCTTTGGAGAGATCATTGGAGAGAACGTTTGCCGTTCCGCCGGCGTTTCGTCCTGGCGGCGGCGTCAAGCGAGTCGAGCACTGTCTTGAGAATAAAAAACATGTAGCCCATATGTTTTTCGGCTATATTGCTGCGCCCGCCTTCCTCGAAGATAATGGATGTCAGATACTCGAGCATGTGCGGTTGAGAGAGAAAGTCAATCTCGGTCAGGCAGCCACCGGCGGCGTTCTGCGCCATCTCGACGAATCGTTCGATGAACAACCAATTCTGTTTAATTTGTTCGAGGATAGTGTCTGCCGAGACTCGATTCACCGTCGCGCCGCTGCCTTCGAATATTCGCCAGAGCAGATAGGCGAGATACAGTGTCAAGTCTTGGGCGGCCCCGGGGAGTTCGGAACTGAACGCGGAAACAAAAGAGGCAAGCAGAGGTTGTTCGCGGTTGAACCGCTCGGCCTCGACGGACATATCCCGCGTCGGTTGGGCGTCCAATTTCCTCGCGACTCTTTCGACTGTCGCCTTTGAGATCAGGTCCATCCTTCTTCCTCTTGCTAATCCATCCCTAGGTCGCTCGATTATATAACCACAATTCGAGAATTTCAACTCGAAAGTTTGCGGCAAAGAAACGACCCGACCACTGCCTTGAAATTGAGGAACACATATGCTAGGATTAGGCTAAATACGGACGAAACCAATCGGTTTTCATGATTTCTTGGAAGGACAGGATTTTAACGTTATGAGAATGACGAGAATATTGTGGATGGCTGTTCCCGTGGTTTTCTTGCTCGCTATCGTGGCGGCGCAGTGGGGCGCCAGGGTCAAACCCAAGCCAGAGGTCAAGGTCAGACAGATTGTTATAAAGGCTGACGCCACAAAACCCGAAGACATCGAGCGCGCCCGCAAGAAGATCGAGGAGGCCTACGCCAAACTGAAACAGGGGGCAAATTTCAAAATGGTTGCCTCATTGCACTCTGAGGCGGACAGTGCGCGAACAGAAGGCGATCTGGGATGGATCGGCAAAGGCATCCTGCCCAAACGCCTCGAGGACATCGTTTTTTCGCTCCAGCCGGGACAATATAGCGAGATAGTGTCTGACATTGGCCCCGACACCCACATTTATCGCATCCTTTACGCCGAAGAACGCCGGCATTTTTAGGCGATTTGAACTGCCGCCACTCCTAAAGGAAGGCGAAAGGGGAAAGCAAAAAGAAAGAGAGATTGCTTCGCTCCGCCCGCAACGACCAATGCCGATAAAGCTTTCCTTTTACGATTAATCACGCCAAAGGCGTGATCAGGCGCTCCTAAGAAGCATGCGCTATGTGATTTCCGAGTCCACTACACAAAAATTGTTGCAATTTGCCTTTTGCCCTACTATAATGAAAAGCTGAAGTCTGTCGGAGGGACTGGCACTTCCGCTCGTTGGGCTGCCTTTTTGGTTGCGAAAGGGACGGCGGCTGATGGGGTCTCGCGCAGGCGATTCCAATGAGTTGACGAAATTCCTGCGGGCACATAAGGAATCGGTTGTCACCGACTGGATTGCCAGTTTGCGGTCGGAGCCGGGACTGCGGAGAAAACTGTCCCGCCCGCCGGACCGCCAGAAGCAGGAAGAAACACTCCTCGCTATCTATGAATCTCTCCTCTCGCCTTTGCCAAAATCCCCTCGCGGCGGACGGACGCAAGGGGCTCGCCTCGCTAAGTCACAGAAGCAATGGCTCGACACTTTCTCGATTTACGAAATTCAGCGAGCGCAACTCTCTCTGCTCGATCTTCTGACTGCCGCCATACGCAAGCGCTATTCCCCTCATCCGAAGAAGGTCGAAAAACTCGTAAGTCTTCTGAACCAGCGAACACACAATCTGCTCCTGCACACGAGCGATGCCGATCTCAAACGCCGGCAGAAGGCCGCGGCGCGCTCCGAGGGCAAGTATGCGCGGCTGCTTGACATCGCCACCGACGCCGTCTTCCTGCTCAATCTCGACACAGGGCTATTCGTGGAGGCGAACAAGGCTGCCTCTGAGCTCACGGGCTATTCCGAATCAGAACTGAAAAGAATGGGATTCAATTCGCTCGTCTCTGTGTTCGACTTGAATCTGGCCCTCGAACGAGCGGACACCGCTGCCGAGAAGGGCGCCCTTCGGTTCGATGACCTTGCGATTTATACGAAGAAGGGAGCGGCGGTGCCGGTCGACATAAGCGCGACCGCCGTGATCGTTGAGGGCAGTAAGCATATCCTCGCTGTCATGCGGGACATAAAGGAACGCAAGGCGTTTGAGGATTCCATCAGGCAGAAGGCCGAGCGATTGCAGCTTGTGAACGAGATCGCTCAAGCGATCGGCTCGACCGGTTTGGATATCGAAGCGGTGCTTACCGCGATACTGGAAAGCGTCGCCCGGGTTATAAAGGTCGAAGCGGGTTCGATCCTGAAACTCGAAGATGGCGAGTTGACCTTCATGGCTGCCCTGGGCGAGAAAGCCGAGTACGTTAAACCATTTCACCTTAAACCGGGTCAGGGCATTGCCGGTTGGGTCGCGGAGAGCGGAGAAGGGGTAATCGCGCGCAACGTTCATAATGACCCTCGTTATTATCCGGGGGTTGAACGGGCCACTGGCTTTGTATCCAAGTCGATTCTCGCCGTGCCTATGAAGGCTGGCGGCAAGACCGTGGGTGTGATCGAGCTCATAAATAAGATCGGCGGCCAATTCCACAAGACCGACCTCGCGCTCATGAACACGATATCGCAATTTGCCGCGGTAGCCCTCGAGAATGCCCGCCTCTACTCGGAATCCGAGCGCGCCAAGGGGTATCTCTCTCAAATGTATTCTCCCGTGTCTTCGTCGCGACTCGCGGCGGTGGTGGCGCAGGAGATGAAGGACCCCTTGGGCATAATCAAGAATTATGTGCGCATTCTCACTGACAGGCTTGCTTCGGCGGGTGACAGGCCTGAGGAGCTTGCCTTCGTCGCCGAGGAAATCGATCGCATCGCCGATATCACGGATCAGCTTCTGCACTTCTCCGAAGCGTATGAGGAGCAACTGAAGTCCACTCCCCTGAATCTCCTGATCGAAAATTCCGTCGAATCGATGCGGGAGAGGCTGGAGGCGAGCCGAATCGCGACAGAATTCAAAATGGAGGCCGCTCTCCCCCATGTGGCGGTGATACCTAACCAGATAAAGATGGTTTTCTCGAACCTCATTCGGCTGGCCATCGCGGAGATGCCGGGGGGCGGCACGCTGACCGTGGCCACCCGCAAACGCGATTCCGCCGTCTGCATTGAATTCTCGAATACGGGCATTAAGCGCTCGAGTGCGGAAGCCGGCGAGTTGTTCCTGCCCAGTGCGGTCGCGAAGGGGCTCGTGCCAAAGGGGCTGGGGCTGTACATGGTTTACAACATCGTCCAGAGCTATGGAGGCGACATCGAGGTCAAATCGCGCAGGGGTCGTGGAAGCACGTTTTGCATAACGATGCCGGTGAATATGGCCGTCAGGGCGGCTGGAGTTCTTCAATGATTGACGCGGGACGACAGCCATTCCGTGCTTCCATCAGCCGCGGTCTCAGCAAGAAGTTCGTGCTGCCGCTCGTTGTGGGAGCAGCCGTGACGATTGCGTGGGGCGCGCTTTTCGGCTATTACCAAGCTTACAATATGAGGCGGGATAGTCTCGGGACTTCCACGGAGCACGCGGCCGAGAGCCTGTCGGCGCAAATCGACACGTCGCTCGAGGCGGCCTTGCAGTTGATGATGCAGTTCGCGTCCTCTTCACAGGTACGCGACGCCGTCGCTGAGCGAGACAAGAAATATGCTTCGCTCTCGGACGCTGAGGTTTACGAACTGGCCCTTCAGGAGATGGCAATATCGAGAGCATCGAAACAACCGCAGGCTCTTCTTGATTCGCTAAAGGCAAGCCCGACCGCCGAAAAGCTGAAAGCATTCGCCTCCCTTAATCCGGGATTCGATGTGTTGGAGGTGGCCGACCGCGCCGGCGTCGTCATGGCGGCCTTCGGTGAGGCGGAGCCACCGCACCCAAAGAGGGAAGAGTGGCGGCGCCTTGCCGAAATCATGGAACGGGGGAAAGCCGTGATCTCGGAGCCGGCTTTCACCGAGAGACCCGTCTCGGCCGTTGTCCGGATTCATGTGCCTATTATGTCGGCGGAACCAGCCAACTTCCTGGGCGAGTTGCACGCCGAATATAGTTTCGACCACATCATCTCCGGACTCGATTCGGCGAAGGAGGAACTGGCGGCGTTCTTGCTCTCAGATTCGAGCGAGCGGCGCCTTTATGTTCTCAGTCCGCCCGAAATCGCCGCGTCCAGGCCGGCGGATTTTCGGGAGAAGACCGGCAAAATGGCGCCCAAAGAACATGGCTGGTCAATGGTCGAACTTGATCGCCCCGGCGGAAACATTATCTTCGGCTTTGCGCCAATCGAACATTCCCTGGCGCTTCGTTCCGTCATCTATGAGGGCAAGGATTGGAGCGTCGCCGCAGGGGCGCCCGAAAGCCGGGTTACGGGCCCTCTGTATTCGCTTTTTATGGGGATAATCGGATTAAGCGCGCTGATGCTTGCCGTGGTCGCTCTCGGCGGTGTCGCACTGGCCCAGCGCACACTGAGGCCGATTCGTGTGCTTCAGGAAGGAGTGCAGGAGATCGGCCAGGGCAATCTGGAGCACCGTATCGACATCAGGAGCGGGGACGAAATCGAGTCGCTCGCGCTCGAGTTCAATCGCATGGCCGACCGCATGCAGCGTACGCAAGAGCAGTTGCAGCGGCGCAGCAAGGAACTTGAACAGCGCGTCAACCAGTTGAGGCGATTGCAGGCGCAGCTTATGCAGTCGGAACGGATGGCGGCGACGGGCGAGCTCGCGGCGCAGATTGCGCATGAAATAAACAATCCCCTCGGCATCATCAAGAATTATGTCGGCAACGCGAAAATGCTCATGCGGGACGAAGACCCGAACCGCGAGAACATGAAAATCGTCGACCAGGAGATAAACCGCATAGCCGGTATCGTGCGCCGACTCCTCAAATTTGCAAAGCCGGGCACCGAAGATATCCAGTCAGTCCAGATAAATCAGGTGCTCGAAGAGCTCCTTGCGCTTCTCCGGGGTCAGCTCTTCCGCAGGAAAATTGAGATTTCGACGGAACTGGCCGAGAATCTGCCCGAGGTCAGCGTCTCGATGGACCAGATGCGGCAGGTGTTCTTGAACCTGATAAAAAACGCCGAGGACGCTATGCCGGACGGCGGCAAGCTGAGCGTGCGAACCCGCTACAGAAAAGGGCGCGTCGAGATAGACATCGCCGATACCGGCTGCGGGATTCCCGCAGAGAATATAAAGAATATATTCGAGCCGTTCTTCACGACGAAGGGCGTGAAAGGCACGGGTCTCGGGCTCTCCGTGTCATATGGAATCGTGAAGAATTACAGCGGCGAGATAAGTGTCGACAGCGAGCCGGGCAAGGGCGCTACGTTCACCATTCAGCTTCCGGTGGTAAGCGAAAAGGTTTTCCAGGTAATTCATTCGTGAAGAATATGACATACGTTGTGAAACCCTTGTTTCTCCCAACTGTAAACCGTGAAACCCGTCTTCTAAGACGGCAGGTTGTGGTTTCTCAGGAAGAACCAGCTTTCTTAAGTATTTAATCAGGAACCAGGAACTCGGAACCTTGAACCATCTTTCTCAAAGAGGAGGCCGTTTGTGGCGGAGCGAAGCAAAATATTGGTAATAGACGATGAGAAGCGCATGTGCGACAGCATAAAAGTGCTGCTGTCGAACATCGGTTACGAGGTGGACACCGCCGAGAACGGCCGCGTCGGAATCGAGAGGCTCAAGGCTCAGCAGTACGGCCTCGTCATCACCGACTTGATGATGCCGGAACTGGACGGCTTCGCCGTGATGAAACACATAAAGGAACACTGCTCGAATACTCTTGTGATCGTCATCACCGGCTACGCATCGGTTGAATCAGCGGTGAGAGCCATACGCAGCGGCGCTTACGACTACATTCTGAAGCCGTTCGACTTCGAGATCATCAAGATATCGGTCGAACGAGCGTGGGACAAACTCAAGCTCGAGAAGGAACTGGAAAAAACGCGCAAACTTGCCCAGGTGGCCGAGCGCGCGCTGGCGGTAAACGGCGAGATCAATAACCCGCTTTCGGTTGCCTCGGGCTTTGCACAACTTCTGCAGATGCGAATCGAAAACAGCGGGGACGATGTGATGAAGCGACAGGTCGATTCGATCGTAAAAGCTTCCGAAAGCATTCACCAAATGTCCTCGCAGTTTCGCCGATTTGCGCGCACTCTGTTGAACGAAAACGCGGAACAGGATTTGGGAATGATATGAAATAACGCGGACCGGCCCGCTTTCGCCGCATGACGCAAGATGCTCGGCTTTGTTGATATTTTGAAAGTGGAAACTCGTGACTCGCGACTCCGCGTGTATTTAACCAGAAACCAGCATCTCGAAACCAGAAACTGTTCCTTAGTTAGGAGCGCTTGATCACGCCTCGGCGTGATTAATTGTGGAAGAAAGGTGAAGCTTGACATCCATCATGTCATTCTGAGCGTAGCGAAGAATCTCTTTTTTGTTTCTTTTGACCTTGAACCTTTGACCTTGAACCTACTTTCTTAGGAGAGCCAAATGGCGGAAAGCAGAAACATTCTTATAGCCGACGATAACGAAGACGCGCGTCAACTCTTTTGTGACATCATCAAGTTGTTGGGCTTTACGCCCAAGGCCGTGAGCAGCGGCGTGGCCGCCCTGCAGCAACTCAAAGTCACCCCTTTCGACATGGTTATCCTCGACATGCGCATGCCCGACCTCAACGGCCTCGACACGTTCAAAGCCATCCGCCAGTTCGATTCTTCTGTTCCCGTGGTTCTGACGACCGGCTTCGGCCTGGACAAAGGCGTGCAAGAAGCCCTAAGCATGGGCGCCCTCCTGTGCATCGAGAAACCCTTCAACGTCGCGCGGACCATGAAAACCATCCGCGACATTATCGAAAAAGAAACGCCCAGGAAATAGTCGAACTTTTCCCGCCGTCCACCCTTCTTTTCGCTTTTACCCTTTCGCGTAATTCGTGTCACCGGTCTTCTGCTCATTGACGAACTTTTCAGCAGCGTGTTATACTTTTTCGACAGACTTGGACGGGGCATTCCGAGCAATTGACCGCGTCTGTGGCGGACTTGGAGAAGCATGGATTCCCGCCCCGCGCCCCCCAAGGGGGGACAGGCTTCGCAGGAATGACATAAATTACGTAGCTTTTTGAATCTCAGCCAGAAACTCGGAACCGGGAACCGCATTTCGGTGGAGGACACGAGGTGAAGTTGGAGAGTTTTTCCTATCGAGTCGTCCTGAAGACGCTCGAAGTTCTTGAGACACAATATCATTACAAGATTCCGGAAGAAGCAAAGAAAGAGATTGCCGAGGCGGTCGTCAAACAGATAGACTCGTTGCTGGAAGAGTAGATGTCCCCGTTTCACATGAGCGAATACCCCCGGCAATTCTCGGCTCGACCATGATGACTCTGTTTGGAAGAGCGGCAGCCCCTCCCGATTTCGACGAAGCCCGCCGATTGATGGTTGAAAGACAACTTCGCGGCCGTGGAATCAAGGATGAGAGAGTGCTTGCCGCCATGCTGCTTGTGCCGAGGCATGAATTCGTGCCCGACGAGCTTAAGGCCCAGGCGTACGAGGACCATCCGATCTCGATCGGAGAAAACCAAACCATTTCACAGCCGTTCATGGTCGCGATCATGACGCAGGAACTCCTGCTGAAACCCTCCGATCAGGTGCTTGAGATCGGCACGGGCAGCGGGTACCAGGCGGCGGTTCTTTCGAGGCTGGCGTCGATGGTCTACACAGTCGAGAGGCGTCAGCGTCTGGCCTGCCTCTCTTACGCGACGCTGGCGAAGCTCGGCTACCGTAACGTGAGCGTTTTCTGCGCGGACGGAAGCAGAGGACTTCCGGATAATGGGCCATATGACGGCATAATCGTCACGGCCGGCGCGCCGGAAGTTCCCACTGTATTGCTCGAACAACTCGCCGACGGTGGCAGGCTCGTGATACCCGTCGGCCAGAAAATGCATCAGGTTTGCAAACGGATAACGAAGTGGGGGAGCCGCTACGAAACCGAAGACCTGACCGGCTGCGTTTTTGTCCCGCTCATCGGGAGGTTCGGCTGGGAAATTTAGGCATCGTAAGGGGTCTACACGGCCCGTTGCCCAAACCAAATTCGATGAATTTCCTGGCCGGATGGAGCATGATATTCATGGAATTCTTTTTTTTATCATTCCCGCGAAGGCGGGAATCCATTTTTCTTCTAACCGAAACATTTGGGCAACACGCCGTACACATTGACAAGATTGCAACTGAAAAATATTGGGGCCATAAAGTTGGTCTTGTCAATGCGTGACCCCTTACGAGAGGGAATCTGATGGAAGAGCGTTTTATCGTAATCAGGGGCGCGAAAGAACACAACCTCAAGAACCTCGATTTGCGCATCCCGCGGGACAGGCTCGTCGTCATCACGGGGCTTAGCGGGTCGGGCAAATCGAGTCTCGCGTTCGACACGATTTACGCCGAGGGACAGCGGCGCTATGTCGAGAGCCTGTCCGCGTACGCCCGCCAGTTCCTCGAACAGATGCAGAAGCCCGACGTCGAACATATCGAAGGCTTGTCACCTGCGATCTCGATCGAGCAGAAAAGCGCGGGAAAGAATCCTCGCTCGACCGTGGGCACTATCACGGAGATATATGACTACCTGCGGGTGCTGTTCGCCCGCATTGGCTCTCCCCATTGCTATAAGTGCGGCAAGGCAATCTCATCACAGACGGCTCAGGAGATTACCGACCAGATTGCCTCATTGCCCGAGGGCACGCGGCTCACGCTGCTGGCGCCGCTCGTCAGGGGACGCAAAGGCGAATACAGGCACATTTTTGAGAATATCCGAAAGGAAGGCTACGTTCGCGTCCGGGTAGACGGAAAGATTCACGATGTGAACGAGGAAATAAAACTCGCCAAGCGCAAAGCTCACGACGTGGACGTGGTAGTTGACCGGCTCGTATCCAAGCCGGGCGCGCTCACCAGGCTCAACGACTCGGTAGAGACATGCCTCCGGCTCGGCAAAGGGATCATGAGGCTTCAATACGAGCCGCCTGCGGAAAAACTCAGGAAACCCATCGAGCAAATATTCAGCGAACGTTTGGCGTGCATCGAATGCGGAATCAGCTACGCCGAACTCGAGCCGCGAATGTTCTCGTTCAACAGCCCTCACGGCGCGTGCACGACGTGCAGCGGGCTCGGCGCGAATCTTGAAATAGACCCCGGCATGATCGTGCCTGACCCGTCGAAGAGCCTGCGCGAAGGCGCCATTGAACCGTGGGAGACGACTCAAAAGACCTCACGCTACTTCGGGCAAGTGCTCGAGCAGGTGAGCAGGCACTTCGGCATAAAAACCGATATCCCTTTCAAAAGCCTTGACGCGCGCGACCAGCGAATTCTCCTTTATGGCTCGAACAGCGAGGAGATCAAATTCACGCTCTCGCACGGCCGCAACAAGTACATGTTCCAGAAGGCATTCGAAGGGGTCATTCCGAACCTCGAGCGGAGATATAAGGAGACCGACTCAGCGGCGATCAGGGAAATGGTGGAGGCGTACATGAGGCCGCGCCCATGCAGCGCATGCGGGGGCTCGCGACTCAAGCCGGAAAGCCTCGCGGTCCGAATAGGGGGCAAGAACATCGCCGAGTTGACGGCGCTTTCTGTCAGCGACGCCCGCGGGTTCCTGCGAAAACTGAAACTCTCCAGAACACAGACGCTCATCGCCGGAAGGATTTTGAAAGAGATCGGCGAGCGACTCGATTTCATGCTCGATGTCGGACTCGACTATCTGACGCTCGACCGAGCTGCGGGCACGCTCGCAGGCGGCGAGGCTCAAAGAATCCGCCTGGCGACGCAAGTGGGGTCAGGGCTTGTCGGGGTGCTGTACATATTGGACGAGCCAAGTATCGGCCTGCACCAGAGAGACAACCACAGGCTTCTTCAAACCCTTCTCCGGCTGCGAGACATGGGGAACACGGTGATTGTCGTCGAACACGACGAAGCCACCATCCGATCCGCCGACTACGTTATAGACCTCGGGCCGGGCGCAGGGGCGCACGGCGGAGATGTCGTAGTGACCGGCGCTCCGCAGGATATCATGGCATGCGAGACCTCGCTGACCTGCAAGTATTTGAGCGGGAAGCTGAAAATCGAGGTCCCTGGCCTCCGCCGCATGTCGAACGGCCAATCCCTGACGCTGGCCGGCGCGCGACACAACAATCTGAAAAACATACGCGTGGATTTTCCGCTGGGGTTGTTCATTTGCGTAACCGGCGTGTCCGGCTCGGGGAAATCATCACTGGTTGACGAGACGCTCTATCCGGCGATTGCGAAGAAATTCTACCGGGCGAAGCTCGAGCCGGGCGCATACTCCGATCTGCTCGGTCTGGAACACATTGACAAAGTGATTGACATCGACCAATCTCCCATCGGGCGAACGCCGCGCTCGAACCCGGCCACGTATACGGGCGTGTTCACTCATATTCGCGACCTCTTCGCGAAAGTTCCGGACTCAAAAGTTCGCGGATACAGGCCGGGACGATTCAGCTTCAACGTCAAGGGCGGACGTTGCGAGGCGTGCGCCGGCGACGGGCTAATCAAGATCGAGATGCACTTCCTGCCCGATGTGTACGTGACGTGCGAGGCATGCGGCGGACTTCGCTATAACCGCGAAACGCTTGCGATCAAGTATAAGGGAAAGAGCATCGCCGAGGTGCTCGATATGACGGTAGAGACCGCTCTCGAGTTCTTCGAAGGCATCCCCGCGATCAAGCAGAAATTGAAGACTTTGTTCGACGTCGGACTGGGTTACATAAAACTAGGGCAATCATCCACCACGCTCTCCGGCGGTGAGGCGCAGCGCATCAAACTTTCCACCGAACTGTCGCGCCGCGATACGGGAAGAACGGTATACATCCTCGATGAGCCGACAACCGGCCTTCACTTCGACGATATCAAGCGGCTCCTCGCAATTCTGGGCCGCCTCGTCGATGCCGGCAACACGGTGATTGTCATCGAGCACAATCTCGATGTCATAAAGACCGCCGACTACCTGATCGATCTCGGTCCCGAAGGCGGCGACGCGGGTGGATACGTCATCGCGACGGGCACGCCCGAGGACGTGGCTCAATCTAAGGAATCGTTCACCGGCCAGTACCTGAGGCCGATACTCGAGAGGGAAGCCGTCGCTCGATATGCGTGACTCGTGACTCGCGACTCCGCATGTATTCAACAAGAAACCAGAATCTCGAAACCAGAAACCGTTCTTAAAGAGGTGTTGCCTTTATCCGAAACGGTGAGTGTGTGAGAGAAGCGGGCTTGCGCCGTTTGAGCGAGTGGCTGCCTTCCTTCGTGGCTTTCGCGGCGCAGTTCGCTTTTTTCTTGTTCCTCGCACAGCGCCGGATTGTTGACAGCGATGAAGGTTTTTACCTGTATGCCTCAAAACTGGTCGCGGCGGATGGGGTGGCCCTCTACCTCGACTTCTTCTATCCGCAAATGCCGGTCCTGCCATATTCCTACGGCGTATGGATGCGGCTCTTCGGATTCGACTGGGAAGCGGCTCGCTTGCTCTCGGCGCTTTCAGCGGCTATCGTTGGGACGCTCCTCTTCCATCACGTGCGCGCCTCGACGGGACGCATTGTTTTGGCCTTTGGCAGTCTTCTGCTCTACGCGCTTAATATTTCCATATTGCTCTTCTTTCTGACGGCAAAAACCTTCGGCCTTGCGACTCTTTTCCTTTTCGCAGGTCTCCTGGCGGCAGCGGGAGAGAGACAATTGCAGGAAAGATTCGAATCGGGCGATCTAAGATTCCTGGTCGCCGGCATTCTCACGGCGTTGAGCGCGCAAGTTCGCCTTTACTTCGTCGTCGCCGCCCCAATCATGGTTCTATGGCTGTGGAGATACCGAGGAGGGTCGCGCAGATTTCCGTGGCTTTTCTGCGCCGGATTTGCCGTCGGCTCGCTTCCATCGCTCTTTTTCCTGGTCCTTGCGCCGCGACAATTCATATTTGACAATCTCATTTACCATTCCGTTCGCAACCCCTTCGGCTTGATTGCTGAATTGGACCAAAAACTGGCTGTGGCGAAACAACTCTTTTTCGGAGCGGGCCGCTGGCGGCCCACACAGTTCTCGATGCTCTTCGCAGGAATGGCGTCGAGCCTATTCCTCTGGAAGCGCGTGAGCGGAACAGCGAAGGCTGCGGCCGCGCTCTCATTCGCGCTCGGCATTGTCTCGATCCTGCCGACTCCCACATTTGGCCAATACTTTTGCGTGCTCGTGCCGTTTTTGATAATCTCTTTCATCGGCTCGGTTGATGCGCTGGCGCGCGCACTGCGCGACCCCCTATATCAGAGGGCGGCATGGATTCTGTTCCTGCTCTTTTCGATTGCTTACGCAGGATGGTCGGTATCGAGAATCGAAAGCGTCTTCATCAACGCTAAAGCGGCGCCTGGTTCCGATTCCAGGACGGACCCCTTCGATTGGAGAATCGGGACCGTTGAGAGAGTGTCGGAACTGGTAAAGAACAGCGCGCGGCCGGATGACCTGGTGGTAAGCGTCTGGCCGGGCTACCTGCTTACCGCGGAACGGCGGCTTTACCCGGGAATGGAAAACCAGTACGGCGTCGAGAGTTCTACGAGAATTCCTCGCGAGAAGGCCGCACTTTACAGGATTTTGCGAGCGGACGAGATTCCAAAGGCGGTCGCTGACCCGGCAACGGGAGTGGTGGTTATTGACAACTGGTCGGGTCCTGGAATCGCCCCTACGAGGCAATCGCTCGCAACAAGCTATGAGTCTGCCGGGCAGATTGGCAATACGGAAGTCTTCTTGCGTGTCCGAAGTCGTGAGTAGTACGGAAAAGGGTTGACATGACGAGTCATCCGTTCTTGCGGGTTACAGCCCAGCTTCTCTTTGTATTGTTATCTTTTCTATTGCCGTTTTTTCATCTCTCGCGCTGGAAGAGACTCTCTGTTGAAGAAGCCCTCGTCACCTCTTTCGCCGCCGGCTCTTTACTCTATGGTTTCGTCGCATTCTTCACCCACGCACTCGGGTTGCCGCAGAGAACTGTCCACTGCCTGTCCTTGATTGCGCTTGGGGCATCCGTCGCGCCTTTTCTGCGGCGCGGGCTCGACTCGCTCCGGGGCATGCGTTTTTCTTGTTTTGGATTCTTTATAGCTTTCCTGCTGCTCGTAATGGCGCTCGAAGCGAGCTTTCCCGTCTATATCGGCGGCTTCTGGTATTTCGACTGGTGGCAGCACTACAATCTTTCGCAAATGTACATGGGCAAGGTCCCGCATGAGTATTTGTGGCTGGGGATGTATAATTTTGCCTCGCGGACGCCTCTCATGAACCTGAATGCCGCGTTTTTTCTGTCGATACTTGGCGACAACTATTGGACGTACCAGATTGTGGCCGCGATTCTCAATTGCACATTCATTCTGCCCGCTTTCCTTCTCTGTCGCCACATCTCCGGAAAGAGAGCGGCAACTATGATTTGCGCTCTTCTTTTCGTTTCTCCCTCGATCGTGCACAATACATGGTATCCGTGGCCGAAACTTTTCGCCGCCTATTTCGTGCTGTTGGCCGCTTATTTCTATTTGAAACAGAGGGGTCAGGTCTACACATTTGACACAAAGAAGATCGGGGACATCCCGCCTTTAGCGCCTGTAGCGGGACATCGTATCCCCGATTTTCTCGCGACCAGTTGTGAAGGCAATCCGACAACCCATGTCCAATGTGTAGACCTGACCCCTTTAGTTTTCGCGCTTGTATGGTCGGGCTTCTTTGCGCATCAGTCATCGCTCTTTTCTTCGGGAGTGATTCTTATAGACCTGTTTGTCCGGGCGCTTCGGCGGGAACCTCGAAGGGCTCTTCTGTTGGGCGTGGCCTGCGCGCTATGCTTCGTTCTCATCAACGGGGTCTGGTTCGCGTGGGCAACAAGTTTTTTTGGGATGAAGCGCAGTTTTCTTTCATATTACGAGCGGCCCGCCACCTTCGGCGGGCTCTCGGGTTATCTTATCCTATTTACCTACCACACGCTTGCCACGTTCTGCTCGCCATTGTTCGTGCACGACTTTGCTGGAAGGCAGTTCAATGCATTGCGCTTCTTTGAGAACGTGGAGGTTCTCTACTATAATTCCTTCGCCGGAATCGCGACGGTTGCGGTCTTCGTCACAGCGCTGGTTGTTCTGTTCAAGCGCCTAAGACTATCGGCGCAGAGCGCAACTGCGTATGCCGTGTTTGCGGCATCGCCCACAGTGCGACGGGTCTTGCTCATAGTGGCAGCATGGGCTTTGGCAATGGGGGCCCTGATCTTCATTGTTCCGGACTTCGGAGCCGCTCTCTTTTCTCACTATTTCAACCACCCTGATTTTGCGAGAAAGATGTTTTTGTCTCTTTTCCTCGCCGGGGGTTTTTCGATTGGGGCGGTGGGAGTCGTACTCTGGCAGTTGGGGCGAGGACGCGACGTCGCCGGGCCGCGCTCGGAGGCCGATTTTGCCGCCACTTTGCTGTTCTGGATGGCGGCTGCCGGATACGCAGGCGGAATAGCCACGCACCATGAGTTATATATTCATGGAATGATCAGCGCAGGCTGCGCTACATCGGCCTTGCTGACCGTCATGTTTCTGGCCCGGGTGTGTTCGGACGCTTCTCGCACAATGAGAATTTTGCTTGCGATTCCTGTCTTGGGTGAGAGCTTTCTCGTCACGTGGCTGCCACTCGTCATTATCAAATATAATTGGGGATGGGTCGGCGAAAAAAACTGGGCGCTCAAAGAGCAGAATTCGCTTGTGCTCATGGCCGATCTCCTTCCGGGCGCATGGAAGGCGCTCGCGCTGTCAGGGATCGCAATACAGATTATCGCGCTCGTCACGTGGGCTCTTTCCACAGGAGAAGAACAGGTTGGCGGAGTTGACTAAGGAAAAAGCCGCCTCGAAGAGGGATGACTGCAGGGGCGTTAAGGTTTCGCTCACCCTTGTTCTGTTCTTCTTTCTTTTTATTTTTTTTGCTTTCGCCGCGCTCAGCAGGCCTGCCGATGTCGACGAGGGGTTCCATTTGGTCTGCGGGAAATCAATTTTTGGCGAGGGTCGTCACCCATATTTGGATTTCTTTTTCTTCCAGATGCCTCTTTTGCCCTATGTGTACGGCGGCGTCATGAAGCTGTTCGGGTACAACTGGACCGTTGCCAGATTGCTGTGCAGTCTCCTTGCATCCGCCACCGGCGCTCTCCTTTGCGCGTATGCTTTCGAAAGAACAAAGAGCAAGAGCCTTGCTACCTTTTTCGCGCTTATATACTGTCACGCCCCCTACGTGTTCATATGGTTTACTTGCGCGAGGACTCATGCGCTCTCCACGTTTCTGTTGATGATTTCCATCTGTTTGCTTCCTCCTCTGGCCAGGTGCGCCTCCACCCTTTCGTACATTATCTCTGGCTTTTTCCTGGGTCTCAGCGTTGACACCCGCCTTTACTTTCTAGTGCTCGTTCCTGTCCTCGCCTTTCACGTGAGCAGAGTCGAAAAAGGCAGAGGCGCGCGAATGGTCGGATTCTTTGTAATGGGCGTGGCCGCAAGCTTGATGGTGAATGCGCCTTTTCTTATCGCCGACCCGCAGAGGTATCTCTTGAACGTGATCGGTTATCATGCGATAAAAACGAGCGGCGGGCTGGTTGGATACTTCGGACAGAAGATCGATGTTCTGGCCCAGACTTTTCTCGATTATCCCGCAATGCGGCCGACGCTTTATCTTGGCTACGTGGTCGTCTTTCTGGTATACCCGGTAATTCGCATATTGCGGCGGTCGCCTCTTGCGGAATGGAACCCTGCATGGTACGCGGCAGGCACGCTCTTTGTGGTTTCTCTGCTCCCCACGCCCACGCTCGGCCAGTATTTCTCAGTCCCGGCGCCGTTTTTCATGCTGGTGGCCGTTGATGTCCTCAGCGCGATCATGGATTATGCGAGAAGCCCGCTCGCGAGGAAAGCGATAACTGTCGGTATCGCTTTGGGAACCGTGTTCTTTGTCTATGTGGGAAGCGGCAGGCTTAGTTTCTACATACTTCAAGGGAATAATCTCGAGGGGTCTATGCCGACTGAAGGTGGCAAACAGGATTGGAATCTGGAAAATGTCAGAGAAGTCTCCAAGGCCATCGACAAGCTTGTGGCGGCGGATACCCCGGTCTTCAGTCTGTGGCCCGGCTACTTGCTCGAGTCGCACGTCGAGATCATGCCGAAGACCGAAAATGTCACGCTTCTCGAGATAGAGGAAATGGTTCCTAAGCAGATCTATGCGCTTTCGCAGACAGTTTCGGACGCTGAAATCCGCGAGGACATTTCCACCAGAAAAATCGCTCTGTTCGTTTACGGCAATTCGATTGCTCCACATGTCCAGGAATACAAATCCCTTCTCATCGAGAACGGGTACACAGTCGCGCAGAAAATCGGCGGAATATCGCTTTTCCTGTCACCTGAACATCCGGCGCGCGATGAACCTGAGCAGTAATGCGTCTGCGCTTGTCCTATGCAAATGTACTCAGAAAGAATTGACGTGAGGTGTGAGGGCGAGCCTTCGAGGCCGGTGTCATTCACGTGGCATGACAAGGAGTTCCGGATCGAGAAGATCGTTAAAATGTGGCAGGACTGGGGCTTCCCGGCTGGCGCGCCGAAGCGCAAGACTTGGCGCCTGCGTCATCATCGAACGTACTTCAAAGTGCGGGTCGATGATGGCAGAACCTTCGAGATTTACATGGACCGGAAAACACCGGAAATTACGTGGGTGCTGTACCGCGAGATTGAGACATAGCAGCGGCTCAGGGGGTCTTGCGGAACTTGCCGCCGCCTTCGTTAATCAGTTTTGTGAATCCGTGCTTCTTCAGATTGCTGTCCGACAGGACGGATTTATCGCTGGGACCGGTCTTAACAAACGGTACGCATATGATGCGTTCGACACAAGCCCCACATTCCGGACACTTCGCAAGTGGGGCCTCTTTTATGCTTTGCCTCTGCTCAAAATTATCCCGGCAAAACGCGCATCCGCCGGTCTTTGCTTTATACACGTACGTCGGCACAGTCCACCTCCATCAGGCGCAACAGGAACAAATCAACCACACCACTATTTTCTATGAAGCGGGGATCAATGTCAAGGCTGGCCGAAGGCGCACCCCATGGATGAAACGCAAGTCATCTCCGCACAAGTACGCTTATTCGGGCAGACCGTGCGTCATGGCGTTTATTCGGGGACACGATGCCGCATCGTGTCCCCGAATAAACCATGAACTTGTCCCTACCCAGCGGCCTCATTCATTATCTCGATCATCGTGTCTTCGACCTCCTTGGCGACCGGCTCGAGGTCTTTCCTCCCAAACGCGGCCAGTTGAACTGTCGGCTTGATGGTTGAGATCTTTACCTTGCCCTTGTCTTCGTATACCGAGATGCGGCACGGCAGCGCGGTTGAGATCATCGGCTCGGCTTCGAGCACCTTTTTGGCTTGCTGGGGGTTGCAGACCTCGTATATCCGCACTTCCTTTTGGAACTCGACGCCTTTCTTCTTCATGGTCTCTTTCAAATTGTGCACCGTCAGCACGCCGAACTTCCTCTTCTTTGCTGCCTCTTCAAGCCTTTGCCCAACTTCGTCAATGGCTCTTTTCGATTCTGTCGTGTAAAGCATGGAGCGCCTCCTCTTGTATTGAGATACGAAAGGCTGTCGCACAATTCTGTAGGTGCGAATTTATTCGCAGTCGCAGCGCAAAAAAAAGCTGGAAATCCAGCCTATGGCGGGATGTGAATAAATTCGCACCTACAGGAATCCGCGCCAAATTTTCAATTACGGGACAGATTCATGAGCGACATTTCGGTGAACACGGAATCACAATACTATAACGCGAGTGCGTGCGATTGGACAGGAAGTCACATGCATGACCGGCCTATGCGAAGCCGGCTGCGGGAAAGGGTCGTTTCAGGTCTCGGCAAACTAGCTCAAGAGTTCGTACTGTCTGAGGTAATCGAGGCTTCCTTCGAACTTCTCGCGGGTCATCTCAACAGTGAACTGAGGGCGCACGCCCCGCACCGTCAGCTCGCGGAAGAATCGCCTGAAGTCTATCGTCCCTTTCCCCAGAGCGAGATGTTCGTCTTCGAGGCCCGTATTATCGTTGAGATGAACCTCAGTAATGTCGGAGCCGAGCTCATCGAGCCAGTGACTCAAGGGGGTTCTCGAGTAGACATTGAAGTGGCCAACGTCGAAGCAGAACTTTATTACGTCGGATTTCAGCCCGTCCCTGAGAGCAACGAGGAACCGCGGCGAAGGCACGAACATGTTTTCCAGTCGTATGGTCATCGAAAGCTGTTCCGCTAAGTCCACTAGCGGTCTCCATGTGTGTATGCTGCTTTCGAGCCACGTGTTGAGAGCGCTCTCGGGTAAGAGAGGATTAATCCCGAGGTGGAGAACGAGGCTTTTTGCGCCGAGGGAGTGGCAGATGGCTAGGGTCTTGAAATAGCAGTGGCGCGTGTAGTCGCGGACAACCACGTCGAGACTCCCGGGATTAAGATCATGGATAGGGCCATGTACCGTAGCTTCGATCCCGGCTTCGTGGAGCAGGCGCGAGAGTTCGGCCACTTTTCCGCCCGGATATTTGCATATCCAGTTGGTGTCGTAGAGCGCGATTTCGACTCCGAAGCCGTTCCGGCGCAGAAACCCGATTTCGCGCCGAACCATCCTGAAGGGAAGTGTCATGAGTATCGGGAGGCACACCCTTTCAGCCCATTCCCTTTTGATTAAGCCCTCCTCTGTCTTCTCCACAGCAACTCCCTCTCGTGTCGGAGTCCGGTGTCAAGCCTTCTCCTTTGCTAACCCGGAACCCGAGACCCGAGATCAGAAACCCCGCGGCCGACGGCCCGCGGGCAAAGCTCGCGATTCTTCATTTCCTGCCCCATCGCGAGGCACGAGATGCGCGCGATCGTGTAATAGAGCGCAAAAGAACAATGCCCTTGATAGCAGGCAAGGACATCGTCGAAATCTTCTTCCCCGGCCAGGCAAAGCTTGGCGAATCGCGTGCCCGGAGCGTTCAAAGATTCCGTCTCGGACCTGCTTTCGCTATAGCGGAAGAATCCGCCGAGCACGCGGTCTCCGATCATGTAGATGACCGGCTCGCCCGCATATCCGTTGAAGTAGTCAGTGGTGGGAATACACTCCTGAATGATCACGGCGCGTATCCCGGAAGCGCCCTTGCCGCGCGCCATCTTGTTTCTCTGACTCCGGTTGAGGTTCAAGATTTCCTTGCCGGAGCCTACCACAACAATGCCCATTCCGTAAGTGCCGGCATTGTCCTTCACGAAGACGAGCGGCTTTCTGTCGATTCCGTATTCTTTGTATTTGGCGGCAATTCGGCCCAGCAGATGATCCACTTTGCCTGCTATGCGGTCAATTCCTTTGCCGTCCCTAAAACTGACATCTTCCTCGAACTCCGTCAGAGGCGACATCAGCCATGCGTCGGCGGACAGTATTTCGGCGAATTCCTTGATAAGCGAATCATAAATCTGGAAGTGCTCCCATTTCGAGCGCACATACCACCCCATCGCCGGAGGAGGTGTCACAGGCTGGCCGGTGTTGACAAGCTCTGCGGGCCTGCCGTCCGCGAAATCGTTGTTGATGAGGATCAGGTCGGGACTGAAATTATCGGCGCTCAGCGTCTCGCCGTTTCGGACGAGCTTGTGTATCCGAATTTTTTGCCCCTCGGAGGTTTCGAGTTCGGTTATCCCGTTCCGAAACTTCGGGTCGAGGCTTCCGACAAGGACTTCATAGCCGGCCCGCTCGACCATGGACTTGAGAGAATGCAGGTTCTGAAAATAATATTTGTTGCGGGTGTGGCTTTCCGGATAGATGGCGATTCGCTGGACGGCGCCGTATGTGGCGGTCACAAATCCCCGCAGCAGCTTCGCTCCGTTTTCGAGGAACGAATCGCAGAGATTGTTAAAGCCGGCCGGGAATATATTGGCGTCGATCGCCGACATCTTGAAACCGGCGTCGCGCAGGTCAACGGAAGAGTAAATCGGGAAACACACCTTTTCCGCGTGGCGCCTTATCCAATCTTCAACGGCAGTGTGTCTCTCCGCCACAATTTTTTCAAGACTCTCGACATCCACGAATCTTCCTCCGAATCAGAAAGCGCGCGCCTCATCTAAGTTCGAGGAAACGCGCGTTAATGACTTCGATTTTGGTGATCTCGGGGTCCACGGTATCGGGGAATTCGCCAATCCGGACCCCGAACTCCCTGCGCTCCATGGACATCAACGGTCCGTCGCCCACCTCGTCGAGGTGGGAATCGACTACCAACGGGAGCTCGTAAATCTTTTCAGCGCCCGAATACGTCTGGAAATGGCATCTCAAATCGGCTGATTTCACGGCCTGTTTCCCATCATTTCTCACGTACCCTCTGATTTCGAGTTCCCGGACTCCTGTAACCAATGTGCGGAGACTTGGCAGCACGTCGTCCACTACGATACTCGGTTGAGTTTCGCGGTCAGAATCCGCACTTGGGGGGACGGAAACACCGCCCACCTCTGAGGGAGATTGGCGCGCGGCTATGAGCATCACACACATTACCACGGCGAAGGCCGCCATGGCGATAATTATTCCGAGGAAGGATTGTTTCTTTTTGGGCAAAGGCGCTTCAGAGTGAGCCGCTGAGCCACCCTTTAATGTGGTATCAAGCTCTTGCATGACGTGTTCGCGGCTGCCTCTCTGTGGTGTTGGACAAGCAAACCTCACGTTATCTTACGTAATTTTAGCACAACCCTGAAAGGGGCGTCAATGCGACAATCTCCAGCGCGAAAACGGTTGAACAAACTTAACCACAATGTTATAATAAAGTTATGCATGACAGAGAGGGGAAGGGGGAAAACATGCTTCAGCGAAACGCGGATGTGAAAGAACTCGGGCTCGGCCGGAAGATAAGAACCCTGCGGGAAGCGAAAAAACTCTCGATTGAAGACGTGGCAGGGAGAGCTTCGCTTACCCCCATTCTGCTTTCTCAAATCGAAAGCGAAGCAGTGACGCCGCCGGTCGCGACCTTGCTCAAACTGGCCCACGCGCTGGATGCGCATATCGGAGATTTCTTCGTCGAGGCCGGCCCGCACAAACGATATGAAGTGGTTCGCAGCGGCGAGCACAAGAAGGTGGCCCGCAAGCCTGCGCCGGGGAAATCACCCCTGAGCTACTCATATGAGGCGCTCGCGTATCGCCTGACGGAAAGGCACATGGAGCCATTCCTTACCGAATTCGATATCGACATACAAGAAGATGTGCCTCCAGTCAGCCACGAGGGGGAAGAGTTTGTCTACGTCCTCGAGGGCGAAGTCGAGTTCCATGCGGAAGACGAAATCGTTCGCCTCAACCAGGGCGATAGCCTCTACTTCGATTCGAGCATGCCGCATGCATTCGTCGGCAAAGGCAACACTAAGCCTCGGGCCGTTGTTGTTATCTACCCCGAATCATGATTGAGATAAGATTCCACGGCAGAGGCGGGCAAGGAGCGGTCACCTCTGCAAAAATTCTGGCCGACGCCTTTTTCCGCGAAGACAAGCACGTGCAGTCATTCCCCGCGTTTGGCGTCGAGAGGCGCGGCGCGCCCGTGATGGCTTTCACGCGAATTGACGAAAAACCCATCTTCATCCGCTGCAACGTGTATGAACCCGACATTGTTGTCGTGCTTGACCCCACGCTCCTCGGTGAGACGGATGTCGTCGGCGGGCTCAAGAGCGGCGGATTAATAGTCCTGAACTCGCCCAATCAAAGCGTCGAGATCGCCGAGTTCAAACCGTTTGCGGTGGCCACAGTCAACGCGACTGAGATCGCAGTCCGCCACGGATTGGGCACGAAGTCCAACCCGATCGTTAACACGGCGATTCTCGGAGCGTTCGCTCGGGCGACCGGAATCGTCAGCATCGAGTCGGTGGTGGAATGCATTCGCGTCGGCGTGCCGAAGGCCGCGGACAAGAACGCGGCGGCGGCTCGCGAAGCATACGAGCGGACACGGGTATTAGAGAAAATGGGAGAAAATAGGGACAGACCCGTAGCATAGGGTCTGTCCCCATTTTCTCCTGAATAAGCGCGGGCAACAGAGAACGGGAACACTGAACCATGTCGCCACCGACCGTAGGTGCGAATTTATTCGCACAATATGTTCAGACTCTTTCCGCATTGCGTATGCGAATAAATTCGCGCCTACGGAATTATGGGACAGCTTCTCTGTCCCCATTTTCTCCGAGGGAAACGAGTTGTTGAAGTGAAGAAAATTCGCTACGAACATGAATCAGACATGCCGCTCGGACCGGTGTCCGAGGCGGGTCAACTCTACAATCTGACCGGCAGTTGGCGCTATCTGCGCCCTCGATACGAGAAGAAGCTTGCGCCGTGCATCGCGGCCTGCCCGGCCGGCGAGCGTATCGAGGCATGGATCAGGCTGATAGAAGAAGAGAAGTATTTCGAGGCGTGGCAGCTCATCATAGCGGTCAATCCCTTCCCTCGCATATGCGGCAGAGTCTGTTTCCATCCGTGTGAGAGCGAATGCAACCGCGGCGAATTCGACCGGCCAATCGCGATTCACTCCCTCGAACGGTTTGTGTCTGACCACGGCAGGTCTCTGGGAGGCCCCGAGGTTCCCAAGATAGTAAAAAGCGGCAAGAGCGTCGGCGTCATAGGTTCTGGGCCGGCGGGCCTTTCCTGCGCGCACCACCTGGCGAAACGGGGACATTCAGTAACTCTTTACGAGGCAGAAACCGAACTCGGCGGCCTGCTCCGATACGGAATTCCCGCGTATCGTCTCCCAAGAAACGTTCTCGACGAAGAAATCGACGACATCCTCAAGCTGGGCGTCGAAGTGCGAACAGGGACGCGAATCGAGACGCTCGAACCCTTGCGCAAACTTCACAATGCATTGTTCCTGGCGACAGGCTTTGGGAAAGGCAATCAGCTTGGGATCGCCGGCGAGCAGGGTTCCGGGGTGTTCGATGCACTCGCGTTCCTCAAGCTCGCACATTCCGGGCGCGCACCGGAAATCAAGGGAAAGGTTCTCGTCATAGGCGGCGGCAATGCGGCCATCGATGCTGCGCGCACCGTCCTCCGGCTCGGCGCCGAGCCCACTATCCTTTACAGGCGCTCGCGCGCTGAGATGCCCGCGAGCTTGCCTGAGATAGAAGAGGCGGAGAAGGAAGGCATTTCCATTCGCTATCTTGTGCAACCGACGGAGATTGTCCGCGAAAATGGCCGTGTGGCCTTGGTCCAATGTGTTCGGAACGAACTCGGAGAAGTTGATGAGTCCGGCCGCAGACAGCCAGTTCCGGCCCTGGGCTCAAACTTCTTCTTGGAAGCTGAAGCCGTCATCATCGCCGCCGGAGAGAGGCCGGATAAGGCGTTCCTGAAAACGCTTATCGGCCCGAATAAGATAACCGGCGGAACAGACAAGGATACGATTGAAGATTTACTTGGACGCCTGCCCGAGGGCGTGTTCGCGGGCGGGGACCTCACCTCGCCCTTGAGAACCGTCGCCTACGCCATCGGCTCCGGCCGCAGCGCCGCAGTCAAGATCGACAAGTATCTTGGAGGCGCAGGCGAAGACCCGGCGGATTATGTCGAGGGCCGGATAGTCCGGTTCAAAGACCTCAACCTTGATTATTTCCCGCATAAGCCACGCCTCCGCCTGCCGATGCTTCCACTCCGCGAGCGCGCGGGCAATTACAGGGAAGTTTCTCTTGGCATCAATACATCCGCAGCCGCCGAAGAGGTCGAGCGATGTTTTCATTGCGGTGTCTGCATCTCATGCGACAACTGCTATCTCTATTGCCCGGATATTGCGGTGAAGAAGACTCCGGACGGCGCATATTCGATCGACTATGACTACTGCAAAGGCTGCGGAATCTGCGTGCATGAATGTCCGCGCAACGCGATGTCGATAGACGAGGAAATCCGCTCATGAAGAAAGTCATTATGGGCAATCATGCGGTCTCATATGCGGTCATGCTTGCGCGGACCGAGGTGATCGCGGCATATCCGATTACCCCGCAGACACAGATAGTCGAAGAGCTCTCGAACATATGCGCCGAAGGCAGGCTGAAAGCGCGATTCATCAAAGTCGAGTCGGAACATTCCGCGATGGCCTGCTGCATCGGGGCCTCAGCGGCGGGCAGCCGCGCATTCACGGCCACATCATCACAGGGACTTGCGCTCATGCACGAACTTCTGCATTGGGCCGCCGGGGCAAGAACGCCGGTTGTGCTCGCCGAAGTCAATCGCGCGCTTGCGCCCGGCTGGAATATCTGGGCCGACCAAAGCGATGCGCTCTCACAGCGCGACACCGGCTGGCTCCAGTTCTATTGCACGAGCAATCAGGAAATACTCGATTCCATCCTGATTGCCTTTCGCGTCGCCGAAATGGTTTCTCTTCCCGCAATGGTGGTTTACGATGCGTTCTATCTTTCCCACACTTACGAGGCTGTGGATATACCCGACCAGCAGCTTGTCGATAAGTTCTTGCCGCCGTACGCGCCGGAAGTCAAACTGGACGTCGAAAAGCCCGTAGCTCTTGGCTCGCTCACCACGCCGGAATATTATATGGAGATGCGGCATAAAATCGAGGAGGCCACCGAGCGCGTGAATGAGGTTCTTCCGCAAGTTTATGCGGAATTCGATAGCGTCTTCGGGAGACGGTACGACGCCATCGAGAGCTATCGCTGCGGCGACGCCGATCTGCTCCTCGTCACTTCGGGCACGGTATCGAGCACTGCCCGCATCGTGATCGATAAGTTGCGGGATGCCGGAAAACGCGTCGGCCGCATGAACATCCGGCTGTTCCGCCCATTCCCGGCGCGCCAACTGCGCGATGCGATGAGAGGATACAAGAAGGTCGCCGTTCTCGACCGGAACATCTCGTTCGGGCAGGGCGGTATATTCGCGCAAGAATTGAAGGCCGCCCTCTGCAACGAAAACGAGAAACCGCGGATATTCGGTTTCATTGCCGGACTTGGCGGGCGCGACATCACGCCCGCGTCCATCGAGGAGGTAATCGCCGCCACTGACAAGCTCGAGGCGCCCGCGAAAGAAATCGAATGGATAGGGTTGAAAGCATGAACCACGAGGCGATTCACGAGAAGGAGTTGGTATGTTCCGGGCACTACGCTTGCCAGGGATGCGGAGGCGTGATCGCGATGCGCCATGCCCTTCGCGCGCTCGGCCCAAGGACTATCGTGGTGCTGCCGGCGTGCTGCTGGTCTGTAATAGCCGGGCCGTTCCCGTATTCCGCCCTCGGAGTGCCCGTGTTCCATGCGGCCTTTGAGACCGGCGGCTCGACGGCCTCCGGCGTCAGGGCTGCGCTCGACATCCAGGGCAAGATCGACATAAACGTGCTCGCGTGGGCGGGCGACGGCGGCACCTTCGACATCGGCCTGCAGTCGCTTTCAGGCGCGGTCGAACGCAACGAAAACATCATTTACGCATGCTATGATAATGAAGCCTATATGAACACGGGCATACAGCGGAGTTCAGCTACGCCCTTGCGCACGTGGACGACAACGACGCCGGAACTCTACCCGAAGGAAACCCCGAAGAAGGATATCGTGCAGATACTTGCGGGCCATAAAATCCCGTACGTCGCCACGACCTCAGTCGGGTTCCCGGACGATTTGCGCGCGAAATTCGAGAAGGCCAAAAGCATCGCGGGCACGAAATTCCTGCACGTGCTGTCGCCCTGCCCGCCGGGATGGAAGTATTCCTCCGAGTTGACCGTCACGGTCGCGAGGCTTGCGACCCACTGCAAGGTTTTCCCAATATATGAGGTGTTCGACGGCGAGCGGTACGTAATCAATATCGAGCCCGAGGGCAAGCCGGCCGCTGAATATCTCGCAATGCAGGCGCGCTTCTCGCACCTCACAAAGCGACAGGTCGAGGAGATACAAGCTCGCGTCGATTACGACTGGGAACACCTGCTCCATAAGGCGATGTTGGAGAAATTCGAGTTCGGGGAAGGCTGACCTACCCGAGGCCACAACCTCCTTATCATTCCCGCGAAGGCGGGAATCCAGATTGGTTGTCGGCCACTTGCTAAATGGATTCCCGCTTTCGCGGGAATGACGTCGTGGTTACCTTTTCGGGTAAACCATGAACCCTGAGCCTTAAACCCTGAACCAAGTTCCTTTGGAGTTCAACCCTGAACTCTGAACCGTTTCTTGACCAGAAACCTGAAACCTGAAACTGTTATCTATGTTGACATTTGACGTTTACCTTTGGGCCGCCGCACTCGCGGCCATCACATTGATACTGAACCTTCCCTTCGGGTTTCTCAGGGCGAAGGCAAAGAAGTATTCTCTGCGCTGGTTCCTGTGCATCCATTTGCCCATACCGTTCATTTATTACCTCCGCCATCTGTTCATGCTCACCGCATACGTCATTCCGCTTCTGGTCGTCGCCGCAGTCGTGGGACAGATTTGGGGCGGAAGAATCATGGGGTCGAAAAGTGCCTGAACCTTTATCTCCTAAAATCCATCTCGCATTCAGGTTTCACGCCAATTTCTACCACTCCTATCGCGGCGACACACCGGACGAACTCGGGTTCGGAAAAGATATCCGGATAATACGGAATACCATCAAAGTGCTTGACGAGTTCAACGCAAAAGGTGTTCCCGCCCGAGGCACATGGGACATCGAGAACTATTTCTCCCTCGAAAAGATTATGCCTGAACATTGTCCCGACATTGTTGAGGCACTCAGGCGGCGAGTCGCAGAGGGCAAAGATGAAGTGCAGGCGATGTCGTACAATAATGGGCTGCTGAGCGCTCAAACCGCAGCCGAGTTCGATCACGCAATAGGGCGCGCAATAACAAATGCCGGAGGCTCCGGCCTGCTCGACCTGTTCGGGCAGTTCGGTCCGATGGTCCGCCCGCAGGAGATGATGTACACGCCGATACACTTGAAAATGTATCCGCGCCACGGAATCAACTGCATCAGCCTTTATTACAGCTCAGTCCCGTTCAACGCATTCAGCAATTTCGTGAAGCCACTTCCCTTCGAACAGCGCTTCAATCCGCTGAAACTCGCATATCCGGACATCGAAGAAACGATGACGCTATTGCCTGCATACAATCACGGCGACATAGCCGATAACATATCGCTTAAATACTGGCTCAAGCGGCTCAGACGCGAACAACTTTCGGTCCCCGAACCGAAGGACATCATCCTGCTGATAGACGCCGACGCGGACGACGAATACTGGTATGGTTACAATTGGCCCGTCGTAAGCAGATTCCTTGCCGCGGCGCGAGGCATCAAAGGCCTGATTGAGAGCGTGCGCGACCTCGACTACATAGTGTTTACTACGCCGAGCGAATACGTAAAGTCACATCCGGCCATTGGAGAAATAATTATCGGACAGGATACCGCCGACGGCAGTTTCGACGGCTATTCGAGTTGGGCCGAAAAGTGGCCCAACCACCAACTGTGGACCGGTATCGAACGTTCGCGGATAATGGAGCTTCAGACCCGGCGATTGATGGAACAGACCGGCGGGGAGGGACGCGCGGAGGTCGAGCGACTCATCGCGGAGTCATACGAGGCGCGCCTCAGGTCGCTCTCGACGACCCACTTCGGATTGGCCTCGCCCGTGCTGAACGTCACCCGTCTCAAAGCTGCCGCGAGTCTGGTGCGCAACTCGGTTAACAAGGCGGCACTCGCTTTCGAGAAGGCCGCTCAACATTTCGTCGAGAATGCACAAAATGAAGAGACGCAGGATTCAGCAAAATTTGCGCTATTCGACTATGCGCGTGGAGTATCAACGAATACGATCACGTATCGGACGAAACCGTCTCGAGCTCTCGTGAGGCTGCCGCTGTCGGATTCTGTCCCCTCAACTGCGGATATGGGCTTGGTGGGCGCGGATGGACACAGGCTTCCGTGCGCGGTCAAGAGTGCGACAGCGGGAGCAGGAAGTTTGGGTTCGGAACTCCTGTTTGTTGAGACCCTGAATGGCGGCGAACGAAAAGATTACTCGCTCAACCTTGGAAATGGGAGTGCAGAGCTTATTCGGGGATATGATGCTCTTATTCGGGGACATGATGCCTCATCGTGTCCCCGAATAAGCACAGACAAACCCGCATCAGTCTGCACTGGGAGGCTGGGAAATGAGTTTATTCGCCTCGAATTCGACAAACTCATGCAGCCGACTGGCCTTGCCTTTCGTGGAATCGAATTTGCCGAAGGCATATTCACGCGGAGCGCAATCAACTACGACGAACGCATAGCCGAACCCGCTCGCTGGACCACTGTCGAGTCGGCGGTCACTGGCGACGGACTTGTCGCCTTTGAGCGGCTCAAAGCTGAGATTCCGTTTGAGGCGGCTGGCGAGAAACGAGTCGAGGCTGAGCGCGAATTCCTGGTCGCTTCCGGTCTGCCGTACCTTTACGTCACAACGCGCGTCAGATATCCCCAGACCCGCTCGAACAACTATAAGAAAGCCAGAGCGCGCAGGCTTGAGCAAACATACGACGGCAACTGGCTCGAGGTCATGCCGTGCGAGTTGAGACCCGCCCTCTTTGGGAAGAAAGAGAAACCGCTCCGGATATGGAAACACAATTATTGCGGCCACGTGAGTTCCTACAATCTTGATTACGCGGAATTTTCGAAAAATGCTGAGGTGGACTCTTTCAATAATCATGTTACCCACGCATGGGTCGCCGTGTCGGACCAGGAGAAAGGGCTGCTGGTCGCGCAGACGGCAAATTTCAACACTTCACTCGCTTTCTGTCCAATGCGCACAAGGGCGAGCCGCAAAGGGCTTCGCATCTTTCTGAATCCGTTCGGCAGCTATTACGGGAGACAACTGGACTACGTGACCGCCTCCACCGGGCTTGGAAAGCGAATCGCGCTTGCTATGGCGGACCAGCTTGATCCTTATGCTCCATCGTACAACGGACACGAGCAGAGCTTCTCGTTGCTGATTGCGCCTTACGAGGGCGATAAGCCTCCCGAGGAAATCAGGCGCGATGCCGAAGCGTTCGCGTATCCGTACGCAATCGCCACGAAGTCGGAAATCATCAAAACACCTGAACACAGAAAGTGGACATATATGCCTGCAGCCTTTTAATTCGAGGACACCTTGCCGCAAGGTGTCCCCGAATTAAGGGAGAAAGGAACATACCATGAACGACCCAAAATGCGCATACTGCGGAAAACTCAATTGCATGCAATCGGCCCCTTCGTCCGAGCCGCCCGATTTCTGTCCGATGCAGAACTTTGCCGACACCATATCGACCACTATTGCCGAGTATAACAATGATCCCGAGAAGAACAAGCTCGCACTCGCGGCCGCGCGAGTCGAAGGCGAGGGTTACGGCCGCTGGAGCCGCGTCGAGGAAACGATTGTGTTCGCCAGAAAAATCGGCGCGAAGAAGATCGGCATCGCCACCTGCATTGGCCTGCTTAAAGAATCGCAAATGCTGATGCGGATTCTCGAGGAGAATGACTTACAGCCTGTGAGCGTCTGTTGCAAGACGGGCGGCAAGGACAAGACCGAAATCGGTCTGAAGCAGGAGGAGAAAATCGCGGAAGGCTTCTTCGAGGCGATCTGCAACCCGGTGGCGCAGGCGCGCATTCTGAATGAGGCCGGCACGGACATGAATATCATTATGGGCCTGTGCGTGGGCCACGACATGCTTTTCTTGAAAGAGGCCAAAGCGCCCACGACCGTGCTCGTCGTCAAGGACCGCGTGACCGGGCACAATCCCGCCGCCGCGCTTTACAATAGCCATTTCTACTATAGAAAGCTCTTTTCCCTGTAAAACAGGGACAGACCAACAGCAAAGGGTCTGTGAAACTGTCCCGTAATTCTGTAGGTGCGAATTTATTCGCAGTCGCAACGCAGAAAGAGCCTGAGAATATTGTGCGAATAGATTCGCACAGAATTATGTCATGCTGGCCAATTACGGGACAGTCTCTCTGTCCCCGTTCATTCTCTTGAAACAAAAACCCCCGCACCTTGTGAAAAGATGCGGGGATTCGTCCGCAGCAATTATGGAGACCCTTACAGCTTCACCACGTTTTCTGCTTTGAGCCCTTTGGGGCCTTCGACCGTCTCAAACCGGACCCGGTCATTCTCGGCGAGGGTCTTGGAGCCCCCACCCTGAATGGACGTATGGTGTACGAACACATCTGGACCATTGTCCTGGGTAATGAACCCGTAACCCTTCTGATTGTTAAACCACTTTACTGTTCCTTCTGGCAAACTACATTCACCTCCTTACTTGAAATTGATGTCTGTGTTTTCAAATAAAAAGATCCGTAAGAGCCGACCAACAACTCTTACGGACATTCGCTAACTCCTTCATAAACTCGACGCCGACAACTTCGCTCTTCGGCGAAAAATATACCATACCCCCCTATTTCTTGTCAAGCGCGCACACGCTGTTTTCAGGCTCTCAGCGACAAATACCTCTGATATTCACTCAAATTATACGCCGCCATTGCGGCCTCGTCGAACGTTGGAAATGTGGGAATCCCCGCGTGCGCGTATCTCTGTTGAGCCTCGCGGCGGAGTATGTCACCTTCAAGTGTTTGCCCGCCCGTCAGAACGAGGAACAGCGGCTTCTTGAGTTCGCGCGCGCCCTCGATTGTCATTTGAACGGCAATATCGAGGAAAACCCGCTCGCGCCTCAGCGCCCATTCCGCCCGCTGCATATAAACGAGAGCGTCAACAAGCGGGTCGTCGCGCAACAGCTCTATCATCCTCCTAAAATGGTCGGGATTCACGAGCACGCTGAATATGTCCAGCGGATTCTTCACACTCTGACCATGCACCGGCACAAATTCTTCAAGTCCACGAATAGTCGCCTCGGAGAGATGCGGCACTTTCAGGCCTGCCCGTTCAGCCGCGTCGGTCATCGTCACGCTCCCGCCGCCCGCCCCGCCCACGATCGCCACGTTCGCCCCTTTCGGCGGGGTCAGGTCTTGCAATGCTACAATGGTGGATGCGAGTTCCTCAATCGAGTCGACTGAAATGATTCCCGTCTGTCTGCACAGCGCGCGCCACAGATGTTGGGAGCCGGCTATCGAGGCCGTGTGGGAACTGACCGCCCTCGAGCCGCCCTCGGTCTGACCGCCTTTCCATACAACCAGAGGTTTTTTCACGGTGAGCGTCTTCGCTATCTCGAAAAACGCCCGGCCGTCCTTGAGTCCTTCAATATACGCGCCAACGATTTTCGTCTTTTCGTCTTCGGCAAGATACTTCAGAAAATCGTGGCATTGAAGATCGCTTGCGTTCCCGTAGCTGATAACCTTGCTGAATGTGATGCCTCTCGGCCTGCCCACTTCAACGAAGTGGCCCGCGAGTTGACCGCTCTGCGAAACGAATGCGACAGGGCCGCTGTCGGCCGGGAAATCCTTCACCCACGCGACGCCTCCATCGGGGCAATAAACACCCATGCAATTGGGACCGACAACCCGCACGCCTCCATCCTGCGCGAGCGCAGCGAGGTCACATTCGAGCTTCGCTCTGTCCTCGAGGCCTGTTTCACTGAAACCGGCGGTGAATATGTGGACGAACTTGACCCGCTTCTTGACGCAATCCGCCATGACATTCATCACGGCAGAAGCGGGCACGCTGAAGATCGCAAGGTCCACTTCGTCGGGAATTTCGCAAACGCTTTTGCATGCCTTCAGGCCAAGCACGGTTTCGGCCTTCGGATGCACCGGATACACCTTTCCCCGATAGTTCTGTTTGACAAGACCTTCGATAAACGTCTTCCCGCCCCAACGGAACGGGTCGCCGTCAGGAGATGCTCCCACGACCGCGATGGTTTTCGGATAAAAAAGGGCGTCCAGCTTGTTGTTTGTATGCGTGTTCGCATCGACTGCCATCGAGTTACCTCCGAATTCCGCTCATAAAAGGGAGAATGCCTATCTTGGGCGCTGGGATAAGATCGGGACCATCTTAGGGGCGATGGGAATGATTCTGCCACAATAACGGCATCAGTATAACATACGAAGACGCCGATGTCCATTTTAATAAAGGGGAACAGGAGACTGTCCCGCAATTCCTGCGGGTGCTTTTCACTCTTCACCCGTCACTCTTCCCACTTCTCCTCCCATTCATCATTCCCTGCAATAACTGTCCGAAATGAGTCGGATATGCCACAGTTATTGAAGTAAGGATTGCTGCAATTCAAGACTTACGCGAAAGGGCTAATAAGATGACAAAAACAAACACAAACAACAAAGAATTGATTATCATACGTACCTTCGATGCGCCTATCGAACAGGTGTGGAAAGCATGGACTGACCCTGAGACGCTTAAGAAATGGTGGGGGCCGAAAGCGTCTCTCTTGAAACGATCACGACCACCGTTATGCTTGACTACAACCCTTTTTAACTCCCACAGTACTACGGATACGCTCGATTCTTGACAGCCAACCACTACTATTTTTACTTACAAATGTCAAGCTCTTCGCCTTTGTGGTTCATCTCCTTGGATCGTCTTCAGGGAGCTTTCGTATCTCTGTTTCACCTTCGTGTCTCTTCGTGGATTCCTTTCGCCCTTCGCCTGTCCTCATCGGCGTTCATCTGCGTTCATCGGCGGTTCCCTTGCTTCTCCTTTGTTCAATCCAGGGCGTCGTACACCGCCCTCTCTATTCCCGTTTTACGCTTGACAAAGCATTCACGCTTTTGATAAACTTTCGTAAGGTTTAGCACTCCGTCGCGGAGAGTGCCAAAAGGCGAGACGAATCAAAATGAAACGAGACGTGCCTCTGACAGAACGTCAGAAAGCAATCCTGCAAGCTGTTATCAATACATATATTACAACGGCCGAGGCCGTCGGTTCCCGAACCATTTCCAAAAAGATGGGTTTCAAGCTCAGCCCCGCATCGATTCGCAATGTCATGTCCGACCTCGAAGAGATGGGTTACATAAGCCAGCCCCATACTTCCGCTGGCCGCGTTCCCACGGATACGGGTTACAGGGTTTATGTCGACAATCTCATGGAGATACGCAGGGTTGAACTCGAAGAACAGCACCACATAGAGGAGCTTTACCGGTCGCGCGTCAAGCAAATCGAGGACCTGATGGAGCTCTCGTCGCGGCTCCTCTCGATCCTCACTCACTATACCGCCGTCGTGCAGATACCCAAAATCGAGACCGAGACAATCAAACATGTCGAGGTGGTTCCCCTGGCGGCGGGGAAGACGCTCGTAATGCTAGTCACGAATATTGGCAATGTCAAAAAGCAGGTTGCCGTATTGTCGGAGCCGACGGCGGGTTCGGACATCGAGCGCGTGGCGGTTTTCTTGAACGAAAAGCTGCACGCTCTCTCATTTGCCTCGGCGCGCTCGCTTTTGAATTTGCTCTGCGAATCAGCCGACCCGGACGGAAAGCGGCTGGCCGCTCTGGGCCAAAGTCTGCTCTCTGAGTTGTTGGCGGAAGGCAGGACGCGCGAGGTCTACCTCGAGGGCAGGGAGAATATCTTTGACCAGCCCGAATTCAGGGATTTTGACCGCTTGCGCCCGCTTCTGCGAGTCCTCGACGAAAAGCGGCGGCTGAACGAATTGCTTGAATATTGCGTTCCTGGGGAAGAGCCCTTGAACGTTTGCATTCGGATAGGCTCTGAAAACCCGTTTGACGATGCGAGAGATTGCAGTATAGTCGTGTCGCCTTACCGCATAGGCGGCCGCGCTACCGGCGCAGTTGGTGTGATCGGCCCTACAAGAATGCAATACTCGCGCGCGTCCTCACTAGTCGCGTTCGTAGCCGAGCAGCTCGGCCACGTTCTTACCGAACTGAGCGGAGGCGAATAATCAGATGAACAAAAGGAAAGAGCCGTTAAACAATAAGAAAGACCTTAAGAAAAAGCCCGACGCGGAGCAGACGGCGGAACAGCCCGCCGTCGAAGCGGGCACGTCTCAACCTGCGCCGCAAACTGAAAGCGAAATACGCAAACAGACTAAAGAAGAGGCGGAAGCGCCGTGTGACGGAGAAGTCGCTGAGCCAGAACTGGCTGAGCCCGAAGCCCCAAAACCGGCCGAAGGCCCCGCTCTCTCCCCCGACGAAATTGCGAAACTCATCAAAGAAAAAGAAGAGTATTATGATCTGCTCCTTCGCACTCAGGCCGATTTCGACAACTACAGGAAGCGCGTTCAGAAGGAAACTGCCAATCTCCTGAAATATGGGGCAGAAAACGCCCTTCGCGAAATCCTGCCGGTGATAGACAACCTCGACCGCGCGCTCGACTCGGCCCGGAAACATACCGAGTCCAACTCCCGCGTCATCGAGGGAATAGAACTGATTCTCGCGCAGTTCCGCGGCGTCCTCCAGAAACTCGGCGTGAAAACCATCGAGACGGTGGGCCATGCGTTCGATCCAAATAAGCACGACGCGTTGTTGCGCGTGCATGCGCCCGGCGTGGCCGAGGGCGCCGTTCTCGACGAGATTCGAAAAGGCTACTACTTCCACGACAAGGTGCTGAGACCGGCACAGGTTACGGTCGGCACTCAGGAAGGTCCTCTTGACTCCGGCCATAAGCCCGAGGAACCATAAAGAAAAGGCGAAAGGCAAAAAGGAGCAAGGCGAAAGGGATCGAAAAGTCGGAGGAAAAAGGTTAAAAGGGGAAAAGGCTCCCATTCGTCACCTTTCTTTCACAATTGACCGCAGTGCAAGCGTGGGAGACCGCTCCCAAGAAACGGGTTCGGGGACACGAGGGGGCTCCCTTAATCCGGGGACGGGCAGTTTAGACTTCGCACTTAGACCTTGGACTTTGGACCTTGGACTCATTAACAGGAGGCTCTTCAACGAATGGCTAAGGTAATAGGCATCGATTTGGGAACAACAAATTCTTGCGTCGCGGTTATGGAGGGCGGGGAAGCCGTCGTCATCCCGAATTCCGAAGGCGGCCGAACCACGCCTTCAGTCGTCGCCTTCACGAAGGCGGGCGAACGCCTTGTCGGAACGGTCGCCAAGAGGCAGGCCATCACAAATCCCGAAAACACCATCTTTTCCATTAAGCGGTTCATGGGACGGCGGCACGGCGAGGTGAGGACAGAGGAAAAACTCGTTCCTTACAAAGTGCGAGGCGGCGAAGGCGACAATGTCGTAGTCGAAGCCGGGAGTAAAACCTTCACGCCGCCTGAAATATCGGCGGTCATCCTCCAAAAAATGAAAGAAACCGCCGAGGACTATCTGGGCGAAAAGGTCACTCAGGCTGTTATCACGGTTCCGGCCTACTTTAACGACGCGCAGAGGCAAGCGACAAAAGACGCCGGCAAGGTCGCCGGACTCGAAGTTCTCAGGATTATCAACGAGCCGACCGCGGCTTCGCTCGCATACGGGCTGGACAAGAAGAAAGACGAAAAAATCGCCGTCTACGACCTCGGCGGCGGGACGTTTGATATATCGATCCTACAACTCGGCGAGGGCGTGTTCGAGGTGCTATCGACGAATGGCGACACCCATCTGGGCGGAGACGACTTCGACCAGCGCATCATCGACTGGCTCGCCGACGAATTCAAAAAGGAGCAAGGTATCGACTTGCGCGCCGACCGCATGGCGTTGCAGCGCCTGAAGGAGGCGGCTGAAAAAGGGAAATGCGAATTGTCCACTTCTCAGACAACGGAAATAAATCTGCCCTTCATCACAGCCGACGCCTCCGGGCCCAAACACCTCAATGTCACGCTCACAAGGGCGAAGCTCGAACAGCTCGTTGACGACCTCGTCGAGCGGACGAAGCGACCATGCATCACCGCGCTCAAAGACGCCAAACTTTCCGCCGAACAGATAGACGAGGTCATCCTTGTCGGCGGGCAGACCCGAATGCCTGCAGTTCAGAGCCTCGTGCGCACCCTGTTCGCGAAAGAGCCGCACAAGGGCGTTAACCCCGACGAAGTCGTCGCCGTTGGCGCGGCAATTCAAGGGGGGGTGCTCGCGGGCGACGTCAAGGACGTGCTGCTTCTGGACGTCACCCCTCTTTCGCTCGGCATCGAGACCCTCGGCGGCATCTGCACGAGGCTTATCCCGAAAAACACGACGATACCGACCCGCAAGAGCCAGATTTTCTCGACCGCGGCCGACGGACAGACCGCCGTCAGCATCCATGTGCTGCAGGGCGAGCGCGAGATGGCCGGGGATAACCGCACGCTCGGGCGTTTTGACCTCCTCGGAATCCCGCCTGCTCCGAGGGGCATCCCGCAGATTGAGGTTACCTTCGACATCGACGCCAACGGCATTGTGCACGTATCGGCCAAAGACCTGGGCACCGGCAAGGAACAGAAGATACGCATCGAGAGCTCGAGCGGCCTCTCAGACGAGGATATAGACAAACTGGTCAAAGACGCCGAAGCGCATGCCGAAGAAGACAAGCGCAAACGCAAACTCGCCGAGGCCAGAAACCGCGCCGACACGCTCGTCTATACCATCGAAAAAACTCTTAAAGACCTCGGAGACAAAGTCTCCGAAGACGAGAGAAAACAGGCGAACGACGCCATCGAAAAGGTCCGCCGCGAGATGGCGGGGGAGGATGCGAGCGCGATAGAACGAGCGATGGAAGAGCTAACGTCCGTCTCGCACAAGTTTGCCGAGAAGCTCTACCAGCAAACGGGCCAGGCTCAGCAAGGAGCCGGCGCAGGCGCTCAGACCGGAGGAGCAGCTTCCGGCGACAGCGACAACGTGAGCGACGCCGAATTTGAAGCCGCTGACGAGGAAGACAAGAAGTAGGAGTTGTGTTTACCTGAACCATGGGCAAACGTGACTATTACGAAATACTCGGGGTCCCACGCGACGCTTCCGAAAACGACATAAGGAAAGCATACAGAAAGCTCGCGATGCAGCATCATCCCGACCGCGCACAGGGTGACAAACAGTCGGAGGAGAAGTTTAAGGAGGTCAGCGAGGCCTACAGCGTCCTTACCGACCCCGAGAAACGCGCGAATTATGACCAGTTCGGCCATGCCGGAGTTGAGGGAGGTCCCGGCTTCTCCGGTTTCGGCGGCTTCGGCGATATCTTCGGCGATATTTTCGAGGACTTTTTCGGCGGCGCAACCACGCGCCGCAGGTCAAGCGCACAGCGTGGCAACGATATCGCCTACGAGCTCGAAGTCACGCTCGAAGAGGCATTCGAGGGCGTCGAACGCGAGCTGACGATACCGCGAATGGCGACGTGCAAGGATTGTGAGGGCACGGGCGCTGCCAGCGGGGCCGGCCGCACAACATGCCAAGTCTGTCGTGGAACCGGCAGGCTTCGGCAGGCGCAGGGTTTCTTCAGCATAACCCGCACATGCCACCGCTGCGGAGGAATGGGGACGGTAGTTGAACACCCATGTAAAACCTGCAAGGGCGAAGGGCAGGTGCGCGCTCAGCGAAAGCTGCGCGTAACGGTTCCTCCCGGCGTGGATACGGGGTCGAGGATTCGCTACCGCGGCGAGGGCGAAGCCGGGTCGCGCGGCGGCGCAAGCGGCGACCTCTATATCCTCATCAAGGTGCTGGCACATGAACTGTTTCAGCGGGACGGCGACAGCCTCATCTGCGAGGTTCCTATATCGTTCCCGCAGGCAGCCCTCGGAACCCAACTCGAAATCCCGGCCCTCGATGGGAAGACAACGCTGCGAATTCCGCCGGGGACACAGTCGCACAAAGTCTTCGAAATCAGACACAAGGGGATGCCCTCTCTCCACGGTCACGGCAGGGGCAGTCTCTTCGTCAGAGTCTTTGTCGAGACACCGACCAGACTCAACGAGCGCCAACGACAACTGCTCGAAGAGTTCGCGCGCATAAGCGGCGATGAAGTGCATCCGCTCACCAAGAAGTTTCTGGACAAGTTCAAAGAGGTCTTCGGCGCATAGCGCGACCCCTCCGCGCGCGAGGACTCCCCGATGACTATCTATCAGTTTTTTATCAGGCAATCCCAGATAGACCCCGACCGCAGGGTCAAGCTCGACGCCCCCGATGTGCGCCATATCCGTCATGTGCTCCGCCTCGAAAAGGGCAGCAAAATCCGGCTCGTCGACGAAAAGCAGAATGTTCATCTGGCATTGATTGAAAAAGTGAACCATGGCGCCGTTGTTGCCCGCGTATTGGAAACTGTGGAACGCAGTCAGCGCCAAACTCGCCTCACGGTCGTACATGGGATTCCGAAACCGCCAAAGACGGATTTTATTGTTCAGAAACTAACTGAAATCGGCGTGGACCACGTCGTGTTTACGCCGGCGGATTTTACTTCCTATCCGAATGCCGGCCAGAAAATCCGCAGCCGACTCGACCGCCTGCGGAAAATAGCCACAGCCGCCGCCAAACAGTCTGGACGCACGGACATCCCTGAGATCGCTACGTGCGCGAACTTTACGGAAGCCCTCGAAGCCTCGGCGCCCGAGGCTTTGCTACTCGTTGCACACGAAAAGGCGCATTGCAAAGGCATCCACGATCTTCTGACAAACGCAAAAGGGAAAAGAGCCATCACGCTTTTCATCGGACCCGAAGGGGGGCTCTCGACCGAGGAGATTCAGCTCCTTGAAGAAAATGGGGCGACCTGCTTTTCGCTTGGCCGCAACATACTGAGGACCGAGACGGCTTCCCTGATAGCGGCCGCAATAGTCCTTCATGAGTTGGGAGAGATTTAGTGGCCTCATTTCGCATTCTGACTTTCGGCTGCAAGGTGAACCAGTGCGACTCGCAGATTTTGCGAGAGACGCTCAACACGTGGGGACTTGCCGAAACAACTTCCGGAAAGAACGGAAATGGCCGCGAGGCCGAAGTCATCATCATAAATACATGCACTGTTACAGAGGTCGCTGACGTAAAATTCCGAAAAGCCCTCCGCAGAACCAGGCGTGAAAATCCGACCTCGCTTATTGCGGTGACTGGGTGTTATGCCAATAAGATACACGCCGCCGGCGGGCATATCGAAGGGGCGGACATCATCTTCGAGCACGGCGATTTCACAAGGCTCAAGGGTTTTCTTGAGGCCAGGAAAATGGATTCCCGCTCCACGATCAGGGTCGAGGACAGGCTTTGCGGGAATGACAAAGAAAGGGCCGAGAATGATAGAGAGAAGGGCGGGAACAACAAGCCGCCACAATCCTATTTTGCGGAACATACACGGGCATTCCTGAAGATACAGGACGGATGCGATTGCTATTGCGCATATTGCGTCGTTCCAACCGTTCGGAACAGGCTATGGAGTGAGAGGCCGGAGAATGTGATCGCCTCGGTGCAGTCCCTCGCGTCAAATGGATACAGAGAAGTCGTGTTGACGGGAATACACCTCGGTTTCTTTGGACGCGACTCCGGCAAGGACAACCTTTTGGAACTGCTGAAGAGAATCGAAACAGAATGCGAGATTGACCGCATCCGGCTGAGTTCCATCGAGATCAACGAGGTGTCCGACGAAATGCTGGAGCTGATTACAGCCTCAAGGAAAATCTGCCATCACCTTCATCTCCCTCTGCAGAGCGGCGACGATGACGTGCTTCGCAGAATGGGCCGCAGATATTCATATTCGTTTTATTCGAAAAGAATCGAAAGAATCCGGGCCATTATTCCGGATATCGGGATAACGACCGACTTGATAGTCGGCTTCCCCGGGGAAACCGATGAACAGTTCATGCGTACCTGCGAGTGTGTGCAACAAACCGATTTCGCCAAAATCCACGTGTTCAGATTCTCGCCCAGAGCGGGTACCAGAGCAGCCGCGATGGATTCGCAAGTCCCGGCCGGAACGATAAGCTGCCGGGCCAGGAACTTGATACAAGCCGGTGACAGTGTCGCCAGAAGATTCAAAGAACGGTTTGTGGGGCAGACCGTCGACGTGCTTGTCGAAAGAATGACCGCCAAGGAAGGCGCCTGCACCGGACTGACCTCGAACTATATCAGGGTCCAAGTACGAGACGCGCCTGCCGACTGTGTCAATCGTCTTATTCCGGTTCGTTTAACCGCCGTCGAGGCCGACTCCGGCCTCGCGATCGGCGAACCAATTTAGTACTGAATATTGCGCAAAAAAGTGAAGGAGGGCAGTCAAATGTCAAATTGTATCTTCTGCAAGATTGCCGATGGCGAGATTCCTGCGGATAAGGTTTACGAGGATGCCTCAATCCTCGCCTTTAAAGACATACAGCCGCAAGCTCCACTCCATATCGTAATCATTCCGAAAAAGCATATCGAAACTCTGAACGACGTATCGGAGACTGATGCTCGGCTACTTTCGGACTTAGTATTTACGTGCCAAAAGCTCGCAAAGGAGCAGAAGATCGCCGAAAAAGGCTATCGAGTTGTAGTAAATTGCAACAGAGATGGCGGGCAGGCGGTTTTCCATCTCCATGCCCATCTCCTCGGTGGCCGAAAAATGAGCTGGCCGCCGGGTTGATTCTATAATCCTTTGGTCTCCAATCACTTAAAGCGTATCTCCCGTGTCTTCCAAAAAAGAACCTAACGGTCGTTATGTTTGACAAAAATGCATTTTTGTGGTAAAATTCAGCATGCAAGGAAAAGGTAAATTGACCCTCGGTGACATGTATAACTTCGCTATTGAGTGGGGCTTACGACATGACCCGAGGGGCAAAAAGTTTATGGGGTCGCTTCTGCAAAAGCAGCAAAGCGAGTACGAGAAGCTTGGCGAAAAGGAGAAAGAGCTTTTCGATAAAGAAAGGTTTGTGAACCCTTACACGGACACCCGAATACTCTTTGGGGAGCGTGGCAAGAAGGTAAATTCGATACTCGCCGGTATCGACATGGAAATTGGGGAAGTGGTGCTTGCTGACAGGCTTCGCGGCGCCGGCAAGAGCATCGATCTGATGTTGGCCCATCACCCTGAAGGCAGGGCGATGGCCAATTTTTATGAAGTGATGGAGATGCAGGCCGATATCCTCAATAAATTCGGGGTGCCGATAAACGTTGCCGAAGGAATTCTGGAAGATCGCATAAAAGAAGTGGAGCGCAGGGTTCTCCCATTGAATCATACGCGCGCCGTGGATGCCGCCCGCCTGCTCGACATTTCGTTTCTCTGTGTTCATACGCCAGCGGATAATAGCGTGACTCAGTTTCTGCAAAAACAGTTCGACAAACGGAAACCGATGTTCCTCTCGGACGTTATTGATTTTCTGCTCGAACTTCCCGAGTATCGGCAAGCTGCCTTGTCAAACGTCGCGCCGCGGCTTCTCGTGGGAAGCCCGACGAACAGGGCGGGCAAGATATTTGTCGATATGACGGGTGGCACTGGAGGTTCAAAAGAGGCGTTGGAGAAGCTGGTCCAAGCCGGTGTCGGCACCATCATCGGCATGCACATCGGCGAAGAGCACTTCAAGGAAGCAAAAAAGCACCACGTCAACATCGTGATTGCAGGCCATATGGCCAGCGATGCTCTGGGCCTGAACCTCTTCCTCGATGGGCTCATCCGGAAATATGGCCCGCTGGAAATTCATGCCTGCTCAGGGTTTACGCGAGTTGCCAGGAAGCAGGCCGCGTAAACCGGTTTTACCGCCTGGCCAAAGAAGTCTCAAGCTTTGAGTCCCCGTCCAAGTAAGGAATTCTTGATAACAGTTTCATAGTGCTTAAGTTTGCGGAGCTGGTAATGGCATACGGTATCCCTGAAGAAACCATCGAACGCATACGCTCGCAAGCCGATATCGTTCAGGTTATCTCGGAGTATGTGACCCTGAAGAAAGCTGGAGCCAGGTACAGGGCGTGCTGTCCTTTCCACAAGGAAAAGACGCCCTCCTTTATGGTTGATCCCGGCAAACAGCTTTACCATTGTTTCGGATGTGGCGCGGGGGGGAATGTCATCGGGTTTCTGATGCGGCACGAAGGATTGACATTCGTCGAGGCGGTCAGGCGACTTGCCGAACGAATGGGCATCCAAATACAACAGGCCCGGTATGCGCCCGGTGAGCTAGAGAACCGTGAGCGATTGCACGATTTATACGAGTTCGTGACGGGCTTTTTCAGCCGAACCCTCCAAAAGTCAGAGCAGGCTGAGCCTGCCCGTAAGTACTTGGAAGGGCGAAATTTATCGGGAGAAATCATAAAACAGTTCTCACTCGGATATGCCCCGGGTGGCTGGGATGCGCTCGTCACAGAAGCAGGGAAAAAGGGATTCTCGAAGGAACTGCTGTTGCAGGGAGGCTTGGCCAGGAAGAGTTCCGAAGGCAGGGTCTACGACGCGTTCCGAAACAGGATAATGTTTCCCATTTGGGCGCTTTCAGGCAAAGTGGTGGCATTCGGGGGGCGGACTCTCGAGGAGGGCCAGCCGAAATACATAAATTCGCCCGAAACACCGATATATCAGAAAGGACAGACGCTCTATAACCTTCACCGCGCCAAGACCAGCATATCGAATAATGGCGCGGTTATCGTCGTCGAAGGTTATACCGACCTCATCCGACTGGTCGTGAGCGGCATCGATAATTGCGTCGCTTCTCTGGGAACTGCCTTCACGGAGGCGCAGGCCCGGCTTATCAAGCGGTACACAAATGAGGTTGTTCTCGTGTTTGATTCAGATTCGGCGGGGATTGCAGCGGCGCGTCGTGGCGTCGAAGTACTCCTTGAAGAGAACCTGGGCGTTAAGATCGCCGTTCTTCCGTCGTGCAAGGACCCCGACGAGTTCGTGCTTAAAGAAGGGGCTCAGGCTTTCCGTAATGTTGTGGCTGAGGTCAAGAATTTCGTTGATTTCCTCCTCGACAACGCTCTGGCGGGCGGCAAAGAGGCGGACGTGGAAAGTAGGATAAAATTCGCGAACACCCTTTCAGCGCTTCTTGGCAAAATCTCGGAGCCAATCAGACGGCAAGAATATCTTAGACTGGCGGCGGGTCGGCTGGGGATAAAGCCTGAGATATTGCTGGAAGTCTCGCAAAAAAACGTTTCTACGGACAAACTAGAAGAGGAAGCCAAACATTCCGAGACGCAGCTCAAGCACGGAGAAAAGGAGTACATGTGGCTCGTGAAGCTGCTTATGGATCGGCCGGAATGCAGGGCGAAAGTGCGTGAGCATCTCGACACTAAGACAGTGCAGAGCGAGCCGTTGCGGGAATTGCTTGATGTTGTCCTCAAATGTGACGCAGAGCGGTTTGAGGAGAACACGTTGCTCGACAAGGTGCAAAACGAGGAAGCGCAACGAATATTATCGAAGATGATGTTCGAGGAAATTGGCTCCGAATTTTTGTATCCCATCGAGTGGTGGGTTGGTTTTTTAGAGAGCCGCGAGAAGAGGCAGGAGCTTAACGCGCTTTCCCGCGAGATTGCCGAAGCGGAACGGGCGGGCGATATCGCCGGCGTGGAGCAGTTGCTTAGGAGAAAAACCGAAATGTCTCGCGATGCGGCGGAGATCCGGAAAAAGATTGCGAGAATTCCGGTGGACTCCCCGGCGGAGCGCGCGCTCGGCGGATAGGCGCGGTTTCGACGAGAAGGAGGCGGAAGACGGTCGAGAACCGAATTGGGGAGTCGTGAGCGTGCAGGCGCTCCCGAAAACGAAACAGCAACAGAACAGTGGGGATAAAAACTGCGCAAAGGAAAGGCGAGAAAACCTGCGCAAAAAAGGGTGAGAGTGTGGAAAGAAGCCTTGACAAAAAGGTCAGCGAGAGCGAACTCGTTCAGGAGTTGATCGAAAAAGGTAAGAAGCAAGGGCAGCTTACCTTCGATGAAATCAATGACATGCTCCCGGATGATGTCGTCTCATCGGGCGAGATCGACGATATCCTCCTGACGCTCGGTGACCATGATATTGACGTCGTCGAAACGATGAAACTCGATGAGCCCGAGGAAGCCGTCGCCGAGGAAGAGGAAGAAGAGAAGGAGTTCGCTCCATCGAGGGTCGACCGGGCTGACGACCCCGTTCGAATGTATTTGCGGGAGATGGGACGCGTGCCTCTCCTCACCAAGGACGAGGAGGTTCGAATAGCGCAAAACATCGAGAAGGCCGAGAACGCGCTGCGCGAAACCATCATCCGGACTCCCTTCGCCCTCAAAGACATTCTTCCGCTCATGCAGAAGATCGTACGCGGGAAAAACTCTTTCGAGGGCATGACGCGGGAGGACGATGACCGCAAGCTGAAAGAACTCGAGGCGCGGCTGCCGAAGATTATCGATTTTCTCAATAAAAGCGAAGCGGCCATCCGAAGGTTCGAGAGAAGCCTCCAACGGCCTCGTATCGGCGAGAACACGAAGAAACGCATCCGAACAGAAATAGCCGCTGAGCGCACGAAACAGGCGGCAGCGCTCCGCGAACTCAACCTCAAGATGAAGGAAGTCATCAAGGTCGCGGGGAAAGTAAAGAATCTTAAGCCGAAGATAGAGAGTGCGGAGGCCGAGATCAGGGTGATCGAAAACGAGCTCAAGCTCAACTCGGAGAAGACCGAAGAACTCGGCAAGAAGTTGAGAAGCCGTCAAATCGATTCGAAGCGACTTGCCAAGAAACTTCCCGTGCCGCTCAGCCGGGTCGACGAGCTTGAGAAAAAGATGCAGAACGCGAAGCGGCGGCTGAATACGATCTATCACGACACGCGACTCACCAAGCAGGGTATCTCCGGACTTATTGCGCGCGTCGAAAACAATGAGGCCGGCATCTATGGCGCGAAGATGGACCTCGTCGAAGCCAACCTTCGCCTCGTGGTGAGCATTGCGAAGAAATACACCAACCGCGGTATGTCCTTCCTGGACCTGATCCAGGAAGGCAATATCGGGCTGATGAAGGCCGTGGACAAATTCGAATACCGTCGCGGTTACCAGTTCTCGACGTACGCCACATGGTGGATCAGGCAGGCCCTCACCCGCGCGATCGCCGACCAGGCGCGCACCATCCGCATACCGGTCCACATGATCGAGACCATAAACAAGGTCATACGCACGTCGCGTCGGCTTGTGCAGGAATACGGCAGAGAGCCCACTCCGGAGGAAATCTCCGAGGCGATGCGCATGGAAGTCGAGAAGGTGCGCGGCATCCTCAAGATAGCGCAGGAGGCGATATCGCTCGAAACCCCGATAGGCGACGAGGGCGACAGCAGCTTCGGCGATTTCATCGAGGATAAGTCAATCGAGTCGCCCATAAACGCGGCGGCGTTCACCGTTTTCCAGGAGAAGCTCGAAGAAGTCCTGAAAACCCTGACCGAGCGCGAGGAAAAGGTCTTGCGACTTCGCTTCGGGCTCGGGGACGGCTATCCGCGAACGCTGGAAGAAGTGGGAAGCGTTTTCAACGTGACCCGCGAGCGTGTTCGCCAGATCGAGGCAAAAGCCATTCGCAAACTGCGACATCCGACACGCAGCCGCAAACTGAAGACTTTCATCGAGTGGGCTGTGACGGAATAACGCTGGCTGAGAACCAAAACACACGCCGGGATGCGGCAAGTTTTCCGCGTCCCGGTTTCTTTTCAAGGGAGAAAAGCCGAAAGTGGGAACCCTGTCTCTGGGTTCCGCTAAAAAGGGGACACAGGTCAAAGGGAATAACGCAAGAGACAGCTCGACTGGCGCTCGAAAAGACGGAAGAAACATTCCGATGGCTGTCCTCGATATTGCAAAAGTGGGGCGTGTTTAATTTCCGGCGACCGATTCATCCATGGTTAAGGACTCTCTTCATCGTTACTCGCGCCAACTTATACAATATAAAAGCGGTCATCAACGGAAAGACGACTATCTCCACGAACAGAATCACAAGATAGTAAAGAAAGGCGTGCATACTACTATTGAATGAATTCAAGAGTGCGCTGCCAATGAGCCTTATTCGCGTCCTTATCTGATCAGAACTTTCCATCGGATGCGTGATCGAGATGTCCTCCCTTATCGATAAGAACTCCTCCTTCAGCCTGTCAAATTGTCTCTCAAAGTTCCCGATCGCCTCAACCTCACGTTCCTTGACCGGCTCAGTGAGAAATCCTTCCAACGAATGGCTTGCGATCACCGTAACCGGCGCCAGGTACGCGAGCAAGAGACCGCTCAGAATCGCGACCCTTGACAGAGTCTGAAGATACTCCAGAATCCCTTGATAGATACGCGGTCGCGCTGTCTTGCCCTCGTCCGAAAACGCAAGAATTCTTATGCCCCAGAGCACGCACCCTATCCCCAGAATCCGTACGCCAAAACTGAGCAAACCGAACTCCAGAACAAACTTGTAGAGACTGAGCGTCAAAAGCGCATAGAGAAGAATTTTCCAGACATAGTCCACAAAATCATACACAGGCTGCGCAAGGTCGCCGATTTCTACAGTCACGATGACCGCGCCCATGGTCGAGCCTTCAATCACTGCAAGCCCCGCCTTGATCCCCGAAACAACTGCAAAAGTCCTCACATTCTCCGCTAGCGCGCCATCAACGCTTCCCAGCGCCTTCCCATTTATTGCATCGTAGCCCGCCAGCCTCGGAGAAACAACAGCCACACTCCCCACAGCCACAAGCAGAACCGCCGCAATATATTGCATTGTCTTATTCATAGCGTCAATTATACATGCCCTGCATCCCCATTTGCCAATCTCGCCCCGCAAGCACCCCCTTGTTGACATTTAGCCTCAAAAGCCAATAAAATCTGTCGGGTTTCCTTGCGCGACCGTGTCAAGATCGGAGGGCCGAAAGGTGTTCTCGCTTATGATAACTCTCACCGTGCTTTTGATTCTTGCCAGCGTGGCCTTGCTTATATGGCCGATTCTTGGTGATGGCAGGAAGTACTTGCCAAACTCCGAGGAACTGCGGTGGCTCCGCTCAACCACAATTACGCAGGATGAGAAAGGTCGCAAAGCGTTTGGGCGCGCCACGCTTGAGCGGCGCGGAGGACTCAGCGTGCTCAAACTGTGCGGCTCGCATTACGAAATGGGGTACCAGCAGGGCATTCTCCTCAGAGACGATATTCGGGCGGGCGCCGTCCCTTATTACGCAAGACCAACCGAGAACTTCGCGCCATTCAAACACATGAACGCAATAATACGAAAGTTTCTTGCCATATACTTTGACTGGACAATTTACCGGCCTCTTCTCAAATGCTCGCCAAAACAGTATCTGGCGGAACTGAAGGGTCTGGCCGATGGATGCGGACTTCCGTTCGCCGAAATATTCCGTGGTAATATGCTCTCTGACCTGAATATGAATCTGATCAAGGTCCTGGAAAAGAAGGCCCTCAGGAAAGTGGGGGAGACAGGCTGCACCAGCTTCGCAGCGTTCGGCAAGGCGACTACTGACGGCAAGCTCGTCATGGGCCGAAACACCGACTACGCGGGCGGCGGCCTGTGGGATACCCACCAGACCGTGGTCTTTTACGAGCCCGACGACGGCTATAAATTCGTGAGCGTAAGCTCGGCCGGTTTGATCAAGTGCAACTCGTGCATGAATGAAAAAGGGCTCTGCCTCGGCGCTCATTTCCTCTTTCTCAATGACACATCGCCGGACGGCGTCAGCTTCACGTTTCTCGAAATGGAAATCATGAAGAAAGCGTCCTCTGTCGAGGAGGCTCTAGCGATAGTGAAACAGAATCCACGCGCAGGCGCGTTCGCGTTTCTGCTGGCCGACGGCAAGGCGAACCAAGCCGCCGTCGTCGAGGCGAGCACGAACCACATTGGCGTGCGCCACCCATACGACAGTGTCATTTGGGAAACAAATATGGGCACAACCGCCGAAATCATACCGGTCGACGTGCTTCTCAGAAACGGAATTGGAAAGAACCCCGTCGCACGCTTCGAGCGCATGCGGATGCTCACGAACGAAAATAAAGGCAAAATCAATCCCCAACTCGCCGCTCAATTCATGGGCGACCACATGGATATGTGTTCCGACAGCCTGCGGCCCACCGGCGGGATAATCTCGCAGGGGTCGAACCTGACCAGCGCGGTGTTCAGCCCTGCCACATTCGATTTCTGGGTGGCCGACGGTCTTGCGCCTGTCTGCAACAACGCCTATTTGGGATTTAATTTAATGAGTGAACTTGCTGATAAGGGTTCAGTCGTCGAACCTAAAACGCTCGCGCCGAATGACTATGTCAAAACAGACGATTACAAGGGACTCAGAAAATTCTATGAAGCCGCCGTGAAATTCATGATTCCTCCGACGGATGGAAAAGCCGCGCTCGATAAGCTCGAAGAAGCGGTCGCGCTCAGGCCGGAAGAAGCCATTTACCGCCGGGTGGCCGCAAGGCTCTTGCTGCGGCGCGGAGACTTCTCCCGGGCTTCCGAGCACCTCAAACGCGCTCTCGAATCTGTCCAGAGCCCGAGCGAATTCGCGCAGACCCATCTGCTGCTCGGATTCGCGAAGGACCTCCTCGGCAAACGAGACGAGGCGGTAAACTGCTATCAAGCGGCGCTTAAAGTTCCGAATTCGAGCAAGAACGGGGTCCTTTCCACCGTGAATCCGTTTGCTCTTGCCGATGCAAGAAAATACTCGCAGGCGCCGTTTACCCCAAACGACGCCAAGAAGATCGAGATAAACTTCGAGCTCACGAGCAAGCATGACCTCTAGGACATGCCTTCAACGGCGAAGTTCCGATGGATTCAACAAGCCTTACGCTAGTTCTATGAGTGCGAATTCATTCGCACCCACAGAATACCATCTTCTTTTGCCAATTAAGAGACACCCTCCTTGCTGGAGTCTTCCCCAAGAATGATAGAAGAGGTTTTGTTACGCCGTCACGGACAGAAGCCGTGAATTATCGGTGGGATGGCGAGGAGCGGCCGGCTTGGCGCCGTTCCCGTTTGAGCCGTTTCCGCCACCGTTCTTGGGAACGTACTCGGCCAGCGCTTTCTCGAAATCAATCTCGGCCCATGCCGAGCGCAAATTGTTGAGAATAGTGAGCACGTTATCGAGAAGCCGGGTCTCCTTCGTGAAATTCACTTCAATCAGGCGGCCTATCATATACACGTAGAGGCGTTGCAGGTTCTTGGCCACGTCGCCGCCTTCTTCCACGTTCAGGATACGCAGCAGTTCGGTGACTATGTCACGGGCTCTCACAATAGATTTGTAGCTTTGCGGGTAATCTTTTGCCGTTATCGCGTCTCGGGCCTGAGTCGTGAACTTTATGGCGCCGTCGTAGAGCATGAGGATGAGCTCTTTCTGGCATAGCCCATTGACTTGCTCCTCGCGGTAGCATTTCGCCGCCTTTGCGGAAACAATGTCACCCTTTGACGGTTCGCCCATTTCCTGTTACTCCCTGCTTCGACGAAACACTAGCTATTGTTCCCCATCTTGTCCATTGTCGGCAGATTCGCGAGTTGCTCGATAAGGAACTGTCCCTGCGAATTCATAGTGGCAAGGGTCGCCTCGAGCCGCGCGAATTGGTCGATCAGATCGAGCCTCTTTTCCTCGAGCCGCTGTTCCATGTCTTCAATATCGGCATCGAGTTCGTCTATCTTTCGTGTGAAGGTGTCCACGCGCAAGGTGACCCGGCCATCTATTGGGTCGGTAAGGAAACCGAGTTGATCGCTCAACCTGGCCGCGATGCCGTCTATCACGGTAACAACCGCCTCGGAATCCAATAAGTCCACCTCGGCGGGCGTCAGCGCCACAAGAAGAGAAAGGCCATCGGTCGTCGCATTGCCCGTGTTTCCCCTCAGTATCTGCCCGCTGCCCGTCGCCGCCTCGCCATTTATAGTTCCGGCCACGTCGTGCCCCGCCGTCGAAACCGCTCCTGTGAGGCCGAGCGTTCCGAAGGCGCTGTTCTCGGGTTCCGTTCCGAGTTCGACCTTGGATGAGGCCCCATAGCTGGATGACGTGAACACCAGGCGCCCGTCGGTAAATTCGACTGTGATACCCCGTCCGGAAAGCTGCGAATCTGCGTCGAGTTGCGTTTGTATCTCGGCGGCCAGTTCGTCGCCTGTGGCATATGTTTGAGCGGTTAGCGTCAGAATCGAGCTTTCCTTGTTGTCGACCGTCAAGCGGAATTGATTGTCGCTGCTCGTAAGTGTTATCGGAAAGCCGCTCAGGTCGGAGCCTTCGAGTATTCCGTGCGTGGCAGCAGAGGTTATGTCAACCACGAAACCGGAACTGCTCAGAACGGTCCGGGAAGTTGAAGAAACGTAAGTGACGTCGGGGTTCGTTGTGGCGAAGCTTGTTGAGAACAGGTCCGTTACGCCGTCGAGGTTTGATGCAAGCGCAGCGTCGAGTTTGGCGGAGTCAAGAACGAGGGTACCTGTCTCCCCGACGGAGGTGATGCCGATTGCCGCCAGCCGGTTCATATCGCTGGGCAGGCCCGGAATGACGCCGGTCGCTATTCTCCTTAAATCATTCTGCACGCTTACGAGCAACGAATCGCCGATTAGCAGGCCGGCTTCCTCCGCAACGGTATCATAGCGGAGTTGCTCGTTCAGGAAATCAATGACTTGATTGTACGACTCCACAAAGCCTTCGACGGCAGTCCGCACCGCTTCGGTATCATTCGCGACGGTCAACCTGACCGTTGTCGCGGGGTCCGCGCCATTAAGATTCAGAGTGACTCCGGGGATGACATCCGTGAATGTGTTGGTGGTGCTTCTTATAGTGATGGGCGCGCCGCCGCCCGAACTGCTGCCCAACGTAATGGATGCATCCTGCGCGACTTGGATCGTGGGCACGAACGTGTCAATGGAGAATTGGTCTCCGACGGCAAGCGTGCCGCTGTCGCTGAACGCTATCGAGACACCGTCTTCCATGACTGTTCCGGCGGCCGACGTGAGGAATCCGGCGCCGCCGTTGTCGTTGAATGTCACTCCGCCGTCCGTCGAGTAGCGGAAAGTCGCGACGCCGACAGCCCCGCCCGACATTATCTCCACCATGAAAGTCTGGTTCGCGCTGCCCGCGTAAGAACCGAGGGCTGTGGCGCTGCCTGTGTAAGAGGAACTATTGCCCTGGCCGACTTCGACCGAATCGAGGTTGTTGCTCTCGAAGTCGGGCGCAGTTCCGCCCGTCAGGTTGACGGTTACATCTATTGTGTTGGCAGCGCCGCCTACCGAACTCGTCAGCAAGAGCCGGTACGGATTCGAGGCGCTGCCGTCGTTGATGATTGTCGCCGTGACGCCGGCGTCGGCGTTATTGATTGCGTCTCGCAATTCGCCGAGCGTATCATCGCCGGCATCGATTTCGATTGTGGTTACGGCTCCCGAGCCTACCCTGATGGCTATAGTGCCAGCGCCAATACTCGTTTCGTCCGTGTCCGCAAAGCCTTGCGAGGCCAATTGGTGTGCCTGCGCAAGCTGGTTGACCCTAATAAAGTGAGTGCCGGGGGCAGCATTGCCGGTGACGGAAGCAGAGAGCAGGGACTCGTTGCTTGAGGTGACAGCAAGCGTCTGGAAACTATCCTGTCTGGAAAGGGAAGTCGCCGAAGTGCGTAACGCGAGGAGGAGCCCATTGAAGCTCTGGATCGTCGTCAGCTTCGCGGTCTCTTCCGTCTTTGTAGCCGTTACAAGGTCGATTCGGCGTTGCTCCACGGAGACTATGCTGTCTATTATGGACTGCCAGTCTATTCCAGTGGATATTCCAGTAAAGGTTATGTCACCCATCACGGTCCCCTTTGCTTATCATCCGCTTTCGTCAAGGAGGATACCGACAATGTTCCGTATCTTCGCGTAAACGTCCAACAACTCCTGGGGCGGAATCTGGCGAATAACTTCGCCGTTTTCATCGAGCACCTGAACTGCGGATCGTCCGCTTGCCTCGTCGCGGATAAAGTTGAGGCTGCTTCCGATCTCATGCAGATACTTGTTGATTCCGTCAAGAGTGTTCTCCACCTCAGCAGCATCCATTTCGGCAGCGTCCGTTTCAGCGACGGTTTGCGGCAACGAAACGGGCGCAAACTGAGGTGTCGCTGGCGGGCTGCTTGCAACTCGACGGTCGGTACTGACACCGGACGTTCTTCCAGCAGCCGGGTCAAGGCCTGGGTAGCCTGCCTGATCAATCCTTATGCCCATCAGATTCTACCTCCTTGGGGTTCAAGCCGCGCTCCGAAACCGCGTGGCCTCAATCCCCAATCGGGCCGTTAGGCCGAACTTACCCCAGCAACTGAAGCACCGTCTGTGGAATTGCATTCGCCTGCGCCAATACAGACACGCCTGCCGACAGGAGTATCTGGTCTCTCGTGAACGAGCTTATTTCCGCCGAGATGTCCACGTCTCTGATCGTGCTCTCGGAGGCCATCAGATTCTCCTCGGCGATGTTGAGCGAGCGAAGATTCGTCTCGAGCGTATTCTGCTGGAACGCGCCCAACTTCGCGCGCAATCTCGAAATCTCATCGATCGCTTCGTCGAGAAGTGTGACAGCGTCATTCGCGCCCTGGACTGACTGCACATCGATCTCGCTCAGGTTCGCAAAATTGCTGTCGTTCAGAATCCCGAGAGCAAGTTTGTCGGATGAGATATCCTGCACGGATATTCTCACGACCTGATTCTGATTCGGTCCGACCTGGAACTGCAACGAGTTGTCAACGACCGATATCGTGACTGAGGAGTCCACGGTCGGGACGTTGAAGAACCCGAAGCTGACATCGAGCGTGCCGACCGCCTCGCCGGCGGCATCTGTGCCGGCGCTCAGCGTCTTGGTCTCGCCCGAGGACATATTCACTTTCGGGCCGGAACCGAGCTGGACGTCAAAAGACGCCGCCGTAACTTCGACGTTGAGCGTCGCGCCGTCCACCAGTTCCTGCGACGAGAACGCCGCCTCGAACGTCAGCGCAAGGGAGCCGCCGTCAGCGTCGTAGACCACGAAGTTCGTGGTCCCCGTCGCAAGGCTCACTGTAGCGCCGTCATCGAGCTGCACGCTGACATCCGTGCCGTTGGCGGCGGTAACGGTTGCCGTCGCGTAACCGTAGTCCTGGGCCGTTGCAGCGTCCGCGAACAAGACCGTAATGGTCTGTCCGGTACCGACGGCAGTGCTGTTACCGTCGATGATGATCGAGTAGGTGCCATCGCCATTATCGACGGCCACAAAGTCGCCTGCCGTGGCTTCGGCGTTGATCTCGGCCACAATGTTGGAGATCGTGTTGGCCTCGTCTCCCTCGAAGGTTACTATACTGGTGCCGGCCGCAGACACTATCGTGATCGTTGTCGCCGTAAGCGTGCTGCTGCCGTCGAACACGGCCTCGGTCGACGAAGTCACATATGCGCCTGTCGCCTCAGACACCACGAGGCTGTGTGCCCCTGGCTCAAGACCGTTCGGATCTCCGTCGCTGCCCGTACCCCCGAGCGTCACGTTGCTCAGCAGGCCGAACGTGTCCGAAGTGATCGTCGCGCTTGCATCAGTTATGTTCGTGATGCTGAGGGTGTAAGCGCCGGTCATGAGTGTGCTGTTGGTCATCGTCTGCAGACCAACAGTGTTTGGGCTCGTCAGAGCAACTCTGTTCTCGAACGTCCCGTCCAGCAGCGTCTGGATGCTGAACTGAGTCGTGTCCGAGATGCGGGTTATTGTCTGAAGAGCGTTCGCGATTTCCGCCTGGTCAGCCGCGAGAGACGTCGCGTTGTTGATGCCCGAGTTGGCCGCATCGAGCGCGAGCTCGCGCATGCCGATCAGAAGCGAGTTCACCTCGTTGAGAGCGCCCTCAATCGTCTGCACGAGGTTAACCGCTCTCTCCGAGTTGACGATTGCCGCGTTCAGGCCGGCAATCTGCGCCCTGAGTTGTTCCGAGATCGCCAGACCGGCGGGGTCGTCGGCTGCGGTATTGATGCGCAGACCTGACGACAACCTCTGCACCGACCTGAACAACCGCGAATCGGCAAGGAGCAGATTCCTGTGCGCGGTTATCGCAGTGACGTTAGTGTTAATCCGTAAACCCATTGTTATCCTCCTTGATACGTGCGCGCCCAACCCAGATGAGCGCCGCCGTTGCGCGGGCCTCCTTGCCCGCAAGCCAATTTCGCAGGTATTGGCCTTGACCTCGAATCTTTTTTAGGTCGGATCCGGCGACCATTTCAACCAGGGACTGTTTCCGCGTCAGCCCCCGGCACTCTCCGAAAAAAGGCGAAAGGGAAAACCTAAGAAGACTAATTCCCAGTTTCTGCTTGAATCCCCGCATTTCTGCCTTTGTCCTTCCCCTTTTGCGCATTCTGCCTTTATGTTTCATTCCTCATTCTTGCAAAGGCAGGAATCCACTCTTACTGCGAGTTCCATTGGCTTATATCGGCATGGTCAACGAGAAACTTTAGATTACCAATCCTTGTCGCTCGCGTAACCTAATTCGATAAGCAGGTCTCCGGCGACCTCTTTGACGGCCTGTTTGTCCGGTGGTTTCAACGCCTCCCTCCACCGGCCGACCGAAGTGCTATAAAGAGCCTTGGACACTTGACTTGCGCTTGACTCGCCCGCCAAATTCCGTTCCTTCTCATGGAAAGAGAGCACTGCTGTGTCCCATGGTTCTCCGATGAATGAGAAAAGCCTTTGAAGGGTGGGGACGGGCTCGTTCACGATCCCCTCATAGCGGACTTCGGCGTATTTCCCGTTAATTAAGTTCTGGTGCGCTCTGCGGCCCGCCCGGATTGCCGCAACCCAATATTCGGCCGCTTTTCGGGCATTGCGAGTATATTCAATCGGCTGGCCGGTCTGCGGGTTCACCCAGTTCATCTTGAGCAGCGAACAGACGACGTCCCGCCAGTCACGAATGACATGGATGAGAGGGCTTTCCGGAAAAAGCTGATGCAAATGTTGAAAGAAGAAGACGTTGTTCGGCGATTTTTCAGCGATGCGGAGCTTGCCCGACTTCCGGCGGTAATTCTCGAGCAGCGACAGAAGCATCTGCCCGAAAAGACGATTGATATCCGCGGGAGATAGAAAATACTCCCTCAACGGCGGAGCGTACGCGGTCTGGAAATTGTGCCAAAGCTCCGCAACCATCGGAGTCACCTTGAGTTCCGGACCACATGCGATGTTCGGATGCGAGTCGAGGATGACGCGAATCAGCGTTGTGCCCGACCTGCCCGCGCCCCCCACAAAGATCGGCGAACTGCTCACTGCCTTTTCCTCCCGCGGTCTCATTGCCGTTCCCCGCTCGTTTTATTATTACCGCGAAAGCGGGAATCCAATATGTGCGAGGTCACTTTCAGCTTTATCGAAAACCTCGTGACATATATCGGCATACCAGCCCAATGTCTTCAGTGAGGGGGCTCGGAAATTAAAGGCAATCTCCAACCGTGCCGATAAGAATTACGGTTACCTCGAACCGACAGGGCCGTAATTCGGGACATGATGCTCATCGTCAGCTTATTCGGGGACACCTTGCCGCAAGGTGTCCCCGAATAAGCGGCCAGATCCTTAGTTAGGAGCCTCTGACCACGCCTCCGGCGTGATTAACTGTCAAAGGAAGGGTTTAGCGGATGGTCATTGCGAGCGAAGCGAAGCAATCTCTTTACTTTTTCGCCTTCTCTTCTCTTTTCAACTCGAGACTCGACACTCGGAACTCGAAACCCGCGCGTTTCGCGCGGCTCCCTTTCCCCTTGTTCCTTTCCCCTTTCCCCTTTCTTAGGAGTGTACATGGGCAAAAAGAAACGAAATAATCGCAACGTGAGGAAGAACGCCGCCGGTTCTATCGCCCTGTGCATGATTGTCAAGAACGAGGAAGCAAACCTCGCCCGCTGCCTCGAAAGCGTGCGAGGTCTAGTGTCGGAAATAAACATAGTCGATACGGGTTCAAGCGACAACACCATTCGGCTGGCGGAAAGCCTCGGAGCGAAGATGCGGCGTGAGCAGTGGGTCAATGATTATAGCCGCGCCCGGAATGCCTCGATTGAGATGGCGCGCGCTGAGTGGATATTGGTGCTCGATGCCGACGAAGTTCTCTCTCCCGACGCAATTCATAAGATTGAAGCAGCCGTTCGACGGCCGGGGATAGACGGATACGTGCTCCCGACCCGCAACTACATGAACGATCCGTCCGTGGCGAATTTTGTGGCGAATGATGGAGGTTATGAACCTGCGCGCGCATTCAAAGGATGGGTCGAATCTCGCAAAGTGCGCCTGTTCAAGCGGCGGAATGGCATTCGATTCGAGGGGGAGATACACGAGGTAATCGGGCCTTCAATACGCCGCTCCGGCGGAAGAACAGAATTCCTTGATGCGGCAGTCCACCACTTCGGTTTCCTCGCGCCGGCGGATACGCTCAAGGAAAAGGCTGCGAGGATGCTGGCGCTCGCAGAAGCGAAATGCGAGAGCCAAAACCGCAACTATCAAGCGCACTATGAACTTGGCGTGATCCTCGCTCAGCTCGGCAGCCTCGAAAAGGCAGAGAATAGTTTCAGAAAAGCGATTGCGCTTCGGGATGATTTTGCTCTGGCCCATTATGATCTGGCCGTGGTCCTCGCACGAGCCAGTCGGTTCGACGATGCGATTTCAGAATATCGGACCACTCTTAAACTCGACCCGCAGAATGCGGATGCCCTGTGTAACCTCGCCGTCTGTTTTCAGAAACTCGGTCGCAGCAAAGAGGCCGAGGAGACCTACCGGCTGCTGCTCGAAAAGCATCCGCATGAAAAGCGCGGATGGAACAACCTGGGCGCATTGCTGGCCTCGATGGGAAAGTTGGCGGAGGCCGAGCAATCGTTTGAGAACGCCGTCCAAATCGACCCCGACTTCTCACTCTCCCTCCAGAACCTTAAAAGCATCCGCACCCTGAAAACGCAGAGCGGCGCTTTTGCAACGAAGCGACAACAAAGCAACCCACCCGAATGTCATTCCCGCGAAAGCGGGAATCCATTCGATAACAGCAAGTCATTGAACACGTGGTCGTTACCCTCTGCGGCTGACACTGCTTCTCCAACCCTGGCCCTCATCATGATTGTCAGGAACGAAGAGGACAATCTCAGCGAACTCCTTCCCGAACTCGCGCCCTGTTTCGATGAGATTGTCATCGTTGATACAGGCTCACGCGACAAGACCGCAGAAATCGCTGGAAAGTTCACCGACAACGTGTTCCATTTCTCATGGATAGATGACTTCTCGGCGGCAAGGAATTTCGCGCTCTCAAAGTGCGAGGCCGATTGGATTCTCTGGCTCGACGCCGACGACAGGATGCGGCGCGACGATATAGCCGCAATCAGACCTCATATCTCGAAACCGAACAAGGCATATTTACTGAAGGTCGTATCTTCCGCCGGTGATTCGGACACTGCGGAGTTCATCCAGATTCGCCTGTTCCCGAATATCGAAGGGGTCGAGTGGGAAGGACGAATTCATGAGCAGTTACTCCCTTCTCTGAAGCGGAAAGGGCTGGATTTCGAGCTGCTGCCGGATGCGACCGTTATCCATAAAGGCTACGACGACGCGAACATGTTGAGACAGAAAACCCGGAGAAATATACACTTGCTCGAGAAAGAGCGCGATTTGAGACCGGACGACCCCAATGTGCTGCACCATCTCGCGCAGGCCTACGCTATCGTGGGTGAATTTATGCAAGCTATCGAAACGTCCGAGAGCTTTATTCGGGTCCTTCATGAGCATCCAAAAAGCGAGTTCATGACGTCGGCGATAAATCGGCTTATCCAATGTTATCTCTTTAAGGGAAATGTTGAGAGGGCGCGCGCGTGGGGCGGGCGGCTCCTGGAAATGGACCCCCAAAACCGGCTCGCGCGCTATTTCATGGGGGAAATACGGTATCGGATGGGATTGTTCGAGGAAGCCGCTGATTGGTTCAGACAATTCTGCACGACAAAGGAAACGGTCGGCCTGGTTCCCGTGCCGTGGGCTGCTCTAAACGCAAACGCGCACAACTACCTTGGACTTGTCTACGAGCGCACCGGCCAGCGCGAGAAAGCGCGCGCCGAATTCCGCACGGCAATTGAACTCGGCGCGAGAGTCGAAGCGTACAAGAATCTGGCCTTACTATGTCTCGAAGATGGCGATTCCGCCGCGGCGGAGACCACGCTGCGCGCCGCGATAGAGCACGGTCACAAGAACGCCGACATCTGGACGAATCTCGGCGTCGCCCTCGCGCGCTTGCAGAGATATGACGAGGCCGCGGCGTCGTTTCGGAAAGCGCTCGAAATTGACCCCGCCGACAAAGCAGCCCGTGAGAATCTCAAACGGCTGGAACACAAGCTCCGATGCGACCTCAGCCTGAACATGATTGTCCGCGATGAGGAGAAGAACCTTCGCGAGGCGCTAGCCTCTATCGCGAATCTGTTTGACGAGATAGTCATTGTCGACACGGGCTCTCAAGATAGCACTATCGCCGTAGCCGAAGAGTTAGGCGCACGAGTCATTCATCATCCATGGACCGACAATTTTGCCGAGGCGAGAAACGCCGCGCTTAAGAATAGCAGCGGTAAATGGGTCTTCTGGCTCGATGCCGACGACAGAATCGAACCGCAAGCCGTGCGCACACTTCGTAAATTCATCGCTCGCGAAATTCCATGCGGTGTCTTCTTCCCCCTTGAGTCGACAATCGGGAACAACGGCCAAAGCGTCCAGAATTATACGCTCAGAATGTTCCCGAATACTCCTGAGGTTTCATGGAAAGGCGCCGTGCACGAACAGATAGCGGACAGCCTGCGCGACTGCGGCATTGACCTCGTGAACTGTCCCGATCTCACCATCCGGCATGTCGGCTACGAGAACGAGGCGGACGCCCTGAAAAAGAACCTTCGGAACCTGAATCTGCTCGCCAAAGAACTGGCCTCCAGACCGGATGACCCGTACGTTGTGTTCGCGCTGGCGCAGGCGTTCCTCTTCTTTGGGCAAGAACAGCACGCCGTCAAATGGCTCCAGCTTCTTTGGAAAGTGCGAGAGGAGAAGGGTGATTCTTCGGCGCGCGACATCTTCTGGATGGCTGCCCTTATGCTCTCGGACTGCGCCGCGCGCTCCGGTTCCGTCGCTGAAGTCGAGACGTGGCTCGAGCGCGCAATCGAGCTTTCCCCTTCCACCTGGGTCGCATATTTTCTCCTCGGCGAGAGAAAACTTCTCGAAGGACAGACCGAACGCGCTTCCGACCTTCTCCGCAAAGCGGAAAAGATCGGTATAACTCCGACGTTGGTCCCGCTCGACATAAACACGATAAGGGAAAAACTCGAACGATATTTGGAAGAATTAAGGCAGGCGCCAATCGGCAACCATGTCTAACCGTGGTGCGAGCCTGCCACTGTGGGGCGAAGCCGTCATTCTGAGCGTCTGACCGCACCTCCTCCGCTGAGCTTATCCCAAACGCAAAGGATATGGGGGTAAACATCGAAGGCGTAAATTCCGGCAATGCTGTCCAATCCAAAATCTAAAATCCAAAATCTAGAATGTGGTACCATTTCTCTCTGCATGATCGTCCGCAACGAGGAGCGCTTTCTGGCCGATTGTCTGAGAAGCGTGCGCGGAGTAGTTGACGAAATAGTCGTCATAGACACGGGCTCGTGTGACGCGACACCTCGTATCGGAGCCGATTTCGGGGCGCGCGTGCTGCCATTTGAATGGAACGACGACTTCAGCGCGGCGCGAAATCATTCGGTTCAAAACGCGCGCGGCGACTGGATACTCATTCTCGATGCCGACGAGGTCATCGCACAACGCGACAAATCGAAAATCCTGAGCCTCGCGCAAGGCGATGCCGACGGGTACCTGTTCACATATCGCAACTATTCTCAGAACAGTCACGATATTCGCTGGGTAGCCAACGACGGGTCATATACCGAAGCCGATGGGTGGGATGGATGGATTCCCGGCCAGGTTGTCCGTATGTTCAGGCGCGACGGCCGCATCCGCTTTCTTGGCGCGGTGCATGAGAGGGTGGACCAGTCGATTCGCCGTTTCGGAGGAAGAATCGCCGAGACGGACATCATCGTCCACCATTTTCATGAGAAAAAGGGGGAACAGCGACTCCGGGAGAAACAGCTCTCGTATTTGCGTCTCTGCGAGAGAAGCATGGTAAAGTGTCCGAACGACCCTAAGACCCACTTCGACATGGGGCTCGTTTACAGACATGTGCTCAAGGATTTTCCAAAAGCGATTTCGCACCAGGAACAGGCTGTCCGGCTCAGACCCGATTTTGAAGATGCCCATACCGAACTTGCCCTCCTCTACCATCTCACCAATGATACGACGAATGCCGCTAAGGAAATCTCCATTCTTCTCCGCCACAACCCTGGACACGCGCCCGCGCTGGTTTTGTGTGGTATAATCTTTGAGAGACGCGGAAGGCCTGAGCGCGCCATCGAGTGTTACGAGCGCGCGCTCAAGGCGAACCCGAATCTCGTTGATGCGCGCCTGAATCTTGGAACACTGTATCTTAAGAAAAGCGACGCAGCGCGAGCGCGCATAGAATTGGAGGAGGCTCTCCGGGTCAATCCGTCGAATCCGCGGGCGCTCCTGAATCTTGGGGCGCTCGAACTGCGCCAGGGCAACGATACGGCTGCGGAGACCCTGTTGCGCAAAGCGCTTGAAAAATCGCCTGAGAGCGCACTCGCGTGGAGCAATATGGGCGTGGTGTACGCGCGCACAGGCCGAAACGAGCAGGCGCGCGAAGCCTTCGCGAAAGCCGTTGCGCTTGAGCCCTCCCGCGAGGATGTCCGCCGCAATCTCGAGGCCAGTTGTCGCTCGTAGGCGCCAAGAGGTATTCTTAACTGCAGATTCACGCAGGCGAACGCAGCGCGGCCAAGGCCGCAACCAAAAAGAAGAAGAAACTCTGGGAACACGAATGTTACAAATGGAAAAGCGAATGCACGAATCCATTTCAGAATACGGAGTTATATACATAATATTCTTGAAAATCACGACAAAAATTCAAGACATTAACAGTGAGTAGTGCGGTGAGTATTGACTTATAAGTCTTTCCTCTGCGATCCTCCGCGGCCTTTGCGGTTCAGTTTTTCTTATTTTGGGCAGCAGTGATCTAAAATCCGAAATCCAAAACAAAGCTATGGCGGCGCGCACCGATAATGAGAAGTTAGCCCCGCTGTTTGACGGCCCTCGCGCCGTCCGCCTCGAGGAGCACGCTTCCGCTCTGCGGCTGCTGAACTCCGTGTTGCGGCCCGAGAGCCCTCCCTCCATCCTGCAAGAATACCCGCTTGTCCTCGGAAAAGAAAACATCGAGAACATGCGTGTGATTATAAAGGGCAACGAGGTCGTCGCTCATGCTGCCATCTATTTTTCGTATTTGCGCTCCGGTAGTCTTCGATTCAAAGTCGGCGGCGTCGGCTCGGTGGCGACACATCCTGAGTACCAGGGTCAAGGGTTAGGCAGCGCGGTCGTGCGAGACTGCACACGTATCATGCGCGAATCACGGCGCCACCTCTCCGTGTTGTGGACTCAAAGGCACGACTTTTACCGCAAGCTGGGATATGAGGTAGCAGGCTCGAGCTATTTGCTCCGCGTGCCGGCGGCCGATC
>CAYVDS010000003.1:0-19249 GCA_964450145.1 uncultured bacterium
ATGGCGTGATGCTCATGGGTAGCGCGGCGCTAGTGATGATGATTTTGACGCGGGGCTCCGTGAAATTTTTGGTAGTCCTTTACAGTATCAACGTTTTTATCACTTTTTGTCTATCACAATTGGGGATGGTGCGGCATTGGTGGCAGAGTCGCAATGAAGTGCAGAACTGAACGAAGAAGATCCTTATCAACGGCGTAGGCCTGGTCCTGACCACCTTTATTCTGATATCAGTGACCGTGATAAAATTCAATGAGGGAGGCTGGATAACCCTGTTCATCACGGGTACCCTGATAGTGCTCGCTATCTTGATAAAACGCCATTACGATAACACGTTTAAGCTTCTGCGAAAACTGGACGACCTCGTCATGGTGGCCGACTCTTCAGAGCCCGTTCTGCCGGCGGGGGCGGTAAAAGGAGCAAAACAAGGCCCGAAGTTCGATGCAAGAGCAAAGACGGCAGTCGTGCTTGTCAACGGGTTTAACGGCCTTGGTCTCCATACGCTCTTCGGCGTTATTCGGCTATTCGGGGAAGGCTTCAGGAATTTTGTGTTCGTGCAAGTGGGAGTGATCGACGCCGGCACCTTCAAGGGTACGGCGGATATCGAACATCTTGACAAGCATACGAAAACCGAAGTCAAGCGCTACGTCGAATTCATGCAGCGGAATGGCTACTACGCCGAAGGGTTCACTTCGATCGGGAACGATGCGGTCGAGGAGATCACGAAGATCGCAACAAGAATACTCGAGCGTTTTCCCAACGCTGTTTTCTTCGGCGGACAACTCGTATTTCCGAACGATTCGTTCTTGACTCGCGTGCTCCACAACTATATCACCTTCACCATTCAACGGCGGCTCTATCGCCAGGGAATCCCTTTCATCATTGTTCCGGTCCGGGTGTGACTCCAAATCTTTTCCGTATGCAGATCATTCAGCATGGGATGGCCGCAACCCTAAATCTATCATTGCGAGCGTATGCTCCCCCTTCGGGCGGGGTTGCCTGTGGAAGAAACAACCCTCAATTCGGGGACGCGATGCCGCATAGTGTCCCCGAATTAAGGGAACAACAAGAAACAGCGCTCTTTGCTTCTTTACAGCGAGAATTTGTATAATTAAGCGGGATAAACGTGGATTAGCCCTCTGATAAACGCTCTGCGGGCGCATTGGAGGATGTAACAGTTGAAGCTTTGTCACAGATGCGGCGAGGCGTGGGTGTCGCAGCATCGCTTTCCGGGTCGAACCGAAACGTGCGTGAAATGCGGCTACGACCTCCATTGCTGTTTGAACTGCAAGCTCTACGACCCTCACGCGCCGAACCAGTGCAAGAGTCCCACGACCGAGCTCGTGCAGGACAAGGGAAAAGGCAACTTCTGCGACGAGTTCGATTTCGCTGATGAACGCGGGCCGGCAAAGCGCGATGCGCACTATGACAAGAGCAAAGACACATGGAAGAAATTGTTCGGAGAATGATGATCCCGGTAGCTGGGGCGAATTCAAGCTGTGTGGGTGCGAATTCATTCGCACGCCGTTGCATGAATCGTACAGACAATTGGCGTCAAGGTATAGAAGGCCGAATGAATTCGGCCCCACAGTGCTGTGCAAGGTTGATTGTGCAAGAAACGCGAGTTCAATCCGAAACCTGACACTTGAAACCATTTTTGTCTTTCAACAGTGAGCCATAAACTGTAAACCGTAAACCCACTTTCTTGGGAAAGAGCCACGACATGAACAGACAAGGCGGATATCTCGTTGCAAAAGCGTTAAAGAACGAAGGCGTGGAATGCATCTTCACACTCTGCGGCGGGCACATTCAACCGATTTATTCCGGCTGCGTCGAAACGGGGATTCGCATCATCGATGTTCGGCACGAACAGGCGGCCACGCACGCCGCTGACGGATGGGCCCGCGTCACGCGAAAACCCGGCGTCGCCGTGGTGACGGCCGGCCCCGGCCTGACAAATTCAGTCACCGGCATTGCTAATGCAATGCGTGCGGGAAGCCCAGTCGTCATTATCGGCGGCCAGGCGCCGCTCTTCCAGTTTGAAAAGGGCGGACTGCAGGAAATGGACCATGTGGATTTGCTCAAGCCTATCACGAAATGGGCGAAACGGGTGCACGAGACGCGGCGAATCCCCGAGTACATCGGGGCCGCATTCCGCCATGCCACCGCCGGCAGGCCCGGTCCGGTGTTCCTTGAAATCCCACTGGACATGCTGATCATGTCTGAAAATGAGGAATCCGTTTTCTTCCCTGTTGACTCCCGCGCGAAGGCGAAGATTCATGGAGACGACGTCCTCGTCGCGCACGCCGTGGAAATGCTTAAGGCATCGCAAAGGCCCGTGATAATGGCGGGCAGCGGCATCTGGTGGGATGACGCCGGAGCGGTCATCGCCAAGCTCTCCCGAATGTTGCAGGCGCCTGTCTATGTAAACGGCATGGCTCGCGGATGTATAAGCGCCAAACATCCGCTCTCCTTTTCCCAAACCCGAGGTAAAGCTCTCTCGGAAGCAGACACGATTGTCCTCGCCGGCGCGGAACTTGATTTTCGATTGGCCTATGGCTCCTCGTCCCTTTTCAATCCGTCAGCAAAAATCATTCAGATAAACATCGAACCGACCGAGATCGGACGCAATCGCCCCGTAGACATCGGCATCATTGGCAACACTCGGGCCGTCTTCGAGGAAATCTGCTATTCTGTTGGCCGTCCCACGCTCGGGCCGGAGCGGGAGACATGGTTGAGCGAACTTCGCAAGGCCGAAGAAATTGAGCAGGGATCAATTCGGGCTTTCCTCGAATCCGACGCTGTGCCGATTCATCCGGCGCGCCTCTGCCACGAAATCGATAAGTTCCTGAACGACGAGGCAATCGTAATCGGGGACGGCGGTGACATAGTTTCTCTGGGGGCTCGAATTATCCGGCCCCGCGGACCCGGCCAATGGCTTGACCCTGGACCGTTCGGCTGTCTGGGGATGGGAGCCCCATTCGGACTTGCTGCTCGGCTAGCCAAGCCGGACAAACAACTCTTGCTTCTTTATGGGGACGGATCGTTCGGCTTTAATGGTATGGAAATGGACACGGCCGTTCGCTGCAACCTTCCCATGGTTGTCGTCATAGGCAACGATGGTGGATGGGGACAGATGCGCTCAGGGACCGAATCAATGGGTTTGAGCGAGCAAGCTGCCAGTGTCGCCGTCGATCTGGGTTTCACACACTATGAGAAAATGGTTGAAGCTTTTGGAGGTATCGGATTCTATGTTGAGGAACCTTCGGAGATAAGGCCGGCCCTTGAACGGGCGTTTGAAAATGGCCGGCCTGCATGTATTAACGTCAAGATAGACCCGCATGCGACTCGTGATCTCCTAGCGAGTAGCCGTGGAATGGTCGCTTAAACGACGGTTAAGGAGGCGTTAAAGATAAAGAAGATATTCGGACCAACTCTTGGTCTAAAAGTTAATCAAGTTCGGCAGTTAGAACACATCTACAGACGAAAAATCAACCCAGATAAAGTCGTCTCTCACGAAGTAGCCCGCAATCTTACCGAGCTTTCTTTTCAAATCGGAAGACAAATCGGCATCCTCGTCGACAGAAAAGGGAGGGTCGCGTTCGTCATCGTTGGAGACGCAAAATCGCTATTTCTTCCTAACATCGAGCGGGATTATCCAGCCTCAAACCTGCGTTTAAGGGGCCTCAGACTTATTCACACCCATTTGCAAGGCGAGCCCCTCACCGACGATGACCTGACGGACCTTGCTCTGCTCAGGCTGGACATAGTTGTTGCGATCAGCGTAGGGCTCGATGGGCTGCCGGGCCTTGCTTATGCAGCGCATGTCATGCCGCTGAATCCGCAGCGACGCAACTGGCAATTGCTCGACCCGGTCATACCAGCGCAACTTGACGTGGATTTTCTGGGTCTCATCAACTCGCTCGAAGAGGAAATCGGGCGGAACCAACCCGGCCGCTCGCATCGGCAGACAGATAGCAGAGCGATTCTGGTAAGCGTGACTACCGTTCCATCCTATGACGCGGAGGAATCATTGGACGAGCTTCGCGAACTGGCGCGGACCTCGAATTTGAACGTCGTCGATAAGGTTGTTCAGCGGCGACACGAGGTTGATCCCCGCTCCCTCATGGGTAAGGGCAAGCTACAAGACCTGATCCTTCGTTCAATGCAACTCGGGGCGGATATGCTTATATTTGACCAAAACCTGAATCCGTCGCAGTTGCGCACCATCACCGACATGACCGAGCTCAAAGTGCTTGACCGCACTCAGCTCATTCTGGACATCTTCGCCCAGCACGCCCACAGCACCGACGGCAAGATTCAGGTAGAGCTTGCACAACTGAAGTACCTGCTGCCAAGGCTAGTGACGAAGAACACGGCCATGTCACGCTTGACCGGCGGCATCGGCGGCCGCGGGCCGGGCGAAACAAAACTCGAGATAAACCGGCGCCGAGCCTATGACAGAATCGCACACCTTGAGAGAATGCTTCGGAATTCCGCCGAGAGCCGGAAGGTGCGCCGGAGCCGCCGCAGGAGCGAAGGGCTGCCGATCATCTCTATCGTCGGCTATACCAATGCGGGCAAATCGACGCTCCTCAATTCGCTCACGAACAGCCACGTGAATGCGGAGGACAAATTGTTTGCGACGCTGGATACGGCTAGCCGCAGGCTTCGCTTCCCGCGCGAGAGGGAAGTCATCATCACCGACACCGTTGGTTTCATCAGGGATCTCCCGCCGGAACTGGTTGCGGCATTCAAGGCGACGCTCGAAGAATTGGAAGACGCCAACTTGCTCCTGCACGTGGCCGACGTGAGCAGTCTATACCTCGAACAGCACCTCGGCGTGGTGGACAAGGCGCTGTCGGAACTCGGCCTCAATAGAAAGCCCGTCCTGCTTGTTCTTAACAAGATAGACCGTGTTCCGGCCGAGACTGCATCAAACCTTGCACGCAGGTTGGGAGGCGTCGCTATATGCGCCCTCGATCGAAACTCGCTCCACCCATTGCTCGAAAGGATGGACGCCATCTTGTGGCCGCAATAACAAGGCGAAAGGGGAGAAGAAGAGTGGAAAAGGTGAAAGGGGAAAAGGTGAAACAAAGTGAGCGAATGTGGTTTACGTTTCGAACTTTAGACACTTTACACTTTTATTCGCCTTTTCCCCGTTTCCCATTTTCGCCATAGATCTTTCTCGTGGTTCATTCGTTTATACTATTAGAAAGCGCGGTCAATAACCTGAAGGGGCGCCTGCTTTGGATCAAAACATAGCCGATGAAGCCCTGATGGAGAGTTATGCCAAGGGAGACACCGGCGCCTTCGAGGAACTTCTGAGGCGTCATCGTCGGCCCGTGTTCGCATACCTTTGCCGAATGGCAGGCAGCGAGCTCGCCGAAGACATATTTCAGGAGGTCTTCATTCGCGTGATAAGCTCGCGCGCGACATATAAGAGAACGGCGAAGTTCTCGACGTGGCTTTACCGGATAGCTCACAATACATGCGTTGACGCGCTCAGGCGCGAGAACTACAGGAAGACCGAATCCTTGTTTCAACCTGCCGACCCGCGGGTTGCCGAAAATGGAGGCGAGATGCTCATACAGGATATCGTCCCATCCTCCAATCCGGGCCCGGCAGAGGAGCTTGCGCGCAAGCAACTCTCGGATGCTCTCAAGAAGTGCATCGCGCGGCTGAACCCGGAACAGCGAGAGGTCTTCGTCCTGCGACAATACCAGAATCTTCCATTTCAGGAAATCGCGCGGGTAGTCGGAACTTCGGAAAGCACGGTGAAAAGCCGAATGCGATATGCTCTCAACAATTTGCGGAGCATGCTTGTTGCCGAGCGTATCGTGGAGGGGGTGACCCTCTGACATGAACTGCAAGACAGCGCAGTCCCTCATGCTCGATTATCTCTATGGCGAGCTCGAGCCTCGGAACAAGGAGGGACTCAAGAAACATTTGCAAGAGTGCCTCAAATGCGCGGACGAACTCGCGGCTCACCGCGCCACGGTTGCGGCGTTCAAACAATTACGCATGGAGGAGCCGCCCGCTGAGATGGCTGAAAAACTCGCTGCCAAAGCCGTCGAAGAAGTTGACCGGATGGGCGTCGTTCGCGCGCCTCACGTTTGGTATTGGAGACCCGCGCTCGCAGCCGCAATGGTCGTTGCAGTTCTGGCGGTCGCCATCATTTATTATCTCCCATCGGGCTCCAGGCATGGCCAGATAGCTGAAGACCTTATTGCGCTGAAACAGCCCGAGAGAGTGCCCGCCGAACCGCGCGCATTCAGCTTTTCTGAACCCGTGACTCCGGGAAAAGACATGGCTGGCTTCCGTGACGACAGGAACATGCCCGAAGCGGCTCCTCGCGATAAGGGAGTTGCCGCGAAAGCAGACGGATTCGGATGCGCGTCCCTCAACGGCGCTGATACTGGCGCCAAAGCAGAACTTTTCAAGGAGAGGTCCGAATCAGAGGGCTTCTCCCCGGACTCGGACATACAACAGCAACTCGCGCTCGATAAGAAAGCCATCGAAGAATACCAAAGGGGAGAACGCGACGAATCGGCTTCTCGCACATTGGCTCCACCGGCCGAGCCGGTTGAGCCGCCGAAAACAGGACGCCTCAGCGCGCAAGGCGGCTTCTCCGAAGTCGCCAGCGCGCCCGCCCCGGCGCAGGCGGATGGCGCAAAGGAAGCGGATTCGGTGAAGCTGTCCGTGGCGCCGGAGAAACCGAAGCAAAGCCTGATCGAAGATGAAGAGGCCAACGAAAAGGCCGATTCTGCGGCCCGTTTCAGCGAGCTTGGCGCTATCGCGGAACGGAAACAACAAACAGCGCAAGATGTGTTGGCCCGAGGAAACGCATATTTCGACGCGCGCGATTTTCAGCGCGCAGCGACGAGCTATGAGGACTTTATCGCGCGCAAACCTGAGGATAAACTCACCCCCCAGGCCATGCGGAAGCTTGGACAAAGCTATCAGGAGTTGGGTGACTGTGAAAAAGCTGTAGACGCATACAGCGAAATCATGGAAAAGTATCCCGGATTCCCCGACACGGGAGACGTGCTCATGGCGGCAGGCGATTGTTATCTGGAGCTCGGACGGACTGAAGACGCAGTTCGCGTTTTCGAGATCGCGGCCGAAAAATTCCCTGCCCTTCGTGATGTCGCCCGCCGGAAGATCGAGGAAGTGAAAGAAAAAACCGCCCGCTAGAGAGTGTTCTACAAGGCGGAAACAGGAATGTTTCTCAGTTTAGGAGAGCGATATGGATTCAGGCGATGGCGCTATTATCGAAGAATTGTTCAAATATGATAAGGATTTGCCGCTGGATGCGGTCGGACAAATCAGGGCTTTTCAGCCCGACGTCTCGATCGAGTATCACGTGACGTTCACGAGCGCGCACGATCAGCGAGTTCCTTCGCTGCTCACTCTGCCGCTGCATTCGAGTCCGCCACATCCGGTCGTACTCATTTTGCACGGTGTTTTCGGCCATAAGACCTCGGTCAATCAAATCAAAAGGTCCGCGTTTCTTGCGAAAGCCGGCTACGCGACTCTCAGAATCGATGGGCAATACAGCGGCGAGAGGGCCTTGCCTTCGCGGACCGGAATCGGTCTTCAGGCGCAATACTGTTATCGGAATCGGGATGCGATGATACAGACCGCCGTAGACCTCATGCGCGCAGTAGACTACCTGGCCACCAGAAACGACATTGACGTAAGGCGTATCGGATTTGCCGGTTTCAGCATGGGTGGCGCCGTTGGCGCTCTCTTCTGCGCGCATGAGGCGCGCGTGAAGGCGGCAGTCCTCGGTATCACGGGCGGCGATTTCACAAAACTCAGTATCCGCGCAAGCGACAAAAGCGCCGAGGAACGGTTTCGCCGGGCGTACCGCATTGTGGACCCCGCCCGGCATATCTCACGAATTTCTCCCCGGCCTTTATTGATGCTCAATGCCAGCCGCGATGAGGTGGTTCCGAAAGCGGCGACCGAAGCGCTCTTCGAAGCCGCCGGCGAACCGAAGAGAATCGTCTGGTATGACTGCGGCCACGCAGACTTGCCCGACGAATTGCTGGAAGAAATGAAGAGATTCTACGATTCCGAGCTTCAGGGAGGGGAAAGAGGCGTAAGAACTGAAGGGGAGAAGGGGAATTGAACGCTTATTCGAGGACACCATGCGGCACCCTTAATTCGGGGACACCATGCCGCATGGTGTCCCCGAATTAAGGAGCGTTTCTCCACGCTCAACCCCGCCGCGACCGGGGTCGGGTGCTCCGAATGACAATTCTCATCGTGTGTTTTGGCCGTCGATTGAAAGTCCTAGCATCATGATCGACGCTGCCAGGGCCAGCGCCCCACCTAGGAAGAACGGAGCCGCCGCGCCGTATCGGTCCCAAAGAACACCCGCTGCGAGACTTGCCGGCAGCGCCGCCACGCCTACCGAAGTATGATACACACCCAGCGCCGTTGCCCTCGAGCGTTTGCGCGAAAGGCTGGCCACAAGGGCCCGCGATGCGGGATTCACCGTTGCTGAATGGATGCCATAGAGCGCGAAAAGCGCCCACGCGTGCCACATTCTCGAGGCAACTGCGAACCCGAGACAGAGCACCGCATAAGAAAAGTATGCCAGCAGGATGACCGGCTTCCGGCCGATCGAATCCGAGAGTCCTCCCATCGGCATTGACGCCAAAGCATAGACGATGTTGTAGAGGAGGTATATGAGGGGCACGTTTCCCGTGGCAAGCCCGAGACTCTGTGCCCTGAGAAGAAAGAACGCGTAACTGAACATGCCCGCGTAAAACAGAGTGTTCACTCCGACAAAGACCGCCAATCTCTTATTATTCGCGCCTGTCTCGGCCTCGTCTTGCGAACGCGCGACCTCTTTCGGCGAGCCTGCTTCTCGCACGAACAGAAGCAGAATCACCACCGCCACCACTCCGAAAACGGTCGCGAACACGAAAATGAAACGAATCCGGCTGCCCTCGCTTCCCTCGAGGCTGTTCAACAGCACATACGCGATAAGCGTCCCACAAACCGCGCCGAGCGTGTCCATCATCCGGTGGAAGCCGAACGCGAGTCCGAGCGCGCTACCGGAGACCGAATCGGCAATCAGCGCGTCGCGCGGCGCCGTCCGAATGCCTTTGCCTACCCGATCCATGAATCGTATGCCGAGAACGTGCGCGCCCCCCGTGCTGAGCGCAAGAAAAGGTTTCGCGACGGTCGAGAGAATGTAACCGGCGACCGTCGGGTTCTTGCGGTGACGAATCCGGTCGGAATACCATCCTGAAGCGACCTTGAGGAAGCTCGCGGTGCTGTCCGCAATGCCTTCGATGAGCCCCAGAAAAGTCCGGTTGAGTCCCAGTACCTGCGTGATGAAAAGCGGAAGCAGCGGGAGGATCGCCTCACTGTGGACGTCGGTCAGGAAACTCACCCATCCCAGCGCCTTGACGTTGCGATTCAACTTTGGTTCGGCAGATCGAAACTGAGCGCTACCCGATATCGATTCTAAGGGTGTCATTCTCTTCAATTGCTAGTAACTCCTCGAACCTGATTACCACCTGTTCCTTTTTCCAACCGGCAGAATGGGGGATTTTCCTGCCGTTGACAAAAGCTATTGCCTTGCCCGCTCGCTTATGGCAGAGACGAAGTTCGCGCACAAGCGCTTTCCCACGGTAAACGGCCAGCCCGGCCGTCATCGTTTTTCCGTGAATCCGCTGTGAGAACAGACCCCAACCGGTAGCGGTCGCGAAGAAACATCTGAAATTTGCAGTGGAGAACCGCGGCGCAAATCCGATAAGGTTTCTGGAAGCGTCAAACACGTAGCCTGCCGCAGCCTCGAGCAACATCCAACTGCTCATCGCGCGCACATAGTGGTCGCCGCACTCGACCTCGTTCCATGGGCTGCGCAGGCGCCCGTCCTGACGCCTCCGAACGGCGCTGAGAATCGTCAACGCTTCATCGGTCATTCCTTCGAACAGAAGCGCCCCTGCCGCTTCGTACTCGATTCCTGTCCAGACTTCATCGGAATACAGCAGGGGCGTCTCGGGTCTCTCACCCTTTGGCCACGTGCAGTTAAGTGTTCCGGCCTCGTCGTCCCGCACAAAGGCACGTGGAAACTGCTGGTGTCCGGCGAAACTCTCTCGAAAGTTGTGTGCCACTATCGACGCAAGAGCGCGGCGCACGCGCCTCCGTGGGAAGACGTATCCCAGCCCCAACGAGTGAGCCCACCACTGTCCCAATAACTGGTCGGAGTGGCAACCCGCGCCGTATGCCTGAACCGATTCGGTTTCCTCATCATAGCGGTGGATATAGTATTCTCCATCCCAGAGCAGTCTATCGGCTGCCTTCTGACCTTTGCGGAACCGCTCGCGATATTCCTTCGCCGACCTGCGGTCTCCAACTGCTTTTGCCATTTCCTCTGCGGCTCTGAGCGAGGCAAGGTAGAGCGATTCTATGAAGCTATTCGGCCCTTCAATCTCGACGTCATACGTGCACGGCTGGGGTCCGTGAATTACCCCATCGCCGCGATCATAGCGGTTCATAACGTGATTGAGCGCGAGGCGGACGTGATCCCACAAATCTCCAAGCCATCCCTTATCGCCGGAAATCCGGAATTCGCGGTAGGTCTTGAGAATCGCGCCGAGGAGGCCATCGAGCGCGGGGTAGGGCGGTCCGCCGATATATCGATCCCACGGCCTCCGCAGATACAGGGGGACCACGACGCGATGAGGCAGATAACCGCTCTCGTGCTGTTGCTCAAGCCATTCTGTTTCCCGCATCGAGCGTTCGAGAGAGGGGAACAAGCGCGCAACGGTCATCGCATAGTTCCATACATGCGTGCAGTTCAGCGGGCAGCAACCGCCGCGAGACCCCGTGATTTCAGTGCTTGCGCCCTGGCATCCCTCGAATCCGTAAAAGGTCCCGTCGGCCGCGCGAAAACACGTCGGCGAGCGCAGGACCGATATCTGAGTAGAGACCGCTTCAATGATTGAGGACGGCAAAGACGATTCATGAAAGGCTTTTTGAAATCTTGCGGCCGTCTCGTCAAAGCGGCTCAGGTTGTCGCGCGCATATTCGGCGACTGCGAGCGCCGAGGCGAATCGAGACGCATAATAGTTGCCCAGCCAGAGTTTGCTCCTGCCGATATCCTTTTCATGTGCAAGTGTCACCTGTTCCCAGTCGACATACCGGTTGGGGAATCGCCATGTCAGCAGGAACGTGATTCGCTGCTCAGATTCAGGCGCTATGTCGACCGGGCATGCGATCGCTGCGTTGATTGTTTGTCCGCGCGGACTCGGCCCGCTGTCAGACAGTGGGTCGAGACGCCCGTCAGCGGTGAAATCGGCCCAAAGCTCATCCACGTCAGTCCAACGAGCTTGGGCTGAGGCTGAATCTCCTAAAGCCGCGATCAGCATTTGTCCCTGGCGCGGATGATCATCCGGCAAACAAACATTCTCTAATACGATCGCAGTCAAGCCCGCGCCTCGAATAACCCGATTGCGGTTGCCGCCAAAGCTTGGATGAAAAACCCCGTCAATCTCTGACGAATCATCCCAGCCAACCGCATTCTGTTGGCTCATCAGGACAGATGCCTCGACTTTTTCCTTTGTCAGGTTTGTGATTGTGAAGCGGAAAATGACGCCGGGCAGTCCAGACTCGTCGTCGTCAAGCGGCGCAAAAGGGGAGTACGCCCGGAGCGACACGCGGATTGGAAATCCGGGCAGAAAATAGTATATCCCGGCGACCGGATATTCCCCGACGAACACGATGTCATCGACACCGGGCAGTTTATCCAATAACTCGCGGGATGCATTCGGGACTAAATGGTCGGATACTGACGGCGCGGGGTCGAATTGATCGTCATATCTTGCTCTCGACTGGAGCACATGACAGAGCGGTTCAACCTTATTCCCTTTGACAAAAAGGGCGAAAAATGAGAGCGGCACATGCGCATTATGATTGACGTTATTGAATATCTGCCACTGTCTGAGCCCGCCGTCGCCGCAGATGGTCACGGTTCCCGTTCCGATGCCACCCAGCGGGAACGCGACTGCCCTAAGATTTTCACCCGTGAACTCCAGCCTTCGCCCCCGGCGCTGCTTCACTTGCTTCCTCATGCGGCCTCCTGCCCCAATTTGCGGCTACCTCCGTGCGCCTGAACCAAGCGATTATACAACTTCGTGGCGATTTCAGCTAATGCGTTTGACTGTCGGGAGCCGCTCAACCGGCCTCGTAACGGCAATTGAAGGAAAACAGTTGACCGAAACGAGAGCAATTTGCTATTCTAGAGTCGCTATGGCGCTCACCCCAGACCAAAAGAGACGAATTGCCGAACTTGACTCTAAACCGCCGGTTCCCGAAGCCGAGCCGGAGGAAAAGCCAAAGACTTTCCTTGCCAGAGCGAAGACGCTTTGGCTTGTCGCGCGCGTCTCCAGATTCAGGCAAGTCATCGGAAAAGCGATAATTCTGTGCATTGTGCTCGCCGTGGCTTTTCATTACGTTCGCGCTTACCAACTGCACAGGATTGATTTTGGGGCCGTGCTCTCGTCCGGACCCGGCGACCCCGTGAGCAGATTCGTGCGCGCCCTGCAGTTACAGAAAGAGAAAGCCGACATGCTCGAAAAGGGAGAGGGACAGAGACTATCCGGCGACTACGAATCGGCTTTTGCGACGGCAGTTGTGGTTCAACAAATGGACCCAAAAGACGAGCGTGCCCGGAAATTAATCGATCTCCTTGCGCAGGCTGCCACGGTGAGGGCATCAAAGGAATTCGACGAAGGCGAAATTGAGGCCGCGCTTGCCGACGTGAGACTTGCCCTCGATCACCTCCCGGACCATAAAGCGGCCACTGACCTCTCGTTACGCATTGCGAGCCGCCTGCTCAGTGAAGCACAAGGACATTATGGCAAGCGAGAATACGCCCAGGCGATAACAAAAGCGCAAGAGGTCATCAAGATAAACCCCTCTGACGTGGTGGCTTTGAACCTTCTTAAAAGGACCAATGACGAACTGCTGAGCCGCGCCAGCGAGTCGTTCATCAATCAGCGATACTATGATGCGCTCGAAGATGTTCGACAATCACTCCGAATCGATCCCTCCAATACTGATGCCCGCAAGCTGTTTAATCTGATCTCGCTCCACGTGGAAGTTCCCAACGTGAAACTTCGCGGCATAATCGGGAGAGGGGCCACATCCTACGCTATACTGCAAGTGCCCCAAGTCGGAAATGCCGTTTACGCCAAGGAGGGAGATGTCATCAAGAACCTTAAAGTCGTTGACATCGACCCCGAGGCAAGGACCGTCAAACTTCTCCAGATTCACACTAAGGGTGAGTTCACGATCGAGCTGCCAAAACCCCAGTAGAATTCGTCCCGCAATTACGTGGGTGCGAATTTATTCGCACGGCTTATTGACACGGCCGAATACCGTGTTATAGAATCCGTTAGCTCCTCACCAGTAGACAGATCGTAGATTTCGCAAACGACCGGAATCCCTGAGCATCGGACAAATAGCATCGAGTAAGGAGGTCAGTGTGAAGGCGGCGGCTAAATCATGGATTGTGGCTTTCCTGTTTGCGGCGGCATTGTTGCCGGCGAACACCACGCGAACATACGCGCAAACTCCGGTGGACGAGCAAGGCGACGCGCAACCGGAAAGTCAGGCTTCTGAGGCGACCAGCGAAGAGTATCCCAAGAGAGAGTTGCTATTCTTTGAAGAGATTCCCATCGTTGTAAGCGCAAGTAAACGCGAACAGCCGATCACAAAATCACCGTCGTCCATCAGCGTCATCACCGCCGAAGACATCCGGCGCTCCGGCGCGACCAGCATAGCCGACCTGCTCAGAAGAGTTCCCGGCCTGGACGTCTTCAGGGTTACGCCTTCAGACGTAAACATTACGGCCCGCGGTTTTAATGAGCCTTCTACCAACAACCTCCTTCTCCTAATCGACGGGCGTTCCGCCTACGTCGACTTTTTCGGAACTGTCGTGTGGGACAATCTGCCGATTGTTCTTGAGGAGGTAGACCGCATCGAGATCATACGCGGCCCGGGTTCCGCTCTGTACGGAGCCAACGCTTTTTCCGGCGTCATTAACATCATCACTAAAACGCCAGAGAAGGCCAAAGGCACCACTTTGTCGGCGACAGTCGGAGAGTTTGACACTTATACATGGACCGCGATGAACGCCAACGTTTTCGACAAGTGGAGCTACAAGGCAGTCGCCAGTTGGAACGAGGCTAATTCATTTGAGGACAGGGATGAAGACGACCATGAGGTCTTCAAAGGGAATGTCCTTCTGCAACATGAGTTCGATCCCGAGAGCCGAATCTATTTTTCGGCCGGCGCTGACGCAGACGACGGAAACACACTCACTCGGGTTTCCGCTTTTGACCGGGAAGGCATCTTCGGCTATGGCAAACTGAACTATGACTACGAGGATTGGAAATTCCAGACCTTCTACAATCTGGTTGATATAGATGTTCTCGCTACGGGGGATACGGACGAGCGCTCCATCGTCAATAATGTCTTTGACTTCGAGGTTCAGAACTCGTTTGACCCATGGGACGAACATACCATCACATGGGGCGCGAATTACCGGCATAACCGGGTCACGTCTCACGAAATCATAGGGCGCGATGAACAAGAAGACCTCTTTTCGCTGTTTGTTCAAGACCAGTATGACATGCTGGACGACATGACACTGACCGCGGGAATACGCTTCGACTCGCATCCGCTGACCGGCGTCCACTTTTCTCCCCGCGCGAGCCTTGTCTACGAGCCTTGGGAAACCCATGTCTTCCGCGCGTCGATCGCGCGGGCGTTCCGTAATCCCTCTTTTGTCGAATCGTTTCTCGACCTGAACCTGGGCGGCGGCTCGGTTGTCGCCACAGGCAACCGCGACCTCGATGCGGAAGAAATCACATCGTTTGAGCTTGGCTATCAAACACGCCTCCTTGACAACAGACTGCAATTCAAGGCGGACACCTTTTACAACCTGATAGATGAAATCATCGAGTTCCGTCAGCTCAACTTCTTGTCGCCGTTCCCGACGCCTCCGCCGTTCATGTTCCATTATGAGAATCAGGGCGCCGCGATCGCATATGGAGGCGAGGTCAGTCTTGAATATTATTTCTCGGAGAGATTGTCCAGCTATCTCAACTATTCGTATCAGGAGCTTAAGGCCCGTGACGACGGAGTCCAGTTCCAGTTGAATGAAGACGGCGAGTTCATCGAATCGTCTCCGCGCCACAAAATTAATGCGGGCATATATGCTGAACTTGAAAACGGACTGAACGGCTCGATAGATTTGAATTTCGTGGACGAAGTTACCTTCGGGTTTTTCGACACGAACGCGCCGATTCCGTTTACGCCGACCGAGGTGGAACTCGACAACTACACCCGCGTGGACACGCGGATCGGCTACAAATTCCCCAACGGGGATACCGAAGCTTCTCTAATTGTCCAGAATGCGCTTGACGACTCGCACCGGGAATTCCCCACCGGTGAACACTTCCAGCGACAAGTGCTGTTCCAGGTCAGGACACGGTTCTGAAAGTTCGGTTAATCGAGGAAATGCGTTTTAGAAATCATCACAAGCTGGCCGTCTTCTGGGCTGTCATTCTGGCATGTCTCGGGCTGTGCGCAACGGCGCCGGCGGGCGAGCGTGAATGCCAGATTGCAATTGTGAAGAGCTGGGATTTGCCTGAATACAATACCGCGATCAACGGCTTCCTCGATGTCTTTTCCGAGCAGAGAATCAAGTGCAAGGCCTTGACATACAATCTTGAAGGGCAAACGGATGAGGGAACACAGATAATAACGAAGATACGGGCGTTCAAGCCCGACCTGATTCTCACCGTTGGCTCGCGCGCAACAGGCGTAATGTCCAAGAGTTTCCGCGACACGCCCATCGTTTTTTCGATGGTCTTGTACCCTGTCGCAAGCGCGTTTGTCGCAAATATGGAAAAGCCGGGCGCAAACGTGACGGGAGCGGCGATGGACGTTCCCATCGAACGACAACTCCGTACGCTGTCAAGAATAGTGCCGCGCCTGAAACGCGTCGGTGTCCTCTACAACCCGGATGAAACTCTTCCCGTCATCGAGGAGGCCAGACGCGTCGCGAAGGCGATGAATATGCAGATGATAGCTGAATCGGTCGACGCTGAAAGCGATGTGCCTGACGCTCTTGGCAAACTCGAAAAACAGAAAATAGACGCCCTCTGGTCAGTCGCCGACGGCAAGGTGTTCACGCGCCCCTCGACGAGATACATCATCGAATATGTTCTCCACAGAGGCATTCCCTTCATGGGGCCGCACAATGGATTTGTAAAAGCAGGAGCCCTGGTCGCCTTGACCGCGGACTACCGCGAGAACGGCAGGCAGGCCGGAGAGATTGCGATCCAGATAGTCAACGGCGCCAGACCTGAAAATGTCCCTGTGGCAATACCTCGTAAGGTTGAAATGGCGCTTAACTTGCAAGTTGCCAACAACATTGGACTCAAAATCCCCCAAAGTATCATTAGCGACGCCTCGCAAGTCTTTGAATAATTCCCCCGTCGCCTAAATCCGCGTTTCTTTGTTCGCCGGATAAATCCGTTTGCCCGCCCGCCACACGAGAATCGCCCAGATGAGCCACGCAACCATCCCCGCGCATGAGATAATCGCGCCCGCAAAGAACAGTGGGGGTCCGAAACTGAAAACAATTCTATGCTTTCCGGGTGGCAACGGCGCCGCCCGGAAAACGTAGTCCGCCCTTAGTATTTCCGTCTTCTCTCCGTCAACCTCGGCTTGCCAGCCGGGATAATATGAATCGGCCAGTACCAAGATTGCGCCGCGGTCGCATTCAGTTTCGACAATAACCTCGGTCGCCTTACGACCGGCTGTAGTCGCCGAACCTTGCTTCGGGCCGTCTCCCTGCGCGAAAACGGGGGTCGGTTCTTGCTCAAGAATTACTTCTCGCGAAGGGTCGAATCCGCCGTCCTGCATGGCTTCCAAAACACGCTCCGGCGGCAATACCCTGTATTTCTCCACCAGGAATGCTCGTGGCAGGGGAGCAGTCGGGGCTGCCTCGATAGTTACCTGCGAAGCATCCGCAATGGGCGGGTTATAGGGAAGCCCATTCTCGCCGAGGTGGTAGTACACATTGCATGAGACACCTGCGAGAGAGGCGATTTTTGGGTTCTTGAGCAGCCGCAGAAATTCGGCGTAGCGCGCTGTAGGAAAAGGATGATGTCCGTTGGCGGCCTCGATCCCAAAAAGGCCGAAATAATTTGAGTGGGCAGTATTATAGACTGCGATTCTCGATGTCGCAGTTTTTTCTCTCAGAAAACGCGCAGTCGAGTCCTCTCTGAACATGTCACCTGCCGCCGGCGGAGAGTAAGGCGGCGGTGAGTTAACCGCAAGCTCGCACGCAAGTAACAAGACCAGCGCGAATCGCGCCGGAACTTTCAAGTGGTCAGGAATATTCAACAAGTGAGAGGCAAGAATAATGGATAGCGCCAGGAACAAAGCGGAGACTATCGCTCCCTCACGTGCTGTTTCAGAGTAATGGCGCGCAAGCAATGTGGCCGCGACAAATCCTGCGACCATCATCGCGGCAATTATGGCAAATCTTATCGCATTGCCCCTCCTGCCTTTTGCGCTGGCCTGTCCGCGTCTCCCAGCCAGAATGCCGCCTGCAACAGCGAAAACCGAGAAGTTGAAAAGGATTGAGCCCCTGAAAGGACCTCGGAAATCCCTCACAAGGGGAAGGCCGGCGAGCAGCGACGAAACTCGCGTGTTGCCGCCGAGAGAGTACAGTAGCGAGACAGCCGCCAAAGCCGCAAAAAAATACTTACGCTTGTCTTTCCAGAAGAACAAGGAATAAGCGGCCAGAACAATTGCCGTGATCCCGAAGTAGCCATGCCCTTTGCCCTCTCCTTCAAACATCGGGATTACATAATCCAGAAGCTGGTGCGGTTCAAGCGCCCACACACGGAACCACTGAATTCCGGTTGCCCTCACGCTCAGACGGCTATATTCCCATGCGGGCAAAAGATGCACGGATGCTATCGCGAGCGCGCACGCAATCATTATGGCGAATCCAAACGCCTGGCCGAGGAACTTTTCTTTACGCCATACGCGCGTTGCAAGCAGGAAAACCGCGTATGCCGCCGCTCCGGCCAGCGTATAGAAAGTGACCTGCAGACCCCCGCACAGCATTTGCATGGAAACCGCCAGCGAGCCGAGCAGGAAATGCCACGGGCGTCCGCTTTCGCCTAAACCAGCCTCCACGAAATAGAAGACTGCGGGCAGCAACAGCATCGCCCTGATGTTGAGCGCGTCCCCGGTCGCAATCGATCCGAGAAAGAATACGTTCCAAAACCACATCGAGCAGAACAGGGCCGCCGTCCTGCTCCCATACAATCGCCTGAAAAACAAGAATGAGAATACTTGGGCCGTAGTCAGATGGAATAGTAAGTCCCAGTTAAACGCGACGGGCAGGGGAATCCCCAGGAGCACGAATGCGAGGTCCACCGGATAGAAAGGCGTCGAGAGGAACGACGCAAGCAGGGGCATGCCGCAATAGAGATATGGCATCCACAGAGGAAATTCGCCTTGCCGCATCGCGTCGTATGCCACTTTCTTGAAAAGGTAGAGGCTGCGCCGTATGTCCAGCTCTCCGTAAATGAATTCACTCGCCCACAGGAGACGCCAGAAATAGGCGAGGACTATCGCGACCAGTAAGGCGATGGCCAAGAAGTCGCGCCAATTAAGCGCTTGACCTTCGGTATTTTTTCGCGGATCGTTCATAATCTCAATTGTGCCCAGAAACGACTCAAGCAGGAGCGGGCAGATTTGTAGGGGCGAACCTTGTGTTCGCCCGACTGAACATTGGGCGAACACAAGGTTCGCCCCTACAAAGGTGTGATCCCATCGGGTAATTTCTCAGGAGCGCCCTACCCCTCTGCGCGGGGTTAATTGTGAAGGAAACTCTAAAATTTATCATTGCGAGCGGAGCGAAGCGATCTCCGTGTGCAACTGCAAGGTGGCCAATAAGATTGCTTTGTTTGCTTTCCTCCTTCGCAATGACCAAATAGTTGAAGCTTTCTTCGGAGCCCCATGATATTCGATACTCTCGGCCAATGTCAAAATCCGTTGCGTGGGTTTGAATCACAGCGGTTGTTGACATATAATGGGCGATGGAAAATGAAAACTGAAGATAACCATATCCTCGAAGGAACGGTCGAGAGGATCGTTTACTTCAACGAAGAAAACAGCTACACGGTCGCCC
>CAYVDS010000003.1:19259-69237 GCA_964450145.1 uncultured bacterium
GTCGCCCGGTTGAATTCAGACGAACACGTCCAACTCGTGACTGTGGTCGGCTGTCTTGCCGGTGTTCGCGAAGGGGAATACGTGCGGGCTCATGGCCGGTGGGAAGACAACCCCAAGTTCGGCCGTCAATTCCGGATCGAGCGGTCAGAGATAGTCCCTCCATCTTCCATTCAGGGTATCGAGAAATACCTCTCTTCAGGGCTCATCAAGGGGATTGGCCCGGTCATGGCGGAGCGTATCGTAAAGAAATTTGGCGACGACACGCTTCGGATAATCAGCGAAGAGCCCAAGCGCTTGCGCCAGGTTCACGGCATTGGTCGCAAAACGCTCGAGAAGATAATCGCCAGTTGGGAACAACACAAAGACCTCCGCGAGACGATGATTTTCCTTCAGGCCAACGGAATCAGTCCGGCTTATGCGACTCGCATCATTAAAGAGTATGGGGGCATGGCGGCCCGGATCGTGCGAGAAAATCCTTATCGCCTCGTCTACGACATCCACGGAATAGGATTCAAACAAGCCGACTCCATTGCTCAGAAGATGGGTGTTCCCCACGACTCTCCCGCGCGAGCGGCGGCCTGCGCGTTGCACATTCTGAATGAGATGGCGTCGGAAGGCCACGTCTACTGCCCGAGAAGCGCCCTCATCGACCGGTGCGAAAAAATGCTGGAGGTCTCCCGGCTCATCATCGAGGACGGCATGGCGTCGCTCGTCGCAGAGAAGAAGGTCGTGATTGAAGAATCAAATAGCGAACCTGCGGTCTTCCTTGGGCAGCTTCACGTCGCCGAAGTTGGCTCAGCCCATTTCCTGAAAGGCATACGCGGCTCTCTTAAGCTCTCGCCGCGCGTGGACACAGACAAGGCAGCCGCATGGTTCGAGAAACGCCATGGTCTCAAACTCAACCCGGGCCAGCGCGAAGCGATACGGAAAGCGTCAGAGAGCAAGGTTCTCATTATCACGGGCGGGCCTGGCACCGGCAAAACCACCATAGTCCGCGGGCTGGTCGAAATCTTTCGGGCCAAAGGTCAGCGCGTGCAACTCGCGGCGCCGACGGGTAGAGCCGCCAAGCGCATGGAGGAAATCGCCGGAATCCCGGCGGCCACTATTCACCGGCTGCTCGAGTTCAGCCCGGCCAAGATGAATTTCCTGCGCGACCGCGATAATCCGCTCGAGTGCGACGTTCTTATCATAGACGAAACCTCCATGCTCGATATCGCGCTCTTATACCATCTGCTCAAGGCGATACCGGCGGGGACGGCGCTGATTTTTGTCGGAGACGCCGACCAACTTCCGTCAGTCGGTCCCGGCAATGTCTTGCGGGATATGCTTGAGTCCGGCTTTGCGGACTCGGTCGAGCTCACCGAGATTTTCAGGCAGGCTGAAGGAAGTCTCATCGTCGCTAACGCTCATAGAATCAACAAGGGCGAACTTCCAGTTGTGCCGCATGGCGAACCCGCCAAAAAGAGCGATTTCCATTTCATCGAGCGAGCGAGTCCGGAGGATGTCGCCGCCACTATTGAAACGCTCGTGACCCTGCGAATCCCGGACGCGTTCGGAATGGACCCGCTGCTCGATATACAAGTGCTTAGCCCCATGCACAAGGGAGTCGCCGGAGTCTCGGACCTGAACACGCGATTGCAGGAACTGCTGAACCCCTCGGGCCACGAGCTTCAGCATGGCCTTCGGAAATTCAGAGTGCGCGATAAGGTGATGCAGATCAGGAATAACTACGAGAAGGAGGTTTTCAACGGGGACCTCGGGATCGTGTTCTCAATCGACCGCGACACCCAGCAACTCGCCGTTGATTACGACGCGCGCACCGTCATCTACGAGTTTTCCGAACTCGACGAGATCGAGCTCGCTTACGCCATCTCAGTCCATAAGTCCCAGGGGTCGGAGTATCGCGCGGTTGTCGTGCCCGTCATCATGCAACACTACGTGCTGCTGCAGAGGAATCTGATTTATACGGCCGTCACTCGCGGGAAAGAGCTTGTCGTTCTTGTCGGCTCGCAACAGGCGTTCTCCCTCGCCGTCAAAAACGCAAAAATCCAACACCGCAACACACGCCTCGCCGAGCGCCTGCGAGGCACGGAAGGAACTTGAAGAGCTTCTCGGAAGCCTCCCTTCTTCGCAGCCTTCTTCTCATTCTCGTATAGGAAAACTGGGGACACGATGCGGCATCGTGTCCCCAGTTTTCTCTCTCACGATGCCGCATCGTGTCCCCGCTTTTCTAAAGCCTGTATGTCCGCTGCTCAGCGAACGAGCGCGGCGTTCTGTTTCAGGATGCGTTCCGCCTGCTCGACGGTTTCTTTCACTATTTGAGCGGCGGGCTTTATCCCGTGGATCATCCCGCTGACCTGTCCTGCGGGCATACACTGCCGACTCGCGTCGTGTATCTCGCCGTCGGTCACAAAATTGACTACCCCCGCCTCCATCGAGACCAGAATCTGTTGCGGGAACTTCTTGAGGTCTTGCGGACGGGTCTCCCAGTCGAGTATGTAATCGTTGCAGATGGCGCGGAGCGTCTTGCCGGTGTAACATCGAGTCACAAAAGTGTCCTCATCGCGCGCCTTCACCAGGGCGTTTCTGTAAGTGTCGGTTGCCCGTGCCTCCGGCGTCGCGATGAAACGTGTGCCCATGATTACGCCGCACGCTCCCAGGGCAAGGGCCGCAGCGAGTCCGCGTCCGTCGCCGATTCCTCCGGCGGCAATCACCGGCAGGCCGGTCGCGTCCACCACCTGCGGAACGAGCGCAAGCGTGCCTATTTTCCCGGTATGTCCTCCGGCCTCGGTCCCTTGCGCCACGACCACGTCCGCGCCTGCCTCTTTCGCCCTTAATGCGTGCGCGACTTTTCCGATCATGCACAGCATCTTCATGCCGCGCTTATGTCCTTCTTCGATGAACTCACTCGGGATGCCCAATCCCGATACGAACACCGGAATCTTCTCGTCGTAAATCACTTCCATCTGCGCCTCGATCATATCCGGCAGCGGCATGAGCAGGTCGACTCCGAACGGCTTACTGGTGATCGATTTGATTGTTCTGATTTCCTGCCTCAAATAATCCGGCTCCATCGAGGCCGCGCCGATGACACCCATTCCCCCGGCCTTTGATACCGCCGCCGTCAACGCGCTGAATGAGACCCCTCCCATTCCGGCCAGCAGCACGGGGTGTTCTATGCCCAGCATCTCGCAAATCTTGGTTCTTATCATGATTTCCTTCTCTCCTTTCGGCATGAGGCCGTGGCAACAGTCAAGGATATATCACCGGCAGTTCCAACCGACGCGCCGCAGAACCGGCGCTGGAGTGATGAACAGCAAAACTTATTGTAGCAGACAGTCGCCGAAAAATCGAGAAATCTCTATGCGTAATCATGAAGTCCGGCGAGCCAGTAGTTCACCCCCATATAGGTAAAGATGACGCACCCGAATCCGACGACCGCCATTATCGCCGATGTTCGTCCGCGCATTCCGGCAAACCTCATATGCAGGCACCCGGCATAAACGAACCATGTAATGAAAGACCACGTCTCCTTCGGGTCCCAGTTCCAATAGCTCCCCCAGCATGTGTCAGCCCAAATAGCGCCCGTCACTATTCCCAGCGTCAGCAGCGGAAACCCGAATGCGATTGCCCGGTACGTGAACCAGTCGAGGAAATCCGTGATTCCCTCGGTCGCAGGAACGATTTGAGATTTCAGCAGACGCCTCAGCCCCGAGTCCAACAGGAGATAAGCTACGGAAGACGCGAATGCGAGCCCGAACGCCGCATACCCGAGAAATGAAGCGAGAACATGAAACAGCAGCCAATTGCTCTTCAACGATGGGAGCAGCGGCTCTATCTCAGGCGACAACAACGAACACGCGGACAGAAGGATGGCCGCGACAAGACTCGCGAACCCTCCCAGCGCAGGCAGGCCGTATCGTCTGTAAGCCGCCAGATAAGCGGCCATCAAAAGCAGAGAGAAAAGAATGAGCGTCTCATATGTGTTTGTTATCGGCAATCGGCGTGCAAGCATCCCGCGTTGAATAATGAACCCGAGATGTATGGCGCAGCCGAGCATTCCCGTAACCAGGGCCAACCTCAACTGCCACCTCTTTCTCGAGTAGGCCGCCAGAAAAAAGAGAATGCTGCAGGAGAGGTAAATGAGTTGCATAATGCCAAGCCACATAGAATCACGCTTCCTCCAGTTTGCGGAGTTGGGCGGACAGCTCCTGTGCCTCATACAAAAAATCGGGCCGATTTTTTGAGCTGTAGCCGGAAATTCTTATGCGCCTGCGCTTAGTCACAGGATCGCGGTCGAACTCGACGCGGATAAACCGTCGAAATAGATAACAGGTGAGGAACGAACCGCCGACGAGAAACGCAAATCCGAGGTAAACCACTGGTCCGCCAGGGTCTCTTACCAGTTTGATTCCGGAATAGTACTTCAGGCTGAGCCGGTCAATCGCAAATAAAAGAGGAGGGGACGAATTGTGCGTGGGAAACATATCCTTAAAGGCCCATCCGGTCCAAACCGGCGCCTCGCTTTGGGGCGGAGAGTAAACAGATATTCTGGCCGCCGGATTCAGGAAGTACTGGCTCCTCGAGAACACGTTGTTCTTCGCGTCAATCGCGAAATCCGGAATGATTTCCTCCAGCTTGACCGCGAGGTTTTGTCCGGGCAATGCGGCCTTCTCGCCGATAACCAGCTTCGTGATTCCGACGGGTGTCCGAACCTTGGGTTCAAATGCCGCGAGCCTGACGTATCGGACTTCGGGTCTGTACCGCATCTGGTACAGACTGGTCCCGGAGAGAGTGAGCGGCTGATTGACGCGAAGCGCATGCCAGACAGGTTGGCCGTCCTTCTTCGCAGCCAGCAGAGTGCTGACGTATTCCTCCGGCTCGCGTGTACCGGGATGATGTAGAATCGAGAACTTCTCGAGTCTGATCATCGTGGTCCCGGTTCCGGGAATCGAATACGATTCCCCTTCTCCAAGGCTGATCTCGCCGGTGGAGCCAAAGTTATGCGTGATCAGGCCGCCGACAAATACGACGACTAGTCCGAAATGCACCAGCGGCGGTCCAAGAACGCCTGCGCGCCCCTTGTCAAATAGAATGGCGGCGTCCTCATCGTCGTTGGAAACGGATCGTACGTGGTATCCTCTATCCTTCATGATGCGAATGAGTGTTTCACGAATCGCCCCGTCAGAAGCGCCGGAGACCATGAACGATTGCGCCGCGATGTCGTTTCGGTTCGACAATGTCGAAGCGTCGGGTACATATCTGAACGCTCTCACTATCGACGGCAGCCCGCGCAGCGAACAATACGTCATTAGGAGGGCGAGGCAAACCAGCAACGACGTGTACCAGCCGGTCCCGTACAAGTGATCCGCCCCGACCGCCAGAAGCAGCGTCGAAACGAAACCGGCGCCGCCGCCGCTCTCGAAGACTGTGCTTGGAACGGTTCCAATAACAGATGCAAAGCCGATGACGCAGATGAGGATTACGGTCAGCGCGGGTGACCGCAGCTTTCTATCAATCATTCGCCACATACGCGCCTATCTTACCAGTTGCGATGCGTTCTGACAAAAAACATAGCTGAAACCGACTGCAAACAGTTTCAGCTATGTTCTCTGCGCTAAATCGAAATGCGTTTAGAATCTGTACGCGAGCGCCAGATAGATGCCGTGGCCTTGGTAATCATTGAAACCGTCGCCGAACTCGTCATCAAAATCGAAATACTCATAACGAGCGCTCACGGTCTTGTTCTCGGTTAACTTATACTCTGCGCCCAGCCAGACCTCGTCGAGGACGTTATCCACGTCGCTTCCGCTATTCTGCGTTCGCTGATAAGAGAGATTCGCGCTCCACTTGTCGCTGATCACGTAGTTGCCGCTGAGGAAAGCCACATACGAGTCATAGTCTATCTCGTAGGCGGCTGTGCCATCATCCCAGTTGCTTCCGGCCGGCGCATCGGTAGGCGTATCCATGTCGAAGTTCTCATACATCGCCATACCAGTCAGCACTAACCGAGGTATCGGGCTCCCATACACAGTCGCCGACAGGCGGTGCACCTGCAAATCCTCGCCTTCTGTATTCGCAACTTCGTACTCGATTTCGTCATCCTCGAACTGGTACTGCGCCGAGGCCGTCCATGCAGGCAGGAAATGCCAGTCGCTCTTAAGCGTTATTTCGTGGGTCTGCTGGTCCAGATCGCCGAGGACGCCGGGATAATTCTCGACGTCGGGTGAGGGGTCGTTAATTTCCTGATCAACGTTGTCGTCGTAGTCCTCCTCGTTGTCCTTGAACCGATATCGGGCCGTGAGCCTGAGGTCGGTGCGCGGGCGGTTGACCACAGTGACCGTATACTCTTGCTTCATATGGTCGACATCGGTGTCCCGAATGAACGCTTCGGGTCCGTCGAAATCCGTGCTCAGCTCATGCTCCGTGGTGTCGACGTTTTCGGCTATGTCCATGTAGCGTTGCTCCCATAGGCCGGCAAGCGTCACCGTGGTATTGGAAAGCCCTTGCCAAACAAGCGCAACTGATTCACCCAGGCGGGTCTCTTCGATGTCGGACATTTGCTGGTGAGGAGTCACGCCGTCCTCGAAACCGAGACTCTCGGAATCGGTGTCGGAACGCTCGATGCGAAGGTTGGTGTGCAGCTTTGTGTCCTGCATAATATTGAAGAACACGAGGCCGAACGCCAGCACGTCGCTCACGCGGTCGTTGTCCGTGTCGCTGTTGACGAGGAAATCATCGCGAACTCCTGTCGAGCTGAATCGAATCTCGTCGCGCGAGAACGTGTTCTCCAAATCGCTATGATAGTAGTTCGCGCTTCCGTAAATGTTCTCGGTGAAGAAACTATCAAAGCTTATCAGCGTCCGGAACTCCTCGAATCCGGGTTCGTCATCGAAAATCCGTTGCTGCTCGAGATTGCCGTCCTGGAAGCGTGAGAACTCTATGAACTGGTCATCCTCATAGTCCTCATATTCCTGGCGAAGCTTCAGGTTGTATTTTTCAGCGAACGTGAACGGAAGTTCTGCGTAAAGGGTATCGCTCTCCCCGTCCAAGTCCGAAACCGCGGGCGTAATGCGTTGCCGCGGGATCGGGTCACCTGTGACTCGCACACGCTCGCCTCGAAGCAGCACCTCGTCGCCGTATCGTTCCCAATGATGCCAGCCCAAGATCAGGTTTGGAATCTCCGGAATGAGAAGTTGCCCCTCGAGATTCAGGTCGACCCGGTCGGCATATATATTGTCATCACTCGGTATTGCCTGCCGCTCGGAGTCGAAGCCGTACGCGATTGGATCCCACGGGTCATTGGAAATGTCATAATACTTGCGCAGCTTGCGGAAATCGAAGTCCACCCGGAACACATCGGGTTTGAGGTAATGCGCGGTTGCAGCGAAATCATCCTCAATTATCGCGCGAACCGAAACGTCCCAATTCTCCTGGTTGTAGGAGAACTGTTCGATTCCGCCTGTAAGTTGGTCATCGATGAACCTGTCGTGGCGGAATCGCCCGTCGTCTCCCTCCACGTCATAGTACGTCGCCCCTCCGCGCGCGTACCACCCATAATACCAGCCGTCTAGCTCCTCCTGGCCATAGGGATAATACCAACTGTTCAAATCTTCAAGAGGGTCTCCCTCCGCAATGGCCAGCGAAGAGCAGACCATAACCGCAAGCATTCCGACGAGCAACGTCGGAAAGAACTTCTTGGCCGTTTTCATATTAGGAATCCTCCTCGTCGCGCCATGACTGATGATGGTCGGCTATCGTCGGTTCAGGCTATTGTTTATCGGTTGAACGTGCGCCAGATATTGGAACCGTGAGGAGCCCTATGATGGTCAACGCATTCCTCACCCTGGCCGATGAAGTAGTTGCCGCCCGCGGCGGCTCCGTGCTGTACGCCGCCGAAACTGCCGCCTATTGCGTTCGTGCCCGGCTCCCAATGGCAGCGGATGCACAGAACAGTTTGGTTGGCAATAAGCATCCTGTCGAAGACCGAGCCGTGGGGATCGTGGCACACCTGGCAGCCGTCGCGCATCGGGTCATGCTCGAATACGAAAGGACCCTTTTGTTCCTTGTGACACCTGAAGCAAATCTCGCCCGGGCGAAGCACCGACACTGCCGACCACGCCTTCACATCCTCGGCGTGCGGATTGTGGCAATCCGTGCAGCTCATCCATTTCTCGGGAACCGGATGATGGAATTGAAGCTGGAACTTGCCGCGTATGTCCACGTGGCAAACGAAACAGCGCTCAGCGGAATATCTCACGATTTTGCTCGGATCGCCGCCGGCTTCAGCGTGCAGGCTTCCGGCGCCGTGGCAAGACTCGCATGCTTCACCCTTGACCTGTTCGCCCTCTTTCACGCTCGTGCCAAAGTGGGAGGTCAACTTGAACCGCTTCACTTGCTCCGGATGACATGCCTCACAGGATTCCACTCCCGCATACTCCGCGCCCTTAATCATCGGACCGGCAAGGCTCATTTGAAGCTGGGGCGAGGTCGTTTGGCAGGACAAGATGAGAGCGGAACCCAAGAAGCCAATCACCAATATCCTCACTAACCAGCGAACTTTTGGCATATGGGCACCCTTTCTTCCTTGCAGTTTCAACTCGGATCTGACGATCCTCCTCGGATTGCGAACGATACGTGATGCAGGCAAGAATTCAGCAGACGGCACGAGTTCTCTGTTACCACCCCCTCCCCAATAAAGTGTCTCATACTACTGCTCTGAAATATATATAACGGTCAATCTGCATGTCAAGCTGGATTCAACCAAGAAACAATACAACAATTCGCAGAGAACCCACGCGTATTCCCGAAACACTCTTCGAAGCACGACTTTGTCGAACTTGGACACAAAAACACTTCTCTACTGTGCGCCAGAGCAAGAACCATACCTGTTTTGCCGTGTGTGCATGGATGTCAAACAGTTCTAACTCGCTATATGCCCCTTAGGTGAACTTACTCGTTGACGTCGGTCGGGATAATCGACTTGAAGATTGAGCATTGGAACGCGGTCATTCTTATCCGACAGGTTAATACGCTCCGGTTCAGATAAACCCCCAACAATTTTGGGCCCCCTATCAACATCTAAACAGTATTGGGCGAAATGACCCAATATGGTGGGGTATAACGCTATCGGTAAAAGTACCTATGCTTTCAGATGGCATTCTCGACGTGTTGGCAGGGAAAAGTTGCCGACCACTTTTCGCAGACGGTATCTTCTCCTCTTCGCGTTCGAGAAAAGCGAACGAGTAATCTCCGACTTTGAAAGTCTGCAAATGGGGCATTTTCAATAAATCACTATAACACGGCAAATCTGTCGCGCTAGTGTTCTTGGAAAATAGCAGGGTTTTTTTGTCGCTTCGGGATTCGATGGATTGCCACACGGCGAAGGAGGACTCACGGGATTTCCGGTCTCGTTTTGTCGCGTACATGAATGAATTCGCCAGAGTCTTTTCTTACGCGACATGAACAGGTTAAAGGCCTAACTTAGAGGAGTTCGTGAACCCTGTCGAGAATCTTATGAGCGGTTTCCAATTTGGTCATCTGAGGAAGCTTTTCGGCGGCGCCGCTCCTATCGAGTATCGTTACGATGTTCGTGTCAGTCGCAAACCCGGCGCCCGGCTGCGTAACGTCGTTGCACACAATCATATCGAGGTTCTTCGCCTTTAATTTCTTGAGCGAGTTTGCGATCAGGTTGCGGGTTTCCACCGAAAAACCGACAAGTATCCGTTTGCCTTTGTGCTTGCCCACTTCGGCAATGATATCAATGGTCGGCTTTAGCGTAAGCGTGAATTCGGAGGGCTTCTTTTTGATTTTCTGGTCGGCTGTCTCCTTCGGCGCATAATCGCTCACGGCGGCGGCCCCGATGATCACCTTGCACCTCTCAGCCCTCTCAAGTACAGCCTTAGCCATCTCATCGGCTGTTTTTACGCGGATCGTTTCCATATCCGCGGGCGCCGATTGGCTAGTGGGGCCCGAAACCAGCGTCACTTCCGCGCCCCGTTCCTTCGCGGCTTGCGCGAGGGCGTATCCCATCTTGCCGGTGGACGGGTTCGTGATGTAGCGCACAGGGTCAATGGGTTCGTGCGTCGGCCCTGCCGTCACCAGAACCTTGACTCCCTCGAAATCCTGGCGAGGGCAGAGGATTGATTTGATACGTTCGAAAATTATCTCGACATTTGCCAACCGGCCTTTGCCAACGTCCCCGCAGGCGAGCATTCCTTCTTCCGGCTCGACGATATGGAAGCCCCTTGCCCGAAGCCGCCGCACGTTCTCCTGCACAACCGGGTTCGCATACATCTCACAGTTCATGGCAGGGCACACAACAATGGGAGCGTGGGTGGCCAGCACGAACGTCGTCAGGAAATCGTCCGCGATGCCGAATGCGATCTTTCCGATAATATTTGCTGTGGCTGGCGCGATCACGGCCAATGACGCCCTTTGGGCAACAGCGATATGCTCGATCTCCCATTCCTCCATAGGCGTGAACAGGCTGGTTATCACAGGTCTGTGGGTGAGTGACTGGAACGTAAGGGGGGAAACGAACTGCTGTGCGGCGCTCGTCATGACTGCGATCACCTCAGCGCCTGACTGTCTCAGCTTGCTCGCGAGGTCACAGGCTTTGTAAGCGGCGATGCCGCCCGACACCCCCAGAACGATTGCTTTGTCACTGAGTGGTTGTGGCGTTTTCTTTACCATTTTGAGCGAGTCGCACTTTCCCTTCGGATATTTCCGCAAGCGCCATGGTGACGTTCTTTTTGGATGTCACTTTAATAACCGGAGGCACGCCATTGTTGAGCTGATGCAATCTCTGAAAAGCCATCGAGAGGAGTTTGTATTGTCCTCCCGAATTCTTGAGGAGTTTCTCGATTGATACTTTGAACATCTTCTGCTCCTTCCTATACTAGACGAAATGACGGCCTGTCCAGACGGTCGGTCTTGTTCCTCTCCGCCATGATTATCGCTTTCAGGCTGCTCGCCGCCTCGGTCACATGTTCATTGAGCACCAAATAATCGTATGTCCGGTAGCAACTGAGTTCTGCCTTCGCCTTTCTGAGCCTTATTGCCCTACTACGGTCCGACTCCTGACTCCGCGTCCTCAGTCTTCTCTCGAGCTCGGCGAGCGAAGGCGGCAAGAGGAATACGAGGACCGCTTCCGGAAACGATTCCTTAATCGCCCGCGCGCCCTGAACGTCGATAACGAGCAGCGTGTCCTTCCCGGCTTTCACGCGTTTCTCCAGAAAGTCGCGGGGAGTCCCGTAGAGATTTCCGTGAACCTCGGCCCACTCGACAAACCGTCCTTTGTCGCGTTCGGATTCAAACCCCTTCTTCGTGACGAAGTGGTAATGCAGGCCCTCCTCTTCGTGCTTTCTCGGTGGCCGAGTCGTAAACGACACCGACCATCGGATTTCAGGCCACTCGGCAGCCACTCTTTCGCAGACCGTCGTCTTTCCTGCCCCTGAGGGAGCGGACACGACCACCAATAGCCCCCGTCGCGAACGCATCGCCGACACGATGTCTTGAATCTCGTCTTTGTCCTTTGCCTCTGACGCCGTTCGCCCGTCCCCGTTCTTCTTGCGACTCTCTTCAATTATTTCGGTCACTTTAGTCACTTCTCTGCAGGGTCACTTTAGCTCACTTTAGGCACTTACTTCTCTGCCTCTTTTATCCTTTGTGCAAGCGTCTCGGGATTGATGCCACAGAGTATTACGTGATTGCAGGTCGTTATGATAATTGCTCGCGTCTTGTGTCCCTGCGTCGCGTCAATAAGTCTGTTCTCTGCCTTTGCCGTCTCACGGAGGCGCACCGAAGGCTTCGATTCCGGCGTCACAATGGCGACAATCTTGTCCGCCATAACCGCTCCGCCGAATCCGATTCCGATTATGTTTGCCAACGATGTCGTCACTCTCTCGCGAAAATCGCGCATGTTCGGGCGCGCCTTGCGCTAATCCGGGGACACCTTGCGGCAAGGTGTCCCCGAATTAACGAGTCACTCGACGTTCTGCACTTGTTCGCGCAGTTTTTCCAGCAATCCCTTGACTTCGACCACTGAGTGCGCCGTCTGTGCGTCCCGCGCTTTCGAGCCGACCGTCGTTATCTCTCGGAACATTTCCTGAATGAGGAAGTCGAGGCGACGCCCTACGTTGGTCTCCTGTCTTGCAAGCGAATTGAACTGGTCGATGTGGCTCTGCATCCGCACCAGTTCCTCCGAGATGTCCGCTCTGTCGGCAAAGGCGGTCACTTCCATGAGCAAGCGTTGCTCGTCGATTTCGATTCCGGGAGGCACAATGGCTACTACCCGTTCCTTGAGCTTCTGGCGATATTCGTCGACGACAATCGGTGCGCGGACTGCTATTTCTTTTGCCAAGCCGCCTATCTGCTCGATTCGCGCCGAAAGATCGGCCCATATATTTTCGCCCTCAGACCTCCGCATCTCGATCAATTGCTCCAACGCCATCCTAAGCGCTTTCTCGACCGCCTCCCACAGACGCGCCATCTCCTCCGGGCGCGGAAACTTCAGTGTCCATAAAGCGTTAAGACGCAGAATGGCCGTAGCGCCGATGTCGTCAGTGAGACCAGCGCCCGTGGCAAACGACCGGGCCTTCTCCACGTATTGCCGGGCAAGAAATTGGTTGAACTCAACCTGGTTCGCCTCCGGCAGAATTCCCTCCGAACTCAGCGACACATTTATCCTGCCGCGTTCAACGCGAGCCTGCACCAGCTTTCGCACGTCGTTCTCGAAAATGCCGAGCGGAGAAGGGGCTCTCACCGCTACGTCGAGATACCTGTGATTGAGAGAAGATATTTCGACCCAGACGGTTACGCCGCCAACCTCTGACGTTCCCCGACCGAAACCGGTCATACTTCGTATCATAAATATTCCTTTGTTGCACCCTAACGGCCCGTGACTCCTCCCGCGCGCTTCGCGAAGCTCAGTGGATTATAACTATGACCCGACCATTTGTCAAATTAATTCGCCGTCAAGAAATTGTGTAACGTGTTTGAGGAAGGGCGTTTGCAGAGAGTGGAGATACTAGCTTTGCGTTTTTCCGAAGAACTTGTTGAAGTAGCGCTGCTTATCAATGAGATTGAGGTCTATCTTCACGAAGTCGCGCACCTCGTCGGTGCTAATCTGAGGCGCGTCAGATCGTTGGACCGACGGAGAAACTCGACGGCCGGAAATTTCCTTAGCTGCACGCGCCTTCTTCTTGATGCGCTTCGGTTTCCGGCGGCCACTATCCGGTAAGTCGATTTCCACATTGACGTTCACGATTCTGCTGACCTTGTCCATGACGTCATAGGCAAAATCGAAAGCAAATTGCTGTACGCCCTCGAAAACGTGAGCGCCCTTTTCTTCGTCAGTCCCTTCGGTCATTATCTGCTCGTCAAGCGGAAGCACATGTCCCGCGATGTACATGTTATGATGACCACATTCAAAACACTTGAACAGCACGACGATGTTAAGCTCCTCTATGGATAGCGTATAGACTGACTCGCACGAACAACATTTCATATTGAGAAACGAAAGCATCTGTGATTTTCCTCTTCCATCGCCTTTTCAATGCAGCCTTCTCACCTCAACTTTGAACTTCCGCGGAAATTGTTCTGTAACAGCGCTTACAAAGTTCCATGGTTGCCGTTGCTGCACAAAACAGTTCCTTTCACCGCAAAGGCGCAGAGGGTGCAAAGAAGGAAGAATGAAGCTGTTCCGTAATTCTGTAAGTGCGAATTCATTCGCATAAGCGGCTCGTAAAGAAGCCAGAAATCCTGTGCGAAGAAATTCGCACCTACAAGGGTTTACATTGATTCGCCAGCTACAGGGCAATCTGAAGATGAGGGTTTTTGAGAGTCATCTTGTTCAGAAAGCTTGACTCGCCACTCGTCACTCGGCAGTCCCCGCGCGCTTTGCGCGGCCAACACGGGCAGACTGGAGTGGAAGGATATCTGGAGGGAGGCTGCGGCCTTCTCGAAATCAGCGCACTTTTCGCCGTCAACCTGCGCGGGCGTCGCCGAGCTTAGCCGCAACGTAGCCTGCCGGGCGCGGAATTGAACCAGCCCACGCGGCAGATGCAAAAATGGAAGGAAGCGGGAAGCTATAAGCCTAAGGTATTCCCACGCGCTTTGAACAACCGTTATCTCAAACAGACCGTCATCCTTTCGGGCGTCGCGGCTAATGTGGCAACCGCCTGCATATACAGGCAGGTTGCTGATGATTATCGCACGGCGACGCGAATCTATTTCGATGCGATGGCTTTCTTGCCCATCCCTGAATTCAATCTCTATCGGGGGCTGAATGAAGAATCCCGCATTCTTCAATCCCATAAGAAAATACAAGAAATTGTTTGTTATTTTCCCCGCCGGCAGCAGCTTGGCCCACGACGATTTCCGAACGTCGTCGAAATCGCGGACAATAATGGCGTCGAGTCCGATGCTGAAGTAATTAGTGAAGAACACTTCCTCGTTCACGCTCAGCACGTCGAGGTTTGTCGCTTCGGCGCCAAGCAATTCGTCCAAAGTCTTGCGCAGAATTCTCTCGTCGGTATAGTCCTTATCCATTGGAACGCCCAGCGCCCGCGCAAGATCGTTGCTCGTTCCCAGCGGAATCAGCCCGAGTACCGGAGGCGTCGCGCAACTCAGGAGGTAGGGAATGAGATGGTGCGCCGTGCCGTCGCCTCCGACGGCCACGACGGCGCGCGCATCAGCCAATGTGTCGCGAAGCATTCCCGCGTCAACATGGTTCGCAAAAAACACCTGTCCCTTTCCGTCGCAAAATGCCGGATGGTCTGGCAGCATTCTATTGAGCAACCGCGCGACTTCCTCGCCTTTACCCCCTCCCGAAGAAGGGTTTACTATAAAAATGTATTCAGCGTCCATGCCTTCAGCGTCCCTCTTTCTCTATACACGTTACCATAACCGCGGCAGCGCGTTCAATTTGAACCATTTGATGCCGCCGGGAAAACAGGGGGGCAGACCCGCGACATAGGGTCTGTCACTATTTCCCGACCTTTGACTTTTAACTTGCGGCCTTCGACCATCCTTTATGCTATAATCATGCTTGTTCCTCTCTTTGTTCTATGCATTTCCCGGCAAGCCATAAACCACAAACTATAGACCGTGGACCGTGAGCCACAAACTGGGGAAATAGGGACAGATCCGCAGCATAGGGTCTGTGAGACTGTCCCGTAATTGGCAAATCGACATAAACCTTTGTGGGTGCGAATTTATTCGCATAACGTTTTTGGGCTCTTTCTGCGTTGCGACTGCGAATAAATTCGCACCTACAGAATTATGGGACAGTTTCTCTGTCCCTATTTTCCCGCAACCGTAAACCATAGACCGTAAACCGACTCCGAGGAGGACTTCATGAACGTATATATGGACTACCTGGGCCGCATGGCGAGGATACGCAAGGAAATGGCCGAGGAAGGAATCGACATCGTTCTTGCTACTCGCGAGAAAAGCGTTTGTTACGTCAGCGGCGCCTTCGTGCCATGGCGAAGCTATGCGCTCGTTGCGTCCGACGGCCAAATCGAGCTGAATACCCTGATGATGGATGCCGAGCGTGTCAAGGCTGAATCGTGGCTCGAAAATGTCGTCGGCTCGGCTCCCACGATGCCCGGCTTCTCACTCATCGAGCAGGCGATCGCGCGCATCGAATCGTGGGGCTACGCGGAAAAGACTATCGGTGTCGAGCTTGGCCATTCCCCGAGGCTCGCGGCAGGGTTCCTGTTTGCCACCGAATACGAAATGCTCTTGAAAGGGCTTCCAAAGGCGAGATTTGTAAATGCGGTCGATGTGCTGGACCGTGTGTCTGCGATAAAGGAGCCGGGGGAGATCGCGCTCATGAAACGCGCCGCCGCGATATGCGATGCCGCTCAGGATGTGGTGAAAGAGGAACTACGGCCCGGCCTGACGGAACTCGAAATCGCAGGCATCGGCGAACTCGCGATGCGCCAACTCGGCAGCGAATTCCATTGGCCGATCACCGGCAGCAACGAAATCGCCTCGGGCGAACGAACGGCGTATACCTTGTGCGGATGCACACCGCCTACCGACAGAATCTTGCAGCCGGGCGACAACCTCCTCGTCGACCTCCACAGCACTTACGGTCATTATTACTCTGACCTCTCGCACAACTACATTATCGGTAAGCCGACACGCGAGCAAGAGAAACTCGCGAAAGCATACGAGGATGCCGCGAACTTGCTGCTCAAGAAACTTGTGAAGGGCGCGCGCATCGGCGACATCTGGCAGGAAATGATGGACCACTTGAGCTCGGTCGGTTACGTGCAGGACACTCTCGCCGCGTTCGGTCATGGCATCGGAATCGTCGGCCACGAGTGGTACCCTGCAATTGTCAACAACGAGGAGTTCAGCCACCTGACGCTTCAGCCCAACCTGACCGAGGTTGCCGCGCTCGTGATTAACAGACCCGGTGTCGGAGGAATGCGGCTGGAATGCCCGGTCCTCATAACCGAAACCGGCAACGAGGTGCTCACAAAAACGCCGGTCGAGACAACGATAGTCGATATTTGAAACCGTTGCTGCCCAAAGGAGCCTAACCGCATAGATGATTGCGCATGCGCTATTCATCATGGATTCCCGCCTTCGCGGGAATGACAAATTGATGACGCAATGCGCAGCAACTCTTGATGCGGCAAAACAGTTGGCATTACGTTAACAAAAAGGAGGCAAAACATGGCTGCCGAAGTGTTACCGGTGGAAAAACTCAAGGAACGCGTCGGGAAAGAACTCGGTGTAAGCGACTGGCTTCAGATCGATCAGTCGCGCATCAACCAGTTTGCTGATTGCACGATGGACCATCAGTGGATTCACGTGAATGAAGAGGCCGCCGCAAAAGGTCCGTTCGGCAAAACCATCGCGCACGGCTATCTTACCGTTTCGCTGCTGCCCCACTTCTCCTCGAGCCTCTCCGTCATTCCCGAGGGAACAATGATGGCGATAAACTACGGCATGAACAAACTGAGGTTCATCAACCCGGTGCCGGTCGGCTCGCGAATCCGTGACCGGATGACGCTCAGCAACGTCGAGGAAAAAGGCGGCGGAAAAATCCTGGTGACGACGACCCACACGGTCGAAATCGAGGGCAAAGACAAGCCTGCATGCGTCGCCGAAACGCTCAGCATGTTCTTCACGCAGTAATCATAGTCCGGCATTGCCAGAACCATAAGGCCACATCGGGGACATCATTTATGATGTCCCCGACTCCTGCCTGCTCACTCACGAAGCACGTTTCACAAAAATCGCGACCGCAGAGAGACCGCCAGTGGGGTAGGGGACTGCTTGGAAACTTTATCCCCGAGAAAATAGGGGACACGATGCGGCATCATGTCCCCTATTTTCTCGGAGATCACGGAGGAGTACAATATGAATGACAGGGACAAAGAGAAGATCGAGAAGATCATCGACGACAGGAAGAAGGCCCACCGGAAGCTCCTGTCAAGAAATTCCGAGGTTTACAAGGCCTTTCTCGAATTGGAGCGAAAGGCTTTTTCGAGCGGAACTCTCGAAAAGAAGCACAAAGAGCTGATTGCCCTCGGCATCTCGATCGCAATCAATTGCGAATCATGCATGGAGTGGCATACTCGTGAAGCGCTCGAATCCGGCGCGTCGGAAAAAGAAATTCTTGAACCCATCGAGGTAGGAATCGAAATGGGAGGCGGCCCCGCAACCGTCTCCAGCCGCTTTGCTCTCAAAGCTTTGGAGTATCACACTCAAGAAAAGCCATAGAGGAGTCGCCGCGTGATAGTTAAGAGCAAGGGCCACTGGCTGCGAAGCTCCGTCACGATACTCTTACTGGCGCTTGCCGCCTTCTTCTTGCGAAGACTATGGAATTATGGAGCATTCTTCCCCGGAATAGATTTCCTTCAGTTGTGGGCGGGCGGTCAGTCAATCGGCATATTGAAGTCCGAGGTCTTCTATTCAGATGCATTCTCGAAAATGCACACTGCGACACCGTTCCTTTATGCCTTGTTCGGCGCATTTTCCTCCGGTGATTTCGCGCGGGACATCGAAATTTATCGGTTCATTTGTCTGGTTGCAACAGTTTTGGCGATCGCCGGATTGGCTGTGCTACTCGACTACTCGGTCATCGGGGCGTTAGCGGCGCTCGTTGTCTTCACGAGTTGGTTCCAGCCGCTTCTTTCGGATGTGCGAGTTTCCAACGTGAACCAGATTCAGCTTGCGCTGCTCGCGCTGTTCCTGTGGACTCGGAGCAAGCAGAAATTGCCCATGAAGAATCTCTTGAGCGGTCTGGTTCTCGGCTTCGAAATAGCGCTCAAACCGAATTTGATTTTTGTTCTGGCAACCCTGAGTCTGTCATGGGTCATAAGCCGACGCTTCCGAGAGACTCTTCTCACGTATACCGGTATATTGATCGCTTTTCTGAGTTCCATTGTGTTTTCTTCCGCGGCATTCGGTTCCACGCGGTGCTGGATAGACTGGCATAAACTATTGCTGAAAGCGGCCGACTACGGCTTCGAAGTGAATCTGCACAATTACGCTCCTTCAATGCTTATCTTTGAGATGACCGGTGTCAAGTCTTCGACGTACCTGACTGTCGGCCTACTCTCGGTCACGGCAACTGTTTTGTGGATCGCGCGGCGGGATGTGAAAGGGGCTCTCCCGGAAACTAACGAGAGCAAACGCAATCCGGGGAGGTATCTGTTCGAAGATATGCTCGCGGTGGCTACAGGATGCTTGATATACTTGTTATCTGCGACGCTTGTCTGGTTGCATTATTTCCTTTTCACCATTCCAATGGCGCTCTTAGTCCTGCGCCCGGCCGGAGCTTTTCGAACGAAGAAAACACACGAACTGGCAGTCCAGCGTCTCTTGGCCATCGTCTCGGTGCTCCTGATTGCAGAATATCCAATCCGAAGACTCTTTTCTGTCACGGATGCGCGATGGAGCGCTCTCTTGCTTATCGCCGGGACGCTGACACTGTTCGGATTGGGGATGTGGGAAATCGCTGGCCTCCGCCGATGGGAATAATCCTCCGCCGAAAGTCTCTTGATTCCGGAACTCTTCATCTAATATAATGAAAACCGCTGCCGTCCGAGATAATCATTTTCGCTCGTTGCGGCAATCAAAGACTCAATCAGGATTGACCATGGTAGGCACAAAAGGAGAGAAGGAAGATGCGAGAGGTTTATGTCGTTGGCGCCGTGCGTACCCCTGTGGGACGCCGTAACGGTTATCTGAGGGAGTGGAAAGCTCCCGAGTTGCTTGGAGCAGTATTAGATGAGGTCGTGAAACGAATAGACCTGGACCCTGCTCTGGTAGAAGAAGTAATTACCGGCGCAGTGTATCAGGTCGGTGAGCAGGGCGCTACCATTGCTCGCACAGGCGTACTCGCCTCGAAGTTTCCGGAGAGTGTGCCCGGAGTGTCAGTCAACCGGCAATGTGGCAGCAGCCTCACTGCCCTCCAACTCTGCTGCGGATTGATCGCGTCCAACACGATAGACGTCGCGATAGCGAGCGGTATCGAATTGATGAGCAAATATCCGATCGGTTCAGACGTCGGCGGCACGCTTCCAGACGGCCGGCCTCAAGGAGACCCATACGGAGAGTATTACTTCGAGCGCGTCAAGGGTAAATTTTACAACCAAGCACAGGCGGCGCAAGCAATTGCGGAAACGTGGGGCATCACCAAACAGATGTGCGATGAGTTCGCCGTCGCAAGTCACAAGAAAGCTCATCACGCCACTGTTAACGGATACTTTAAGAAGGAAATAATGCCCACAAAAGGGCTCGAAGGCGACGGCAAAGAAATTATTAGAGACACGGATGAGCCTATTCGGCCGGACACCTGCATGGAGAAGCTCGCGACATTGAAACCTGTTCTCGGGACCGAGTGGATTACCGCCGGCATCTCCAGCCCGGTGACCGACGGCGCTTCGGCCGTTGTGCTCATGAGCGAGCAGAAAATGAAAGAGTTGAAGATGAGGCCCCTGGCTCGCATCGTGGCCAACGCAGTTGTTGGGTCAGACCCGATGCTCATGCTGACGGGTCCGCTCGTCGTCACACCCAAAGTGCTGAAGAAGGCGCGTATGAAGATGGACGACATCGACATCTTCGAGGTCAACGAGGCCTTCGCGCCGGTTCCTCTTGCGTGGGCCAAGGAATTAAACGCGCCGATGGAGAAATTGAACGTGAACGGCGGAGCGATGGCGCTCGGGCATCCCGTAGGCAACTCAGGTTGCAGGCTCAGCATCACGGCGATAAATGAATTGATCCGAAGGAAGGCTAAGTACGCGCTCGTCACGCTGTGCACCGGTGTGGCAATGGCGCCGGCAACCATCTTCGAACGCGCCTGAAAAAAGAGGCGAAAGACGAAAGGAACAAGGCGAACCGAAAATCCCCCTTTCTTCCCCCTTTGCAAAGGGGGAAAGAGGGGGATTTGACTTGTAGTGCGAACTGCTCGAGGTGATGCATGACTATCGAAACCAAATTCGTCCACGTTAACATCGTCGCAAAGGATTGGAAGAAACTCGCTGAGTTCTACCAGCGCGTCTTCGGATGCACGCTCGTGCCGCCTGAGCGAGACATCTCCGGTCAATGGCTCGTCGACGTGACAAAGGTCGCGGGCGCCCGGATTCGAGGCGCGCATCTGCGCCTTCCCGGTCATGGCGAAGCAGGTCCGACCCTTGAAATCTTCCAATATAATCGGGAGGAAGCAAGGCAAGAGACCGTGGCCAATCGGCCCGGCTTCGGGCATATCGCCTTTGCGGTGAATAACGTAGAAGCTGCTCGAGACGCGGTCATCGCAGCAGGTGGGAAAACCTTCGGCAACCTCGTTTCTGTGGATTATCCCGGCCACGGCAGACTTACCGTTGTATATGCCACAGACCCCGAAGGCAACCTGATCGAACTGCAGAAATGGACGCATTAAAAGGTCGAAGGTGGAAGGTCAAAAGTCGAACACGTCGGAACGGCATAGCGGAAAAATCCCCCCTGCCCCCCTTTGTCAAAAGGGGGAAAAGGGTGGTTTCATATCACATAGCGGATGTGCAAGAGAAGGACATTGGCCCTCCTTCAACCCTGAACCATAAACCATGAACCAAGTTTCTTAGGAGCGCCTTACCCCACCGCGCGGGGTTAATTATGAAGAAAAAGAAAGAGCGTTTGTTAGGGTCATTGCGAGCGAAGCCAAGCAATCTCTCTTTTCTGTTTTTTCCCCCCTTCGCCTTGCTCCTTTCGCCTCTTTCTTAGGAGCGCCTTGCTACGCCGCGCCGGCGGTGGATCGTGTTAGAAACATGGCTTCGGTCTGAAACCTGAAACTTGAAACCTGAAACAGTCAACCAGGAACCAGGAACTCGAAACTCGGAACCATTCGTTTATAACGCTTCCTCCGCCCGCGCCTTTTCGTATTCGTTGCGCCGCGCCTTCAGGTAGGTCGGCACGGGAACATCCCACCAGCCGACCGCAGGGCTGCCCGTGTATGGATGCTGTCGATTGACTATCACCTCGACGACCGCAGGTCTGCCGCTGTCAAGCGCCCTCCTGACAGCCGGTCGAATCTGCTCGGCCTTCGTCACATGTTCGGCGTGGCATCCGAACGCTTCCGCCACTTTCGCAAATTCGGGTGAATAGGGTTTGCCCTTCTTCTCGAAGTCGCACGCATACGCTCGCTCTTCGCCATAGGCCGCCATCTGCAAGTCTCTGATTGAAATCCAGCCGGAATTGTTCACCAGGAAAACCACGACCGGAATATCGTATTGCACGGCAGTCGCCATTTCCTGCATGGTCATCATGAAATCGCCGTCGCCGATTGCGGCCACCACGGGTGCGCTCGGCTTGGCGAGCTTCGCGCCCATCGCGGCAGGCAGCGCCCAGCCCATGGTCGAGAAACCGCCCGTTGTCAGAAGCGTTTTCGGTTTGGTGAACGGAAACTCTTGCAGAATCTGCGCCTGCGAGTTCCCCGACGAACAAGCCACAATTGCCTCCTCCGGCAACTCATCTCGCAGTTCCTTGAGCGCGCGCGAAATCGTCGGTGGCGTGCGGTTGACATTCTGATACTTGCCGACCGCCGCAAGCCATTTCTTCCTGAGCGCTTGTATTTCCCTGAAATATTCCGCTTTCTTCCTGCCTGCTTTGTGACCGCTTTGAATGATTGCGTTGAGCAAGTCGGCCAGCACAATCTTTGCGTCACCGACTATGCCCGCCACGACGGGATAATTCTTGCCGATCTCTGCCGACTCGATGTCAGCGTGAATCAATTTCGTCGGCGGGATCGAGAAGCTCACGCCGCGCCGGTAGGAAGATGCGGTCTCGTCAGCAAACCGGCAACCCACCGCCAGGAGCACGTCGGCCTGAGAACACAATGTGTTGCCGACCGTTGTGCCCTTGCTGCCCGCGTGCCACCCATAAAGTGGGTGGTTCTCGGGGAAACAACTCTTGCCCATCATGGTAGTTACCACCGCCGCTCCGATATATTCGGCGAGCACTTTCAACTCTTCCCACGCCTCGGACGCGATTACCCCGCCGCCCGCAAGTATCACAGGCCTTTCGGCCGACGCGAGAAGCTTCGCCGCCTGTTCTATCGAAGCAGGGTCCGGCTTCACCCGCATTGCGCATTTGTGTTCCTGCGGTTCGGGCATCTTCACGTCGGCGGACTCAGCTTGCACGTCCATCGGAAGGTCTATCAGCACCGGTCCGCGTCTCCCGCAAAGCATGTGGCTGAATGCGCGCTGCATGATGTGCGGCAACTGCGCGACGTCGACAACCTGCCAATACCGCTTGACGATGGGCTCGAGCACGCGCGGGAAATTCGCACTGTGCGTTCGCTCGATCTCCTGGAGCACGCCGCGCCCGAACATGTGGACGTGCGTGTCGCCGGTCAACGCCAAAACCGCAGTCGAATCAACATACGCCGTTGCCAGCCCGATGGCCGTGTTGATCGCGCCCGGCCCGATCGAAGTGAAAACCGCAAGCGGCCTGCCGGAAACCCTGTAGTATCCGTCGTCAAGATGTACCGCGCTCATCTCCGGCCGCACTTGAATCACCGCGATGCTGTCTTTCGCCTTGAGCAGAGCGTCAACGAGCCCCAGGCATCCGTGGCCCGGGATTTCGACTGCGTAAGGAACCTTCTCCTTTATCAGATACTCGACTACGATCTCTCCGCCGGTCATCTTCATGTGGACCGTCTCCTTCAACCGTGCTTTACGGCCTGTTACCCAAAAGGCAATAGCTATGTGTCATTCTGAGCGAAGCGAAGAATCTTTTTCAGCGCACCAACCTCAACCAGAGTCGAGAAGATCGGGGACATGATGCCGCATCGTGTCCCCTATTTTCTCGCGGGCGCCGCATTACATCGTGTCCCCGAGTAATCGCCCAGCCAACAATTTGCTGGTAAATGCCGAGGAATCCCTTCTCCATTTTCGGCGCTGGCGGTCTCCATGCGCGCATCCGTCGCGATATTTCGGATTTTGTGAGCTTGATATTGAGTTTTCTTGCAGGGATGTCGATTTGGATAATGTCCCCGTCTCTGACGATTGCCAGCGGGCCTCCTTGCGCGGCTTCAGGGCTCACATGCCCGATGCACGGCCCGCGTGTCGCGCCTGAATACCGTCCGTCGGTCACCATCGCCACCGAGTCTCCCATACCCATTCCCGCGAGCATCGCGGCCGGGATGGACATCTCGCGCATGCCCGGCCCTCCTCGCGGCCCCTCGTATCTTATGACGAGCACGCTGCCCGCTTTCACTCTGCGCCGGATCAGGTGTTCGCGAACGTCCTCCTCGCATTCAAAAATCACCGCAGGCCCTTCATGTACCATCATCTTCCGGCTCACGCCGCTCGCTTTGACGACGGCGCCCTCGGGCGCAAGATTGCCGTAGAGGATCGCAATTCCACCTTCTTCCGCTAAAGGCCTGTCAAGTGGAGCTATAACCTCTCTAGCCATCACCTTCGCCGTCCGCGCTATTTGCTTCAGCGTTTTTCCGGAGACCGTCATCTGGTCCAAATGCAGTAGAGGCGACAATTCCTTCATGAGCGCAGGCACTCCGCCCGCCTCGTGAAAATCCAGCAGATTGAATGTAGAGGCAGGCTTGAATTTGCAAAGAAGCGGAGTGGATCGGCTCAATCGGTCAAATTCCCCGAGAGGAAGCTCGATGCCCATTTCAGCGGCGATGGCAGGCAAATGAAGCACCGCGTTCGTCGAGCCCCCGAACGAGAGCAGCGTCCTGATGGCGTTCTCGAAGGATGCGCCTGTCAAGAGGGTTGAAGGTCTTGCTTTTCTCCTGACCAATTTGACAATCTGTTTTCCGGCATCGCGCGCCATTCGAGCCCTCACGGGATCGACTGCCGCGACCGTGGCCGTACCGGGAAGCGCCAGCCCTAACACCTCGAGCAAACAGCACATCGTGCTTGCAGTTCCCATCATGTTGCACACGCCGAGGCTCGCGCACGTCGATGATTCTATCTCGCCGAATTCCTTTCGGGTCAATTTGCCTGCGACAAATTTCCCGATTGCCTCTTTTATATCGCACGTCACCATGTCGCCACGCGGCTGCATGATGCCGCCCGTGAAAAAGATCGACGGGATATCGAGCCGGAGGGCCGCCATGAGCATCCCCGGAATGATCTTGTCGCACGAGCCTATCAACACGAGTCCATCAGCCCGGTGAGCGCCTGCCATTAACTCGATCGACGCAGCCACCACGTCCCGTGAAGGCAGCACATAGCGCATGCCGCGTCCCTGAGCGATTCCATCGCATGGGCCGATGGTATTGAATTCCGCCGGCATGCCGCCGGCTTCCCAAATCCCTTCCTTCACGCGCTCGGCGGTCTCTCTAAGGTGGCGGTGGCCGGGATTCATTTCCGACCACGAATTGGCGACCGCGATGAGCGGCTTCTTCAAGTCCTCGTCAGAGTACCCCGCCGCTTTGTAGAGGGCGCGACGGTAAGTGTCGTCTGGTGTTTTATTTTGGATTTTGTCCCGCCTCGGCGGGATTGGATTTTGGATTAGAACCATTCGCCTATCCGCAAATTACGTTCTTCTTTATCCACAGATTTCATAGCGCGGCATAGCCGCAACCAACCAAAAAGGTTATATTGCGAGGAGCGTAGCGACGAAGCAATCTTTGCTTTTCATCGAGATTGCTTCGCTTCTCTCGCAATGGCTGCGCTTTAAGAATCACGGCAGGAATTCGCGATTTCGAAACTGAGTAGTACAGATACAGATTCTCATTTTGGATTTACTTCATCTTTTCCAATCCAAAATCTAAAATCCAAAATACGTTGGCGGTTTCACCATCTGCCTCAGCTTATTTTCAGGATTTCTTTCAATAGAGCCGAAACCATTTTCCCGTCCGCATTCGAGTGCGCCGACATGAACGCCTTCATCACTTTTCCGAAATCTTTTTGGCCGCTCGCGTTCATCTCCGCCACCAAGGTCTGCAACCCGGACCGTATCTGGCTTTCGTCCATCATTGGCGCCGAGAAAAAGCTCTTGATCACTTCGATATCGCGCTGATAGCGCTCGACTTCGTCGGGCTTGCCGAGGGACTCGTATTCCGCCTTTGCTTTCTCGTATTTCTTGAGCATCTTTTGAAGGGCCTGATTCGCGGCGGCATCTTCGAGAGCTTTGCCCGTTTCCTTCTCCTTCAGCAGTAGTTCGGCCTTGATCATTCGCAAGGCTGAAAGCCGCTCCTGCTCTTTGCTCCTCATCGCATCTTTAATTCCGGCTTCAACTTTTTCTTTGATAGTCATGGTCTCCTCCGGAGCGTCATTCTAACAACATCTCAAGCAAAATTCAATTGAGCGGCCAAAAAGCTTTGTTAGTCTCAATCGCATGTGTTATAATGAATCGCCGTTTGAGAGGTGTGTGTGGGCTTTTCACGGAGAAAAGGACTGATATGCCATCTGCCGAGGATTCCAAACCTCCCAAGAGAGCGGAAGAGGACGCCGTCTCCGTGCAATCTAACCCTCCTCCGGACGAGTCATTAGGCTCTCCCGAAAAACCGAATACTGCTCAGGAAAGCGAATCCCCTCCGCCCGCCCAAATCGAAAAAGAGGCCCGCCCCGACGACCGGCAAGCACAGGAGCTCAAACCCGGCGACATAGTCGGCGTCTACCGCGTCGAGAAAATGATCGGCCGCGGCGGAATGGCCACCGTCTACAAGGCTCTCGATGTGTCCAAACAGCGTATCGTTGCGCTGAAAGTGCTCAAGAAGAGGTTCTCCTCCAGCATCAAGGCTCTCGCCCGCTTCGACAGAGAATTCCTCGCCCTCGAATCGCTGAGCCATCCCAACATCGTGCGCGTGCTCGATAAAGGCGTCGAAGGCGGCAATAACTATTTCGTCATGGAATACGTCGACGGCGCCAGCTTGTCGCGTCTGCTCAGACACAGAAAACTTGCCTTCAACACCAAGGCGCAGATATTGCTTCAGGCGGCCGCCGCCCTCGATTACGCCCACAGAAAAGGGATAGTCCACAGAGATGTCAAGCCCGACAACATACTTATAGACCGTACCGGCCGCGCAAAAATAGCGGACTTCGGCATAGCCCAGATAACGAAGTCCCGCCTCCCGCTCACCTCGATAACCGTCACGAGCAGTTTCATGGGCACGGCCGATTACATGGCGCCGGAGCAGCGGGTCGACGCGAAATCCGTTGACCACCGCGCCGATATTTTCTCCTTCGGCGTGATGCTTTATGAAACGTTCACCGGCCGCCTCCCGATAGGCAATTTCTCTCTCCCGAGCCAGTTGAATCCGGAAGTGAGCAAGCGGATGGACGGCATAATCCTGAGGGCAATGCGCCAGAATGCCGCCGAAAGATATCAATCCGTAGCGGAACTGGCCGATGATCTCAGGCGGGAAACACAGACCACGCAATGGAGCAAACTCGCCGCGCGCATGTCGCTCATTCTGCAAATCGAGAGTTGGAAAAGGCTGCTCCAAATCAGGGCTATCGGCGCGGCTACTCTCTTTGCGGTGGTTCTGGGCGCGCTCATATGGTTGTTCTCCGCCGTCGGGAAATCACAGCCTCCGGCAAGCGGGACCGAGCCGGGACAAATAGGCGAGACGTCGCCGGGTCAGACGACGGAGGCCCCCCCGGACACCGACGCTCTCCCCCCCCAGCCTGCCAATACTCCCGAGCATATGGTGTACGTTCCCGCGGGCGAGTTCATTATGGGAAGCGAATCGGAGTTCAGCGACCAGCGTCCCCGCCGAAAAGTCACTCTCGACGCCTACTTTATCGATATGTATGAAGTAAGCAATACGGAATATAAGAAATTTGTCGACGCCACGGGACACTCCGCGCCGTTCGTCGAGGAATTCTGGGCCGAACCCTTCAACTGGCGGAATGAAACATATCCGCCCGGCAAGGGCGACCATCCCGTAGCGCTGGTAAGTTGGAACGATGCCGCCGCTTATGCGAAATGGGCCGGCAAACGCCTGCCGACCGAAGCGGAATGGGAGAAGGCCGCGCGCGGAACCGATGAGCGCAAGTGGCCTTGGGGAAACAAATGGGAAGTCGACAGATGCAACACTAAGGAAAGCTTCCTGAATTCAACACAGCCAGTCTATCTGTTTGCCAAGGGCAAGAGTCCATACGGCTGTTTCAACATGGCTGGCAACATTATGGAATGGACGGCCGGATGGTATTCTGAGAGTTACTACGGCGAAGCGCCGTCCAAGAATCCTGCCGGCCCGCTAACCGGCGCTCTGAAGGTTGTGCGAGGCGGCGCGTGGGATAGTAACCTGAACCTCTACGTCCGCACCAGTTACCGTCACTACTTCCCGCCCGACACAAAAAGCCCGAACCTCGGTTTCCGCTGCGCAAAAGACGCAACGGCGAAATAAACAAAAAGGCCGCTCGCCCATCGGGCAAGCGGCTAGTGCGGGGAGGGGGACTTGAACCCCCACGGGATTGCTCCCGTCAGCCCCTCAAGCTGGTGTGTCTGCCAGTTCCACCACCCCCGCAAACCACACCCTCATTATAGCCATAGCCGAACAAAATGTCAAAAAAAAGGATTGCCTTTTCTATCCGCAGATTACGCTGATTTTCTCAGATTCTTCCGGATCATCTTCGCTTTGCGCCTTTTGCGTTTTCGCGGTTTGATCTGCCCCAATCCATAATTGACCAGCGTTCCGCTTCAGAATATAATAGGCTGTCTTTCATATCCGGTTCCGGATTGAATCCAAAATCTAAAATCCAAAATCGATTGAGAGGAGACTTTACCAATGGCCCTGCGAACCCCTGACGAATATCGAAACAGCCTGCGCGACGGAAGACACATCTACATGCTCGGTGAAAAAGTGGCCGATGTAACCGCGCACCCGCTCCTCAAGGTCGCCGTCGAGACCGTGGCTCAGGATTTCGCGCTCACGGAATCGAAAGACTCCGAAATCCGCGACCTTTTTGTTGCCATTGACGACGAAACCGGCGAGTCGATGAGCCGGTTTTTCAAAACCCCCGGAAATGCCGGAGACCTCGAAAAGCGAAGCGAAATGATCGGGCGGTCTATCCGATTGACCGGCGGGCTGCCATTCGGAAAAGACGTCGGCACTGATTGCCTGAACGCGATCATGGTTGTCGCCGACCAGATGGGCAATGAGGAATACAAGGAGCGCGCCCGGAATTACTTGCGTTTCATAAGGAAAAACGATTCCGCCATGTGCGGAGCGGTGACCGACGCGAAGGGCGACCGGAGCAAGCCGCCCTCAAAACAGAAGCATCCCGACTATTATCTCCATGCCGTCGACAAGCAGAAAGACGGCATTGTCGTAAAAGGCTGCAAGATGCACATAACGAGCGGGCCGGTAGCGAACGAGATCATCGTCACTCCCACGCGCCAGATGCGCGAGGACGAGGGCGATTACGCTCTGAGCTTTGCGATTCCGGCAAACGCCAAAGGCATCACAATGATATGCAGGCCCGGACGCGGCGAACAGACTCCCCATGAATTCCCGGCGGGCGCGCCCGTTCGCACGCTGTCCGAGGCGATGGTCGTGTTCGATAACGTGTTCGTCCCTTGGGAGCGCGTTTTCATGTGCGGCGAATGGCAGTTCTCGATGCTGCTGGCTTACACCTTCGCGAGCTTCCACCGTTTCACTGCCATCAGCTACAAGATTCCCATCGTCGAACTCATTGCCGGCTGCGGCGTCGCCATGGCCGAGGCGAACGGCCTCGAAAAGGCAGGTCACATACGCGGTAAGCTGGCGCAAATGGCGGCATACGTCGAGACCCTCAAGGCGCTTACCCGCGCGGCCGCAAGAGACCCAATCATGTACGGCCCAATCGCCATGCCGAACCCGCTTGTCGCCAACATGGCCAAGCTCCATTTCGCAAGCGGCTATCACGGCTTCATCCAACTGGTTCAGGACGTTGCTGGCGGCATCATTACCACATTTCCCACGTACAAGGACTGGACGAATCCGGAAACTCACGACTATATGGAGCACTACCTCGGCGGGTCGGATAAATTCACGGCGGAAGAGCGGCTGCGGCTAATCCAGCAAACCCACCGCTGGACCGCATCAGCCGAGCACGCCCATATGGAAGTCACGACCGTTCACGCGGAAGGCTCGATGGAAGCCCAGAAAATGATGATACTACTCGAAGCGCCGCTCTCAGATTACGCCAACATGGCAAAACAAATGGCAGGCATCCAGAGCTAACCAGGTGTGGTCTCCGAAATAACTTAAAGCGCTGCGAAGGGGACTGTCCTGGATTTACGGGCGCTTTGCGCCGTAGAATCGGGACTGTCCCCGAAGCTAAGAAGCGTTAGAGACACTCTACCAGTCAAGCCGTCACGCTCTTCGAGTACTCAAGCAAGTCCCTGCCGGAATGCTCGGAGTATGTCACAGTTTGTGATATCCTCACCTGGCGTCTTGCGCGACTCCCTTTCGTCTCGCTCCTTTTGTCTCCTTCTCCGCTGGCGCGATTATTGCTCGAACCCTCGCTAGGAATTTTTTTCCAAATCGTTCTTGACAACCATCGGAGCCTATGGTAACATTATGTAGTATTCTGCCATGTGTAACACACCACAAATTGTGGACTGACGTTGGGTCTTGCCGAAAGCAAAAATGGATTCCCGCTTCCGCGGGAATGACAAAAAGGATTAGGAAATACGTAAGTACTCGGCTTCTTTGACACTTCACCAGAAATCGGAAACTCGCGACTCGTGACTCGCAACTCATGAGTCAGCGCGTGTTTAACCAGAAACCAGAAACTCGAAATCCGAAACCGTTGCTAAAAGCGTCCGTACGCGGGTGGACCTGAGCAAGCATGGTTGAAGAACCGAAAGAGAAGCGTGCCGAATATATAAAGTCACTCCCTGCTTCCGACTCGGGTGGAACCACGGAACCCGAGAAAGCTCCTCCCGCCACCTCCAGCAAATCTCACGATCTCGAACGTATCTACTCACAAAGCGCCGCATTCGGCCCTGTCCTCAAATCGGTTTCAGGACTTTCCGGGTGGATTACCGCAAGCAGATCACGGGTGTCTACAGTCGCCGGAATCCTGGCGGGAGTGATGATGGCGCTTGGGTTTGTGGTATTCGATCTGAACAAAGAAGAGTGGATGCTCAAGAGGAAGTATCCGACCGTCGCAAGCTCGTACAACCGCCGCTTTCTTTACGCTCGCAGTCTGATGAAGGAGAAACGGTATGAGGACGCCGTCCCAATACTACATAAGCTTGTGGAAAAACGGAGGGACACAGGGCTTCGCGCCGATGCGCTGTTGCTTCTCGGCGAATGCTTCGATCAAACCGCGCGAAACTCCGTCGGCCCGAATGAAGCCAGAGAATTTTACGAGAAATTCACTCAGGAATATCCCGCCGACCCACGCGTTCCGGCCGTGCACCGCGCGCTCGCCGAGAATCTTGCCCGGAGCGAACTCTATGATGAGGCGAACGAGCAGTATAGAAGGCTTATCAACGCGTCTCCCGAGGCTAACGAGGACGGCGAAATCGGACTCCTTATTGCCCGGAATGACTATCGGTCGAAGAACCTTATCCAGGCCGTCGACTCACTGGAACAAATCCAAATGAGATATTCCGACACGGTGGCCGGCCGTGACGCCGCAGTGCTACTGGGTCGGGCGCTCAAAGAATTCGGCAAACCCGATGACGCCAAACGAGTTTTGCAGCAAGCGGTTGTTGAAACTGTGGGGACGTCCCATATGGCTGCCGCCCTTCAGATACTAGCCAGGAACGCTTTGGATGACGGCGATTACACAGAAGCAGTCGATTATTGTCTGCGATGGTTGAAAGCCTCGCCGCAATCGCTGCATGAACCCGACGTTATGCTGACACTTGCTTCCGCCAAACTCGCAGGCGGGGCGCCGGCGGAAGCCGTCGCGGTAACTTCTGATATTGAGGCCTTCTTTTCCGAGTCTTCCCAATTCGTCGACGCTCTCGTCTTACGAGGAAATGCATTCGAGGCTATGGGGCAATTGGATAAGGCTGAGGCGGCTTACAGCCAGGCGGCCGGTGTTGCGCCCGACAACCCGGTTCCCCACGAGCGGCTTGCCCAGTTGTATTGGTCGCAGGGTGACCTACACGTAGCCATCACCGAATTTGAACTCGCTTCTAAAGCCGATCCGGACAATGACGTTTTTGTTTTCAATCTTGCAAAACTGTACCTTCTTACCGGTGAGAAGTCCAAAGCGGCCGACATGTTCGACGAATTCATGCAGAAATGGCAACTGAGCAGCAAGATAGGGGAGGCCGGCATGCTGCTGGCCAACCTCCAACTCGAATTCGGCCGACCACATGACGCCTGTTCGACACTCGAGCGCCTGCTTGCCACCGGCACATCCACTATTGAGCAGTCCGTGGTCCTGAACAAACAAGGTGACATATACGCCGGCCTCGGAATGTATGACGAAGCCGTCAAATCCTATCAAATGGCGGCGGATTCAGTCGTCAAGCCCGATGCCTTGCGCCATAAAATAGCCAGGATTCTCCTCGCCGCCGGACGTGCGCAGGAATGTTTGTATGAGATCGATTCTGTCCAGACTTCCGATCTGGCCCAAAACGACAGGGCCGATCTATGCAAACTCCGAGCAAAAGCCTGTCTGGAGCTTAAACAATTCGACGACGCCCGCCGACTACTCAATGATACACTTGCTCTTCTGACTGAAAAGGAAAAATTTGCCGCTTTGGCATTGATAATGCAAGCGAATCTGGAACTAAAGGACGAAAAAGCAGCTTCGGAGGTCTTTGCAAATGCGTTACAGCTTGTTCAGGCCGACCACTCCGAAGCCGTGCCCGAGGCGCGCCGCATCATTCTGCAGTGGGCCCAGCGTCTTTACGATCAGGGCAAGTTTGCCGACGCAGCTAAAGCTTACTCAAATGTCCGGCCTCCTCAGTTCCCCGTTCCCGATGCTGCCTGGGCGATGTATCAAGAAGGCAACTGCTATTTTCGGATAGCCAACTATGTAAAGGCGAAGGAAAGATACAATCGTCTTGCGAGCGAATTTGGCGACTCCGAGTGGGTCGCATTTGCCCGGCAACGGAAAGAACTCATAAGACTTAGGGCGGGCACATGAGTATGTATATGGATACGCTCAGCTTTTTTGAGGTTCAGCCATAAACAGTAAACTGTAAACCCGAATCAGGAGACTGTTCCACAATTCTGTAGGTGCGAATTTATTCGCATATCTAAATTCTGGACTACGGGACAGTCTCACATGGAGAGTTCGTGGATTTTCAAGAGTCCGCAGAACAAAAAATCCAGCAGTTCTACGACAAGCTTCGCGCGCAGTCCGAGCTTTACCAGACCCTGCTCGGCCTCGCGAAGAGACAAACTCTTGAGATTTCGTACGATAATATCGACGCGTTCATGCTTCTTATGGAGGAGAAGAAAAAGGTCGTCGAAAAAATAGAGCAGGTTGAAGTGGCCGCAGCCCCTCTGCGCGAATACTGGGAGACCAATAGAGACGGTGTCAGCGAGCAGACGCGCACAAAGCTGCGAGCCGTTGTGGATCAGATACGAGGCCTCCTCGAGGAACTTCTCGAAGTCGAGGCGCAAAGCCAGCAGAAGCTTGGGATTGCGAAAAATGCAGTCGGCGAAGAACTCCGGCAGGTGAGTGTCGGTTCCAAGGCGATGCGCTCCTACCGGCGGCATCCTGATGGTAAACCGCGCTTCATGGATGAAACCGGATGAACGTACAACTGAACAAACAGCCCGTTGACAATCTGGCGCAGGCGCTCAGGACGTTCAATGAGAGCACTATAAAGCTTCAGCAGGCATACGACGCTCTGCAGCTCAAATTCGGGGCGCTCAACCGAAAACTCGAGGAGACTAACCTCGAACTCAACCGTAAAATCATCGAGATAAGCGAGATAAAGGAGTATCTCAACAGCATTCTGCAGAGTGTGACGAACGGCGTGATAGCGGTCAACTTGAACAACGAGATCACGACGTTCAACAAGGCGGCTGAACAAATAACCGGCCTCGAGAGCAAAGACGCAATCGGCCGCAAGTTCAACGACATCTTCGAGGCCGAGTTCGGCGCTGATCCGCAAGGCTCGGTCGGCAAGGCGCGCCTCGGAAATGTCTGCGTGTCTTGCTCCATGCAGGTAAAGGGTCAATATCCATTTCCAGTTCGTGAGAGCACGTCGGTCACTCGCGACGGCTCCGGGAAAATGACCGGCGCCGTCAAGGTGTTCGAGGATTTGACCGAACTTCGCGAACTCGAGGAACAGGCAAGGCGACAGGACAGACTGGCCGCGCTCGGACAGATGGCGGCGACCGTCGCTCACGAGATTCGGAACCCGCTCGGCGGCATCGAAGGGTTCGCCTCGCTCCTGGCGCGTGACTTCGCAGTGAGTGACCCGCGCTCGAAACCGGTCGGCACGATTCAAGAGGGCGCTCGCAGTCTCAACCGCGTTGTCAACGAGCTTCTCATGTTTACGCGCCCCATGAAACTCGACTTCCACGAGGTCGAGGTCGCCGGTCTGGTCAACGGCGCAATCGGTTTCCTTGCAGACGACATCAAGAAGTCGGGTATAAAGGTGTCGAGAAAACTCGGGCCGGCGGGCTCGAGGGTGCGAGGTGACAGCGAGCAGCTTCGACGCGCTCTCCTCAATATTGTTCTGAATGCAGTTCAGGCGATGCCGCAAGGCGGAAAACTGACCATCGGCTGCCGAACAAGGTCGCTCTCGGCGGCTGCGCGCCAGATGTTGGGCCATTCCCGAAACGGAACATGGCTTGAGATCGCCGTCAAGGATTCGGGCCCGGGCATCGAGGAGAGCGACATACCCCGGATTTTTAATCCGTTTTACACGACAAAGGAGAAAGGAACAGGGCTGGGACTCGCGATCGCCGCAAAGATCGTCGAGGCGCATCGCGGTCAGATTACCGCCCATAACTCGTCGAAAGGCGGAGCGGTCTTTGTCATTTCTCTGCCGTTTGAAGGCTGACAGGCCATTACGCGCCTGATTTTGGTTCGCAGGGAGGTTACCAGATGGCACGTGCGCACATTCTTGTGATTGACGATGAGCCGATTATGCGCGATTTCCTCGAAGAAACGCTCGTCCGCGCGGGATATGAGGTCGTTCCGGTGACCGACGGCGTCGCGGGCCTCGCAGAAATCCGCAATAACTCGTACGATCTCATCATCACTGATATGAGGATGCCGGGACTCGACGGTCTCGCCCTTCTAGAACAGACAAAGAAGATGCAGTCTGATACCGCGGTCATGATAATGACTGCCTATGCATACGTCGAAACGGCTGTGAAGGCGCTCAAAGCCGGAGCCGCCGACTATATCATGAAGCCCTTCACGCCCGACGAAATCGAGCACGTCGTCAAGAAAGCTCTTTACGAGCGCAAGCTCGAGAATGAAAACCGCTACCTGCGGGCGGAAATCGAACAAGGGTTCAATTTCCAGGAGATGGTTGGTTCCAGCGCCGCCATGCTCGCCATTTACGATCAGATAAAGAAAATTTCGCAGAGCAAGGCGTCGGTTCTGCTGCGCGGTGAAAGCGGCACCGGAAAGGAGCTCATTGCGAGAGCGATCCACTACAGCAGTCCCCGCCGTGATAAACCCTTTATAAAGATCAATTGCGCCGCCCTCGCGCCGACGCTGCTCGAAAGCGAGTTGTTCGGCCATGAAAAAGGCTCGTTCACGCACGCGATCAACAAGAAAATCGGCAGGTTCGAGCTCGCCGACGAGGGTACGCTTCTCCTCGACGAAATATCAGAAATGGACCCGGGTCTTCAAAGCAAGCTCCTCCGGGTGCTCCAGGAAAAGGAGTTCGAACGCGTCGGCGGGACAAAGCCGATAAAGGTCGACACGAGGATCATCAGCACCACGAACCGGAACCTTGAAAAGGCCATCGAAGAAGGCCGGTTTCGAGAAGACCTTTATTTCAGACTCAACGTAATACCAATAAAGATTCCGCCTCTCCGCGAGCGAAAAGAGGATATACCGGCCCTCGCGCAGCATTTCCTTAAGAAATGCGGCGTGGAAAACAACAAGAACCTGAAGAAAATCCATAATGACGCGATGATGATGCTTATGGGTCATAGCTGGCCCGGCAACGTGCGGGAACTCGAAAACTGCATTGAACGGGCAGTGGTGCTTTGCACCGGCGACACGATTGCAAGCGATTCCTTTAGTTTTTCAGTCAAGGCGCCGCGTCCACCAAGTGGCGACGGCATCTACCTTCCAGAAAATGCAACGGTTGGAGAGGCCGAGCGAATACTCATACTGCATACCTTAAAGAAATGCGACAATAACAAGACCAAAACCGCCGAAATCCTGGATATCAGCGTTCGAACACTTCGGAATAAACTCAAGGAATATCAGGTTGCGGGACTATTGGGGGATTCCCTGAAGGAATCAACAACTGCCTAGCATATTCGGGGACACCATGCCGCATGGTGTCCCCGAATATGCGGGTGTCTCCGAATATGCGGTAAGTTTTTCCAAAGCTTTTGGCACATTTTGCCTCCGGGATATGGGGGCGCGATCGAGAGGGGAAGTCATAAGTCATTTAGTAGTAGGATGTTCTGCGAGTCGGCTGTTTCCTAAAAACTATGGCACAGCCGTTGCTATTGATAATGTTCGCAGAGAGAATCAATGATGGATAATTCTTACATAACAGGGTTGGCAGATGGAGTTGGGGCGAGGCCAATGGGGCGCATTGAAAACTACGATGCGACTGCTCTGCTGGAAAGGGCATTGCCGATCCTCGAGGCGTCCAATCGCATATTGGCCAATAACGTAGCCAACGCGAATACGCCCGGATTTACCCCCACCCACATTTCGTTTCGGGAATCACTTGAGCGGGCGCTCACGGGGTCACCCGCGGTTCTGCCGCTCAAAGTGACGCACCCAAGGCATATTGTTCCGAACGGCTCGGTTTCGCCCGAACTGGCGCTCGAACATGATTCCTATGGGGCGGGCCGTAACGACGAGAGCAAATTCGATATCGACAAAGAAATGGTCGCATTGCTGAAGAATTCAAGCAGTTTCGACATTTTTTCGGGTATGCTCACAAAGCGGTATCAGCAAATGCGCGAGGTTTTGAGGTCAGCCTAAGCGGGAGAGGGCAAGCATGCGGGTTTTCTCAGCGTTAGACATAAGCGCGAGCGGGCTATCCGCCGAGCGGACGCGGATGGAGGTAATCGCCAACAACCTCGCGAATGCTAATGCGACCCGCACGCCCGAGGGAGGGCCGTTCCGGCGACAACTCGTTATCCTCAGAGGGACGGAAGCGCGCGACCCGTACCGTATGGAGAACCTTGGCGTCACGGTAGCAGGCGTGGTGGATGACCCATCTCCGTTTCCCATGGTTTTTGACCCGAGTCATCCGGACGCAAATGCCGACGGCTATGTGGCGATGCCGAACGTGAACGCCGTCGAGGAAATGACCGACATGATAACGGCTGTTCGGGCTTACGAGGCCAATGTCACTGCAATCGACGCGAGCAAGAATCTTGTCGCGCGTTCACTGGACATCATAAGGGAGTAGTCGTATGGATACCGTCTGCGTACGCGAGAATCAGGAAAAGCTGGTGTTCTTTATGGAAAATAGACTCAGTGCGGTTGGAGTAATCCCCTCAACCGAATCTGAAGAGGTCGACAAGAATGGTTGATGAAATCACAATTGGCGGCATTGCGGGACCGCAAGGCCCTCTCCCGGTCGACCGTAAACAGGGCATGCAACCGGATGAGATCACCGGGCCTTCTTTCAAAGAATACCTGACGGAATCCATAAATGAAATACAAGAGCTCCAGACCGTCGCGGATGAGACCATAAACAAACTCGCCGCAGGCGAGGTCACCAACGTCAGCGAAGCCATGATCGCGATTGAGAAAGCGAATATGGCGTTTATGACCTTGCTGCAAGTCAGGAACAAGATACTTTCAGCTTACGACCAGATACAGCGGATGCAGGTTTAGCAGGACACCGAAACCGTGCGCACGGTTTCGGGAGTAACAAGCAGCACAGACATAGTCTGTCAGTTCCGAGGGCCCGAGGCAGACATGGATTTTCTCCGGCAGCTATACGAGCAGTTTGCCCGAGTGTGGAGGTCTCTCAGCCTCCAGCAACGGATTCTTGTGGGCGTTGGCTTCGCCATTACGCTCGTGGTGCTCCTTTCTCTGACGTTCTGGCAAACGGCTCCGCAGTACAGCCTCCTCTTCTCAAATCTCCAGCAGCGCGATGCCGGCGAAATCGTTGAGAAGCTGAAAGCGGCCGATGTCCCCTATAAGCTGTCCGAGGACGGCACATCAATCATGGTTCCCACCAGCCAGGTCGCCGAGACTCGTCTCGCGCTTGCGCAAGAGGGCCTTCCGCGCGGCAGCGGGGTCGGCTACGAGATATTCGACCGGACTCGCCTCGGCGTCACCAGCTTCGAGCAGAAGGTCAATCTTAAACGCGCAATTGAAGTCGAACTTGCGCGCACGATCGACCAGTTGGAGGAAGTCGAATGGTCGAGAGTCCAAATCGTCACTCCGGAAGAGCGTCTCTTCACGGAGGAACAAAGGGAACCCACCGCTTCCGTGTTTCTCAACCTGGGGCGAGATAGGAAGCTCACGCGCAAGCAAGTTCAAGGAATCCAGCATCTGGTTGCGAGCAGCGTAGAGGGGCTCAAGCCCGAGAACATCGCTATCATAGACCAATATGCCAACTCCCTCACGGCGCCGGCCGAAATGTACGCAGCCTCGACCGAACTCAGCGCGTCGCAGTTCGAGCTGCGTTCCCGGGTTGAACAGTATTTCCACGGCAAATTGCAGGCGATGTTTGACCGTATTGTGGGTCCGGGGAAATCAGCTATCAGCGTTTCCGTTGACCTCGACTTTGACAACATCGAGAGAACCGAAGAAAAATATGACCCCGATGGCGCCGTCGTTCGAAGCGAGCAGAGGCAGAGAGAGTCCACAACATCCACGTCGGGCGCGCCCGAGGGCGTGGCCGGCATAACGTCTAACCTGCCCACTGAGACGCCGCTCGCTACGACTTCCATCGGCGGACAGCAGAGGCAAGCGTCCTCATCTATCACGAACTACGAGATTAGTAAGACGATCGAGCATATAATCAAATCCCCGTCAAGCATAAAAGGCGTTTCGGTCGCGGTAGTCGTGGACGGGACATATAAGCTGGCCCCTGCGCCGGACGGCAAAACCACACGGCAGTACGTGCCGCGGAGCGATGATGAAATCCAAAAATACAAAAGGATGGTTGTCGCAGCGGTGGGGAATCCGACCGCGGGAACTGTTGAGGTGATCAATGTTCCACTTGAAACCACTGAAGCCGAGTATCAAGCAGCCGCGGCCGCTCAAATGGCCGAGCGGCGCAACCTCTATCTGATTATGGCAAAAGCAGCAGCCACAGTCGCCGCCCTCGTTCTCTTGTTCCTGCTCGTCCGCTATGTGCTCAGACGCATGTTCCCGCCTCCCGCTCCGAGACCCGGTGAAAAGGGAGAAGAGGCGAAGGTGGGAGCGCGCATTGAAATGGTTACGAAAGAGCCCGAGGAGAAGGAAGCCGACACTGCCGCCGAGTTGAAAGATATGGCGGAGAAGAGGCCCGAGGATGCGGCGACTCTCATGAAGATATGGCTTAAGGAAGAAAAATGAGACCGTCTGACACTTCCACGCTCTTTTGGAACCGGACGGCCCCGAAGGCAGCTCTATGGTGGACCCTTCTGAACTAACGGGAAAACAAAAAGCGGCGATCTTGATGGTGACCCTTGGAAGCGAGGCGTCGGCGCAGATAATGTAGCATCTCGACCCTGAGCTCCTCGAGGAGTTGACATTTGAGATCGCGAGCCTGGGCAGCGTGCCTTCCGAACTCAAACGCAAAGTTGTAGACGAGTTCCATCAGATGGCTCAGGCGAAGGACTTTATTTCGTTCGGGGGGGTCGATTATGCCCGCGAGACCCTGAATAAAGCTTTGGGCGCGGACAAAGCAAGTGAAATACTCTCGAAACTGGAAAGCGCAATCAAGGAGACGCCTTTCGAGTTCGTGAGGAAGGCCGATCCGAGCCAGATACTCAATTTCATTCAAGATGAACATCCGCAAACGATCGCGCTTGTCCTCGCGCATCTTACGCCCTCCGTGGCCTCGATGGTGCTCGCTGCGCTCCCCGAGGACCTGCAGACGGACGTCGTTCACCGCATCTCCAGCATGGAGCAGACCTCTCCCGAAATCGTGCGCGACGTAGAGGCGGTGCTCGAGAGGAAACTCGCATCCGTAATTCGCCCCGAGATGACGAAGGTCGGAGGAGTGAAAAGCGTGGCAGAGCTTCTGAACAGAGTGGACCGCGCGACGGAGAAGAACATACTCTCAAAACTTTCCGAACGCGATCCCGAGCTGGCCAATGAGGTCAGGAGCCTCATGTTCGTGTTCGACGACATTGTCATGGTGACCGACGCAGGCATACAACGCACTCTCAAGGAAATCGAGAACAGAGACCTCTCGCTTGCTCTCAAGGCCGCCAACGAGGACGTCAAGAATAAGGTCTTCAGGAACATGTCCAGCCGCGCCGTCGAGATGATAAAAGAAGATATGGAGTACATGGGCCCGGTGAGACTCCGCGACGTCGAGGCCGCCCAGATGCGCATTGTCGAGGTCATAAGACGGCTCGAGGACGCAGGGGAAATCGTGATTGTCGGGCGCGGAGACGAGGATCAGCTCGTTGTCTAAGATAATCAAACCAGTCGACAGAGAATTGTTCGATTCGGCCAGAAGGTTCGAGAAGAAATCGCTGGCCACGGCTGCAAAGTCGCCCCGCGCGCGCACAAAAGAGGAAAAAGCGCCCGTGAACGATTCGCCGCCGGCGCCAACGGCAAAGGAGAATCCCAAACCGGAACCTCAAACGCATCAGCCTCAAATACATCAAGTAAATCCGCAAGACCTGATAGCCGATGCGGAGCGCAAGGCTGGGAAGATATTGCTCGAGGCGGAACGGAAGGCGGAACAGATCGTGCGCGAGGCCGAAAGCAAATCTCAACAAGTGCGCGAGCAAGCGCATGCCGAAGGCCGCGCGGAAGGCTGTGCGCAGGCTGCAGAAGAGGCTCGACGAAGGACCGACGAGCAGTTACGGGCGTCCCGTCAAGCGCTGGACTCGCTCGTGAGCCAGATCATGACCGGCGAATCGGACCTTAAGCGTTTGGTCACGCCAATGATCGCAAACCTTGCGACCGAACTAGCCCGCAAGATTATCCGAAGGGAAATAGAGAAGGACCCGTCGACAGTTGTCGCGCAAGCGGAAGAAGCAATAAGCAAGATACTCGAGCGCGACAAGCTCATAATCCGTGTGAATCCGGCAGACGAGGAGCTGATGAAGGCGCACAAGGAGCCCCTCACCAAGATGTTCGATGGAATAGATAAGATCGAGGTCATCGCCGATCCGGTTATCGAGAGGGGCGGATGCATCGTTGAGACCAACCTGATCCGCGTCGACGCTCAGCCGAGTTCACAATTGGAAGCTGCGAGAAAGGCGCTTCTGTCCGAGGCGGCAAAATGAATATACTGCCCGAAATCGAAAAATGGCATGCATGCATCGCACAGGCTGATCTGCTGGAGACATGTGGCAAAGTCACCCGGGTCACCGGCCTGATCGTCGAGGCGACGAGCCCCGGCCTCTCGCTCGGTCAGATTTGCACAATACACCCGGGAAACGGGCGCAAACCGGCGACTGCTGAAGTCGTCGGCTTCAGAGAAAACAAGGCGCTTCTCATCCCTCTCGGCGATATCCGGGGGGTCGCGCCCGGCAGCGTCGTGAAAGCGTGCGATCGCCCACTCACCATCCGTGTCGGTCCCGAGATGCTGGGTCGCGTTGTTGACGGCGCGGGGCAACCCATAGATGGCCGCGGCCCTCTGAAGCTCCGGGACGAGTACCCTGTCATGGGAGAGCCAATCAACCCGATGGCCCGGCGACGCATCACCGAGCCGCTTCCTCTCGGCATAAGAACCATAGATGCGTGTCTCACGTGCGGGAAAGGGCAGCGGTTGGGGATTTTTTCGGGCAGCGGCGTGGGCAAGAGCGTCCTTCTGGGGATGATAGCGCGCAATACCGAGGCTCAGATAAACGTCATCGGCCTCATCGGGGAGCGCGGCAGAGAAGTGAAGGATTTCCTGGAGAAGGACCTTGGCGAGAGCGGCCTGAAGCGGTCGATCATCGTCGTCGTTACGTCAGATCAGCCCGCCCTCCTCAGGCTGCACGGAGCTTTCATGGTCACCGCCATAGCGGAGTATTTCCGGGACATGGGCTGCGATGTGCTTCTCATGATGGATTCGATAACCCGCTTCGCCATGGCTCAGCGTGAGATAGGACTGGCGGTGGGCGAACCGCCGACAACGAAAGGGTATCCTCCCTCCGTCTTCATGCTCTTGCCGAAATTGCTCGAGCGCGCGGGAACATCGCCCGCCGGCAGTATCACAGGCATTTACACAATATTCGTCGAGGCCGATGATTTCAACGAACCCATATCCGATACGGCGCGCTCGATCCTCGACGGCCATATCATGCTTTCGCGGAGAATGGCTGCGCAAAACCACTACCCGGCAATCGACGTGCTCGAGAGTGTGAGCCGCTTGATGGTCGATGTGGTCCCGGATGAGCAGACCCTGCTCGCGCACACTATCCGCGACGTGCTTGCGACCTATCGCGAGGCGCAAGACCTCATAAATATCGGCGCTTACGTAAAAGGCGCCAACCCCAAAATCGATTACGCGCAATCCAAAGTGAACGAGATTAACGGTTTCCTGAAACAAGGAATAGACGAAAGGGCCGATTACAGAGAGAGTGTGGCCGCGATGCATCACATCTTCAGCGACCGATTGGCTCCGCGCGCTTCGACTCCGAGTGAGCCCCGGAAATGAAGATATACAGGACTGCCTGGGTGCGAATTTATTCGCACGGAACGGCCACGAGAGGCCGATAAAATGAAAGCATACAAATTCCGCTTCGAAAGCGTCTTGAAAAGCAAAAAGATCATCGTCGATGACCTTTCGTCAAAAACGGCGCGCGCCCACAGGATTCTTATGCTTGAGATGAGGAAACTGGACGACCTCAAAGAACGCGAGACACAGTGCGTCCGCGAATTGATCCGTCAGCAGGTCGGGAGAGTCAACGCGGCCGAAGTGCAGCGCTCCCACCGCTATCTTGAGTTGCTCGGGAAGTCCATAAGCGAGCAATCCAAGAAAGTGGCGGAAATCGCCAAACGCGTGGAAATGCTCCGAAATATGCTCGTCGAGGCGCAGAAGCAAAAGAAGATATTTGAAAAACTGGACGAGAAAGAGCGGGACGAATTCTACCGCGACTTCCTCAAGAAAGAACAAGCGCTGCTCGACGAGGTCGGGGTGAACAGATTCGTTCAGAGGAGCGCTCACCGGCGGATTCATTCGTCCGGGTAACAACCGGAGGTTGAGACACTGTCCCGTAATTCTGTAGGTGCGAATTTATTCGCATGCGCGGTGTGAAAAAAGCCAGAAAACACTTTGCGAATGAATTCGCACCTACAGAATCCTTCGCTCGTTTGCCAATTACGGGAGAGTCTCATAGAGCCGGCTTTCGGTAAAAGCAAGACTGCTGAATAGAGGAACAACATTTGAAATGGGTGATCTTAGCTGTCGCGGTCGTGCTGGTTTTCGCGGGTGTCGGCGGCTACATCCTGTACGCGAGAGGGCTGTTTGGCCCGCAGACTTCATCAACAGTCGAGTCTGAGGCCGGAAAACAGGAGTCACAGCCAAAGGAGCGGCATGGCGAAACGGCGGGGCTGACCGAATCGATCCTGAAAAGAGATCAGGAACTGAGGGAGACGGCGGCAAGGCTGGAAGAACTCACAGCAAGGCTTGAAACGGAGCGGCGCGAGCTCGAAGCGGAGAGGTCACTTGTCGAACAAAAGATACAAGAGCTGAAACTGCAAGAGGAAAAACTGAAGGCTTTGAGGCAAAAGCCTGTGGCAAAACCCGAGCCTCCGCCCAAGCGCAAACCCGAACCGGTGAGGCTTCCTACACCGAGCGAGGATATGCTCAAGCTTGTGAAAGTCTACGAAGCGATGCCGCCCGAAGATGCAGCGCCTGTCCTCGAGAATCTTCCGGATACGGCGACGGCGCAAATACTGCTCCAGATGCGTCGCAGGCAGGCCTCACAGATTATGGGGTTGTTAACGCCGGATAAGGCGGCGTCCGTTAGTAAACTGCTTACCGCACAAACTGTCGCGGTTGAGCCGGTTGAATGAAAGAGAAATAGAACAAATTCCACAAAGGAAGGAGGTGATGCGATGAAAGCGATGAACGTCCGGTCGGCAGAGGAACTGGCTGTAGGCAGCCCGCAAGGCAAGGCTCTCTTTGACCTCACGCCCGCGAGAAGCTCGCCTGCGAAGCAGAGCGCTTTCACAAATGCTTTGAAGAACGCGGCGCTGAAGTTCAGGAACCATGCCGAATCGCCGCCGGAGTCTGTTGAGACCAGAAAATCCTTCGACTCTGACGATCCGTCTGCGGCGATTCTCGGAATGCGGGAGCCCTCAAGCGATGTTCCGTCTCAACCGAAAGCTGCACCGGTCGTCGAGGCCTCTCCTCTCAGCGGTAACCGGGAGGAAACGAGAGAGCCGGCAGCAAGCGTGTCTGGCGAGACAACACCGCCTGCATCGACCGAGGATGTCCAGCTATGCGGCTTTCCAAGAAGCCCATGGGTTTCCGGTTCACCCGCTGAGGGACGCTATTCGGTAACGAGTCCGTCGGAGACCGCAAATTTCAGCGCGGTGATGGCTCCGGACTCCTTGGCGCCCGGTCTTGAAACGGAAGTCGCGCAAGAGAAGGTCTTTCCCGAGCAGGTCCCGTTCCTTTCCGATATTGTCGGCAGCGTCGGCAACGGGCAGGAAGAAGGAGAGGTGGGTTGGCCGAAGTTGCAGGAAATCTTCGCCGAAAGCGGAGCGGAGACGACTCCGCAACTCAAAAACGTCCTCGCCGTGGCATTCTCGAATCGCGGTGTGTCCGCAGCGATGCAGGACAGCATGTTTCTGAACGATGGACGCCGGGATTGGACAGGTCCTCAGCACATTGTCAATCCGCTGGATACCGGATTTGGCATGTCCTCGTTCGACGGCGTTGTTCCGCAGGCTCCTCTCCAAGAAACGGCTGAGCCGGCAGGCGTTCGAGCCCAAATGGTGTATGAACGCCTGATTGACCAGATTGTGCAGGGTGTCCGACTCGCGCATCATGAGGAAGCATCGGAAATATTCGTACACTTGAAACCTGAGTTCCTCGGCAGGATGAGCATACGCGTTCTTGCCAATGAATCCCGCATGCACATCGAGTTTAAGGTCGAAAACGAGATGGTAAGGCAAGTTATGCAGGACCACATGGCCGATTTGCAGCAAAGACTTGCCGACAAGGGATTCGATTTTGACAGCTTCAGCTTTCTTGCCGATACGGGATGGGCTTCGCGACGGGAGCCCGAACTGCCGTTTGCTCCGTCTGCTTCCGTTCTGGAAGCGGAACCTGAGACTGTCGCCATGGCGGCAGCCGAGCTTGCGCCACTGAATGCAAGTGGCGCTATTGACTACTTTGCATAGGTTAAGGAGGTGCGTCAGAAATGTACGTTCCATCAACAACGGATTCCTACAGTGTGATGCCTGCAACGACCGCGACCGGCACAACGACGGTTACGGGAACCGAAGGCCTTGGGGAATCCGATTTTCTCATGCTGCTCATCACCGAACTAGCGAACCAGGACCCACTGGACCCGCTTGCCGACCGCGATTTTATCGCGCAAATGGCCCAGCTCAACACGCTCAACGAGATGGTGGAGTTGAACGAGAATGTCACGACGATGCAGTTTCTTCAGACTTCCGGACTCGTCGGCCACGAAGTCGAGGCAATTGGGCCCGACGGCCAGCCGGTCTCCGGTGTCGTGACGGAGGTCAGATACATCGACTCTGAGCCCTGGCTTGTAATTAACAATGAAGTGGTTGTTGATCTTGACGATGTGATTCGCGTTGCGTAGGCGGGATGCTTATGGTCGGTAAAACTCACATAGGTGAAGGGCAGCCCGTAAGGCAGACGCAGCCGCCGCAACCGCAAGTTGTCGGCAAAAAGTCTGCGCGAGAGCCTTTCGATGCAGTTATCCGAAAGGAGATCGACAAACTGAAGGGCGTGAAGTTCTCCGCCCATGCCCTTCAACGGCTTAGCGCCCGGAAGGTTGAACTCGGCGCGGAAGACAGGGCGAGAATAGTCGAGGCCATTGACCGCGCTGCCGCAAAAGGCGCAAAAGACTCGCTCGTGCTCGTGCGCGGGGCGGCCCTGGTTGTCAGCGTTAAGAACCGCACCGTCGTAACCGTGCTCGACCGCGAAGAGCTCCGCGGAAACGTGTTCACGAATATCGACAGCGCCATCGTCATGGACGGAGACTACACGGAACATAAGTCTGGATGATCCCAAACGAGGGCGAGGTCGAGCCCTCGGCATGCTGGACCCCTTTGGGGAGGCTTGATGCCGCTGAACGACTGAGGCGGCAAATGGGAAGAAGGAATTGAGGGGTTATCAATGGGACTTAGCACCGCACTTTACAATGGAGTAAGCGGTCTTATCACAATCTCAGAATCGCTGAATGTAATCGGCGATAATCTGGCGAACGTAAACACCGTCGGATTTAAGGCGAGCACCGCCCAATTCGAGACGGTCTTCAGCCAGACTCTCGCCGGCGCCACTGCGCCCAGTGGGACGCTGCTCGGGACTAACCCTGTCCAGGTGGGTCTCGGGGTCACACTCGGCGCGATCGACAGGGATTTCTCACAGGGAAGCTTGAACGCCACCGGGAGCCTGTCGGATTTGGCGATTCAGGGTAATGGGTTCTTTGTCGTGAGCGACGGCAGCAGCCTGTTCTACACGCGCGATGGGTCATTCGCGCTGGCGGTTGACGGGACTTTTATTGACCCCGCGACCGGTCTGCGCGTACAGGGCTGGCAGGCGGTCAACGGAGTCGTCAGCACGACTGGCACGGTCGGCGATATAGTAATTCCGATAGGCATGTCCATCGTGCAAGAGACGTCAGATGCCCGGATAACGGGCAATTTTGACGCTTCGGGCGACATCGCGACAACGGGAACGGTGACCGATGGCCCGGCAACGCTGGATGCGACAACCGGTCTTGCCGCCACAGGCTCGACACTCCTAACGGACCTGCAGGATTCCTTGGGCGTAAGCCTTGGGCTCGCCGCCGGCGACACGATAACTGTCACTGCCAGAAAAGGCGGGGCCGACGTAACCGCAACGTACACGGTCACGGCCGCATCGACACTGAGCGATCTCGCAGCGGCAGTCGAAAGCGGATTGGGCATCGTTGATGGAAACGTCGCTATTGATGCAGACGGGTCGCTCACGATCACAGGGGACCCCGGCACGGGCAACGCTATCACGGACGTCATCCTCACCGCCGCGGATTCAACCGGAGCCGCTCGAACTGATTTTAACAATTTGTACAACCCGGGCGGAAATTCCGCATTCACGCAGACCACGGCAGCCGACGGCGAAAGCTTCGTGGTTTCCGGACTTACCGTCTACGACTCGCTCGGCAACGCGGTGCCGCTGAACATAACGTTTACGCGAGTCGCCGACACCGACGGCAACCCGTTCACGAATGAGCTCCGCTATCTGGCGGAGAGTCCTGCGGGCACAACCGTCGGTTCCGGAATAATCACCTACGACAGCAACGGACAGTTTGTCAGCGCTGTAGATGATGCCGGCGGAGCGCCCGTGATCAACATAGACAGGTCCGGCGTCGGCACGCTCGACCCGCTCGACATCACCCTCGATTTTAGCGACACCACGTTTCTGGGAGGCACGAATACCCTTGCGCTTGCGAGCCAGAATGGTTTCCCGATAGGCTCGCTCGAGGAGTTCTCCGTCGGCATCGACGGCGTCATCACCGGCTTCTTCACAAACGGTCTGACGCGAACCCTTGGACAGGTAGCTCTCGCGGTGTTTCCCAACCAGGACGGGTTGTTTGCGCTTGGCGATAACCTATTCCTGGCGTCCGCGAACTCCGGCGAGGCTATTATCGGGCAGGCCGCAACCGGCGGAAGGGGTACAATCGCGGGAGGGTTCCTCGAGGGTTCGAACACCGACTTGGCAACCGAATTTACGAATATCATAATTGCGCAACGCGGCTTTCAAGCGAACGCGCGCACCATCACAGCGGCTGACGCCTTGCTCGAAGAGGTCATATCGCTCGTGAGGTAAGACATAAGCAGTGTAAAAGACACAAATTATTCCCGCGAAAGCGGGAACCGATGAGATGAATGGTTTGTGATTGCGAATCATCCCCCGCCTATGGCGGGGGATGACGAAGCAATCTCTGCGCGCATCTACAGACTAATCATAGGGATTGCTTTGGGCGCGCTTGCGCGGGTAACGGAAGGCCTTCTCGCGCAATGACGACAAGCTGGCCGCCCGTTCTTGACAAAGGCGTGACGAGCGGACAAGACCTTACTGTTCCGCCGTCCGGAAAACGGACTCAAGAATGATTAAGCTTACTCGGTTTGACGGTTCGGTAGTCGCGGTGAATGCGGAGTTGGTGAAGTTCGTGGAGGCGACTCCCGATACTATAGTGACGCTGACGAGCGACCAGAAACTGCTGGTGCTCGAGACAGTCGACGAGGTGATCGAAAAAGTTATAGAATATAAGCGGCTCGCCTACACGAGCCTGCCGGAAAAGATTGACCGGCGCGATGAAAAGGAGACATAGGGAACAATAGGCCGCCCGCTCTGTATACCGTTGCAGGCGTGCGGCGCAAAAGCGGAGAGAAGCGGCGCTGTGGATATTGCAACAATTGTCGGTATAGTTTCTGGATTGGCGTTTATTTTGGTCTCGATGATGCTCGGGACCGCCGGCATCTTTGTGTACCTCGATGTGCCGTCGGTAATGATCACGGTGGGAGGCTCGATCGCTTCGCTCCTGATCAATTATAATTTGCGCGATGTCGTAGGGGTCATGGGCACTGTGCGTAACGCTTTCACGACGGAGATTCAGGCCCCCGGCGCAATGATCGAGACGCTCGTGTCATATGCCACCAAGGCGCGCCGCGAGGGAATACTTACCCTCGAATCGGAGCTCGAAACTGCGGGGGACCCCTTTCTTGTCCGCGGAGTCCGGCTGGCAATCGACGGAACCGCGCCCGAGCTCATAAAGGACATCCTCACCACCGAGCTCATGTACGTCGAGTCGAGGCACACCCTCGGGCAGGGAATCCTGACCATGTGGGGGACCTATGCGCCCGCCTATGGCATGATAGGGACTCTCATCGGGCTCATCGCTATGTTGCGTTCGATGGATGATCCCTCGCAGATCGGTCCCGGAATGGCCACCGCAATCATAACGACCTTTTACGGCGCGGTAATAGCCAATCTCGTCGCTCTTCCGCTTGCCGGCAAGTTAAGGACACGGACTCAGGATGAAATGCTCGTAAAGGAAATGATTATCGAAGGGATTCTGTCGATTCAGTCAGGTGATAATCCCCGGATCGTAGAACACAAACTCAAGGCGTTCATTGCGCCAAGGGTTCGCGAGAACATTCAGACGACTCTTAAGACTGCGCCGCGATAAAAGGCGGGGGAGTAATCCTTGGGCAAGTATGGAAACAATAACGGCGGAGGCAATGGCGGTGGAGGGTTTGGGTTGCCTTCGGCGCCCGGGTGGATGTGCACCTATGGCGACATCATGACCCTCCTCCTCACTTTCTTCGTCCTCTTGATATCCTTTTCCTCAGTGCAGGAGGCCAAATTCAAACAGGCCATCGCATCCTTCCAGGAGGCGCTCGGAATATTGCCGCATGATCGGAGCATCATGGAGTTTGAGCAAATTCCCGCGGTGAAAATGGGTCCACCGATTCCGCCCGAGGAAATCATCAAACGGATCCGGAATTCGATCTATATGGCCGGTCTCAAGGGCGAGGCCACGGTCTCGGAGACCCGCGAGGGCATCCGGATTACCATCCAGAGCCCCATACTGTTCGATTCCGGGAGCGCCGATCTCATGCCCGATGCGCTGCCGGTGCTCGACGAACTGATAAAAATTCTCAGGGAAACCCCAAACGTGGTGGTAGTCGAAGGCCATACCGACAATGTTCCCATTCATACCCCCTCGTTCGAATCGAACTGGGAGCTTTCCACTGCGCGCGCCATCAGCGTTGCGAAGTATCTTTTCCAGAAAGGAAGTCTGCCGGCGGAGAGATTCTCCGTCGCGGGTTACGGCGAATATCATCCGATAAAAACGAATGATACGCCTGAGGGAAAACAGAAAAACAGGCGCGTCGAAATACTGCTCAAGAATATTGAGCTGAACGGAGCGCCGCCTACGAAGGAGGACGAGCGTAATGGGTGAAAGAGAGTCGCCAGAACGCTCTCGCACAAGCGGAGAGACTGAAATCCCGACGACCAAGCCGAAGCCCGGCATTTTTACCCTGAAAAACATCGCGATTCTGATATCGGGCGTTGTGCTTTCTTCACTCCTCGCGATATTTGCCGTGGGAAATTATATCGCTCC
>CAYVDS010000003.1:69247-71258 GCA_964450145.1 uncultured bacterium
CGGCGGCCGCTCGGATTCTCCCTCTGGCGGCGCGAGCAAGGAACTGGACAGCCTCTTCTTTTACAGGATCGATCCGATAATCGTGAATCCGGCCGGCTCGAACGGAGAGCGTTACCTCAAGGCTAAGGTTGCCCTCGAAACGCACGATGCCGATGTGCAGGCGGAAATCGAGAAGAGGCTTCCGCAAATAAAGAACCAGATAAATAATGTCCTCAGCTCTAAAACAATCTCGCAGATACAGACGAACGAGGACCGCGAACGTCTGCGGCGCGAGATTCAGAACAGGGTGAACAACCTGCTGGAAGGCGGACAGGTCTACAACGTCTACTTCGAAGAGTTTGTATACCAATGAGCGACATGAACGACCAGAAAGATGACTCAAAGGACAGAAAGCTCCCCGCGCAAGGCGCCATCATTGACGCCACCGCGCATCGCAGGCCTCGCATTCATGGTCTCGAAGCCGAAGGCGCGAAGCCGGAGGAAGGACTCGATTTCCTGAGAAACGTTACGCTGAAGGTGAACGTAGTGCTTGCCGAAACAAGAATGTCGCTTGGGGATGTCCTTGCGCTTGAAACCGATTCGGTCGTCCAGCTCGATAAGCCCTCGGGCGATCCCGTCGATATCTATGTCGAGGATCAGAAGATGGGAAAGGGAGAGGTAATCGTGCTCCAGGAAAAGCTCCGGGTTCGAGTGCTCGAAGTTACCCCGCCGGTTCCGGGCGCAAGAGGAACGCAGGTCAACGAGCCGGAGGGTGAATGAAAACAAAACCAGCCGCGGTCTTGTTGCTGTGTCTCGCGCTATTGCTCGCCAGCTCATTCGCCGCTTCTGCGGCTGGCGACCGTCCTCCGGAGTCGCAACGCGGAGCAAATGCTTCGCCGTCAGCGATTGAGGACAAGGGCGCCGGCTATCTTCCCTACTCCGAACCATCCCCGTTGGGCTCCGGCGGGCTGCTCGGGGCGATTGTGAGAACAATATTCTCGCTTGCCATTGTCATAGGCATGCTCTACGTCGTTCTGTGGATGATAAGGAAACTGATGGGCAGTTCGGCGGGGCCGTTCTCTGAAGGACCGATTAGGGTCGTCGGCCGCGTCTATCTTAGCCCGAAAATAGTTGTCTATTTCCTGAAACTCGTGGATGAGCTTCTCGTGCTCGGGGCCAACGCGGGAAATATTTCTTTGCTGGCGACAATTAAAGACGAACATGAAATTGCGCAGATCGAGAACGCTCTCAAACATGCGCAAGCGCAAATGCCGAACCTCGTCTTCTCCCGGTTCTTCGATAAGTCGTTGGCTAAATTCCAGAAAACGATGGAGAAAGAAGACTCCGCCTTTGATGACCAACTAAGCAAGATCAATGACCAAATAGGCCGTTTGAAAGGACTGACGCGCAAAAAACAAAGATATGACGACTAGGACAACGAGGCGGGTTCTGATACTGGCGACATTGGCTGTCTTGGCCGTCGCGGGCGTTGCCTTGGCCCAGCAACCGGGAATAGTCGTCCCCCGTGTTGGGATCGAAGTCGGACGCGCCGAGACACCCCAGCAAGTCTCAACCACCCTTCAGTTGCTTTTCATCCTGACCGTTCTCTCGCTTGCGCCGGCCTTGCTCGTGATGGTCACGTCCTTCACTCGCATAATCGTGGTGCTGGGGCTTCTCCGGCAAGCCCTTGGAACGCAGCAAATGCCTCCCAATCAGGTTCTCATCGGCCTGGCGCTTTTTCTCACGTTCTTTGTGATGGCGCCGACGTATACCGATGTCAACCAGCAGGCCCTTCAGCCCTACCTCGCTAAGAAAATAAGCCATGAGGAGGCGTTCAACCACGGCGTGAAGCCGGTTCGTGAGTTTATGTTCCGGCAAACACGCGAAAAGGACTTGGGTCTGTTTGTGCACCTTTCGAGAATCCCGGCGCCCCGCAATCAAGCCGACGTGCCTACGCATGTGCTCATTCCGGCATTCATGATAAGCGAGCTGAAGACGCCGTTCCAGATAGGGTTCGTAATATTCATTCCAT
>CAYVDS010000003.1:71268-74086 GCA_964450145.1 uncultured bacterium
ATAGATATGGTTATTGCAAGCGCGCTCATGTCGATGGGAATGTTGATGCTCCCGCCGGTGTTCATCTCGCTCCCGTTCAAAATCATCCTTTTCGTCCTCGCCGACGGCTGGTACCTGGTCGTTGGCTCGCTCGTCAGAAGCTTCGCATAGCGCGACGGCCACGCCATTTCAAGACCGCACGTCGGAAAGTGGTCTGTCGTGGACTGTTCCGGCAATTGGCGAACCACGATGAGGATCTTGTAAGTGCGAATTTATTCGCAGGCGTGACGCGGAAAGAGTCCGAAAATGTTGTGCGAATGAATTCGCACCTACAGAATCCCATCATGGCTCGCCATCACTGGAGAGTCTCCATTGGGACCATCCTGCGCTTGTTCGGGTCGTACCGGATAACAAGCGTTTCAGGGTCCGCCGCAATGGCTTGGAGTTCTTCCTGTGTAACTTTTGGGAAATAGGAGAATGGGGAATCGCTTTCATAGGCCACACCCTTTATGCCGGGACGGTCTATGTTCAGGAGCCCTTTCAGCGGAAGACTCATCGAATCGATAAGAAGCGGCGCGCCGTAGAAATCGTCTGCCTGAAGCCATACTGGCTGATCGACCACTATCACCTTTTTCTTTGACGGATACTGGATGATAAGGTCGGCAGTCGATTGCGTCGCCTCTTGTATGATCGCACTGCCCTGGCCCCATAAATCAATGAGATGAGCAATGTGCCGATATCCCTGAAGCGCAACGCACGCATAAATAAGCCCCGCGGCCACGAAAGCAAGTAAAGCTCTTTCCTCGGGAAACCTCTCTTGTCTTTTAAAGAGAGGCCTTCCTTTCATCCATTCTGTGTCAGCTTGCGCAGTACCCGCCCAGAATATTGCCCAGCCTGCTGCTGGAATATAGAAGTACCTTGGGCTGAGCTCGGCCAATAAAATGGCTGGCAGCACGCACAGAGAAACCCATGCGAGAGCCACTCGCTGCCCTTGATTGCCTTTCGCAAGGCAGACGACGAGAACCACGACCATCGTTACTGACCCGGCGACAACACACATCCAGTTCTGGCCGATCTTGCTGAACAGCCAATACGCCGTCGTGTTGTTGAACGGCGAAAGAAAGCAGGCCGCAGATACGAAGTTTTGAGCCAGCTTAAGGGGCGAATTGTGGGCGACTAGTATCTTCGAGGTAAAGAGATGCTTAATAATCGAAAGCACAACAATTGCAACTGCCGGGCCCACATACAGCCAGGAGGTTGAGAGCCAACTGCGAAGGAGGGAAAATTCGTCCTCAGAGCGCCGCGTCAAGTCATAGAGTAAGCAAACGCCGAGGATCGGCGCGGTCAGTTCGTTGGTATAAATTGCAATTATATAGAACGCCGGAAAACCCAGCAGGTAGAATCTTCGACCATTAATGCGATATTGCAGGAACGACGCGAAGCTCAGAAGCGCGAAAAACAGCGACATTACATAGAAGCTTCCGCTCAGCGTCCATAGCACGGGATCATAACTCATGAAGAAAAGAGAAAAAATGAGCGCGGCTCCCGATGCATGGAAACGGCTTCCGAGTAGTCTGCGGGCTATGTGGTACACGAGAACCGAGTTTGCCGAATGGATTAACAGTATAAGGACATGATAGACGCCTGGCTGACCTATTCCGAGCCAGCGAGGAACCCCGGCAAGAAGCAAGAAAACCGGGAAGTAGTGATACACGTTCCGAGACGGCAACAGCGCCTTGAGAGGTCCCTCTGATATCAAGTCTAGAACGAAGAAGTCATCAGCGAAAAACGTAAACCCAATGCTCCGGTGGTAAACGGCGAAAGTAAGTCCAAACAGCAACGCTGTCCCCCAAATTCCCTTCGCGCGCCGTTGGCGCGCGGATTCCACACTCCGGACGAAGCCGCTTTTCGCGAAACGTCCAAGCAAAAAAGCCCACAACAGCCACAGGATTGTCGAAGCGCCAATGCTTAGCAGTAGGAACCCGAGCGACGAGAGTTGCCTTGCCCCTCGGGCCGATAGGTGATTTGCGGCCGCATATTCCCACAAGAGCACGCCTGCGCTGACGAGGACCAGCGCAATAACCGCCGCTCCAAATGCTTTTGATCGATCGGATGTCGTAATAATGAGCCCTGCTCCTCAGGGAAATCAGCGATTGTTTCCCTTAATTCGAGAGCATGATGCGACATCATGTCCCCGAATTAAGGGCCGTTTTCCCGAATCTCCGAATCTTTCCGAAGTATACATTATTGGAGCGCACATTTCCAAGTGCGCATAATTACCCAAATTGACAACCATTTGAGTGTTTGTTAGAATCCGTCGGTTCGAAGGCGCATCCTTAACTATTTGGGGGGAATTGTGTCATAATAAGTTGTAATTTATCAAGGCTATTCTAATACCGATACGCCTATGTATGTGACCCAAGAAATGCTCAGAGATGTCGAAGCCAGGTACGGCGCGCCGGAAGTGGCTCGTTTCTACCAGCGAATGATATGGCCGGAATTCGAATTGCTCGTAAGCAGCATGAAACACGACCGGGCGCATTACATTACGCTCTTCATTTTCAACGGTTCAGGTCTGATCACGATTCGTAAACATTTTCATCCCGAGGGAGTATTCAGAGCCCCCAGCGGGGGGCTTCGCCCCGGAGAGGATTTCGAGGAAGGCGCCCTGCGGGAGGCTTACGAAGAGACCGGTTTGACCGTCAAATTGGAAAGGTATATCTTGCGCGCCCATGTCACTTTTGCGCACGCCGACGATGAAATTCAATGGACATCCCACGTTTTGACGGCCGAATATCTTTCGGGCGAGCCCACGCCTATTGATACAAAGGAAATAGCT
>CAYVDS010000004.1:0-7359 GCA_964450145.1 uncultured bacterium
TTTGTTTCCCTGCTCGGCCAGCGCAATGGCAAGATGGCTGAGCAATTTCGTTTTGCCTTCCCCCCTGAGGGTGCTTGCTGCGGCGATCACTTTCTTGCCCCTCATTCGACCGACGACATTATGCTTGATTTCGAGTATCGCTCCTGTGAACTTGTCGGGCGAATCGAGTTTTCTCAGTTTAGGAGCGCGGAAACCTCGCGTTTTCGGGATTGCGCCCAGGAGAGGCAAGTCGGTCGTCTGTTTGATGTCGTCAATATCCTTGACCGAAAGGTCCATAAACTCGACGATGAACGCCATCCCGAATCCGAACATCAACCCAATAACGACCGCGAGAATGACGTACAGCGCGGGCTCAGGGTAGTAGGGATCGTCGGGGTCCGGGAGAGCGGCTTCAGTAATGATGGTTGCGTTGCTATAGCTCGTTGCGGCGGCCGTGGTCGCGGAGTCCTGTGCGGTTCGAAGGCTGAGATAGAACGCTTCGGCCGTCTGAACCTGTCGCCGAAGGTCTTCCACCTGGCGGTTGGTCTCGGCGAGGTTTTTCAGCATCGCCTTGACGTCCTGTATGTTGGCGGCGACGGCCTCTCTGGTCTTTCCCAATTCGATGATTTCGCTTTCGAGGAGTCGTTGGATCTCCGCAAGAAGTTGTTTCTTTATCCCATTGATTTGCGCCTGCAGCTCGACGGCAGCGGGATGCTTGGCTGTCTTTTCGGTAAGCATGGCTGACATGTTCGCTTCGAGATTCATGAGCTGCGTTTCGATGTCCTGAATATGCGGGTAGCCCTCGACGCTTTTCAAAGTGGCTTGGAATTCCGCGGCATCCAAATTCTCTTCGGAGAGTTCCTTGAGTCGGCTCTTGCGCACGAGCAAATCGTTGCTAAGTGACAAGTACTGGTTTTCCAGATTGTTCTGGTTGCCTTGGATGTCATTGATGCGGCCTTCAAGGTTCACCACGTTGTGAGTTGACTGGAACCTCTTCAGGTCGTCCTGGGTGCGTCGGAGGTTTTCTTCCGCGGCGGCCATGTTGTGCGAAATGACCTCCAAGGCTTCGCGCGCTTTTTCCTGTTTGAGTTTTCCGGCCTGTTCGACGTAGCTTTTCGCCACCTCATTGGCCATGTCTCGCGCTTCCTCGAGGACGTCGGAATAGCCGTAGACTTCGATGATGTCGGAGTCCTCGATGGGTTCGATATATATTTGCCGGCGCTGCAGGAAAGCGCCGATGTATCCGGGCTCTACGAGCTTGTCGAGGCGGATAAGCTCGTCCGGATACTCATCCAGAAGGCCGATAGCTTTCACAATTCGGTCGATGATGGTCACTCTTTTGCGTAAGTCGAGCTTCTCGATGATGGGCTCAACGACCATTCGAGAGCGAAGGACTTCCGCCTGGCTGAACGTCGGTATTCCGGTGACATGGTCGAGCTGCCCCCACTCCTCAGGTATTTGCTTTTGGAGAAGCGCTTGGGTGTCCTCGAATTGAAGTATTTTGACTTTGGCCACCGCTTCGTAAACCTTCGTCATTTTCAGGCAAACAATGAGGGCGGCCAGCGGGAGGATTACCGTAAAAGCGACAATAACCCACTTCCTTTTCCAGCAGGTCTTCAGCAGCGTCACCAGTTCCAAGGCGATTCCATCCTTTCTTTTTCGGTTGTCACTGTTTGCTCTTCTCGCCTACGCAGAAAATGCGGCTAGTGACGTGTCAACTTTGCTTTGTCGGTTTCCAGAAGGGCGCAGCAAGCTGCGCCCCTACACAAGCATCCGCTTGCACGTGCCAATTCATGTGTGACACGACACTAGTCCATGTATCCGAGACCTCGAAGCCGGTCTTTAACTTTTGCCTCTTCCTCCTCGGAGTAAGAGGCGTCCGCGCCCTCGCTTGTTCTCGCCGTTTCCCGGTCCGTAAAACGAATATTCCTCGTTCGTTGATATTCTTCGGTAAACATGGCCGTCAATACTTTGCCATCCATGTCGGCGGGGATCGGCAATCCGAAGACGTAGAGGATCGTGGGGGCAAGGTCGATGATTCTCGCGCCGTCAATCTTCGCGTTCGCCTTAACCCCATTTCCCCGCGCCATGAGCACGCCGTTGAGTTTATGAAAACCGTTCATTTCGAGCCGGCTGAGCGGCATGGTCTGCGCATCAAGGAACAAAGTGTTCTCCGTCTCGCCGAAGCGCTGGCGGCTGTGATACGCGTAGTCGGTCCATTGGACGATGAGGTCGGGCGCGCGTTCGATGAAGGGGCCGCTGTATAACTCCTCGCGCCGATGAACCTTTTCGACTATTTGCTCGCCGGTGTCCGGATTCTTTAACTCGAGCAGTTTCTTGGCGATTTCGCTTCGCAGCGATTCATACTCTTCCCCGCTCGAAACGATTCCCTCGGGTTCGCGTCCCCGGACATTGAGCCATACGTTGCCGTAAGCGCCCCATGAGAAGGTTCGCGTCTTCTGCCAGTCGATGGCTGAGGAAAAGAAAAATGACTCGAGCTTGTCGCGGACATCCGGCATCATCCGTTTCAGTTTGCCTTTGACCGAGGGCGGAAGGTTCCGCTTAACCGCGGTAAAAAGGCTCCGGAGTCCCCTGGTGAATATCTTTCGTGCTCCGGCGCCCTCTGCGTTTGACCCCCGGAAAGTGAGATACCCGTTCATCTCCAGCCACCTGTTCAAATTCACCACTTTTTTTAGGGGGCCGGCTCCGTGGTCAGACATGATGAAGACTTTCGTGTCGGCGTCGAGACGAGCAAGTATCGTGCCCAACTCGACATCGATTTTCCGGTAGACGTCGAGGATAACGTCGCCGAATCTCTTTGCGCCCTCTTCGGTATAGCCGGGATGCGTCTTGTCCATGAATTTCCAGAACGCGTGTTGGACGTAGTCGGTCGCGCTGAAGAGAGTTATCATGAAATCCCACGGGTGCGAGTCCATCAGGTAACGAGTGACTTTTGAGCGATTTTCGATCATATGGTTAATCTGCCGGATGTACTCGTCGAGCGACACGTGGAAGTTGACTGTGATGACGTATTCGCCCACGTTGTCCTTGATTTCCTTGTAAAGGCCATCCGGATACGTGAAAGCGCTGTCCAGACCCGGCGCGTCCATCCAACTGATGAGCCATCCGTTCACCGGCTGAGGGGGATAATTAAGCGGGATGTTCATGATACCGACCTTGAGGCCGTGCCCGCTTAGGACTTTCCAGAGCGTATTCTGATCGCGGATTCTCGAGTCAACCAGCCGCACGTCGTAGCTGTGCTCTTTGCGGACGATGAAATCGAACACTCCGTGCTTGCCGGGGTTCTTCCCGGTCATGAAGGAGGTCCAGGCGGGAGCGGTCAGAGGATGGATAACGCTGGTGAGGTCGCCGTGAACTCCCTCGCGAATGAATCGGCTGAGCGTAGGCAGGTGTCCCGCCTCGACCCAAGGCAGGATGAGGTCGTTAGTCGCCCCGTCGAGCCCGATGATGAAAACCTTCTCTTTATGAGGTCCCGCGGCCAAGGTCTCTCACTCGATATAGCCCAGACTTCTCAGGCGTTCTTCCACTTTGTCAAACTCTTCGCCGGAGTATACGGAGTCTCCGCGGCCCGGCCCGCTGTCCCCCTCGACCTCGACTCTCTTGATGGGATGCATGGCGAGGTATTCGGAAGTGATCGCGCCCTCCAGCACGTTTCCGTCCATATCGGAGGGCACTGGCAAGTCAAGTAGATACAGAAGCGTAGGGGCGAGATCGATGATTTCTGCGCCGGACAAGGTCTTTGCCTTTTCGATCCCCTCCCCCTTGATGCAGAATATCCCGTGCGGGCGATGGGTGCCGGTTTGCTCGATGCTCATGAGTTTGCCGATCTCTCCGAAACGAAGGTTGTCATCGATGATGGCGTCGGGATTTCCATTCGCTTCCACTCCATAGCTCTTACGAGTGATGTACAAGTCATCCTTCCAGAGGACGAGGATGTCGGGCGCGTCGGGCAGGGCGTTCCCCCAATATATTTCTTCGCCTTTGTAAGCGTGTTCGACAACCGGCTGACCAGTGTCCGGGTCTTTGATCTGCATCAGTCGCGCGATTATCTCGTCGCGGAGCCGCTCATATTCAGCGCCCGGTTCAACGGTCCCTCGCGGAAAGCGGCCTTTGAGGTTGATGAATATCCGGGTGGACTCGATCCCGAGATAGAAAGCCTTCGTGTTCTCCCAATCAATCGGAGACATCATCAGGTGCGATTCGATCTTCCTGCGGGTCTCCGGCAACGCGCTCTTGAGCAGGTCTTTCATGCCCCTCGGCAGGAATTTTCGGAAAAAGATATACAGGTTTTTCGAGGCGTCAAACGCGACCTTGCGGATGGAGGAGCCTTCGGCGGAATCCTTGTATTTCAAGTAGCCTTGCTGTTTCAGCCACTTGTCGAGATAGACAATTTTATGGAACGGCCCGGCGCCATGATCCGACATTACGAAGACTGTCGCGTCTTTGGGTATCATCTGGAGGAGTTCACCGAGATGCGCGTCTATCTTTCTGTAAACCTGGAGCGCGCAATCGCCGTACTTGGCAGCCTCGGCGGGATCGTGCCTCGGGTGGGTCGGGTCCAGATATTTCCAAAAGAAGTGCTGCACCCTGTCAGTCGAGCCGAAAACCGCGAAAAAGAGGTCGCAATCGAACCGCTTCATAAGGTACTTAATGGCGTTTGATTGGCTGTCAATCGTCTTCATGACGTTCCCGATGTAGGCTTCCGGCCCCATCCGCGTCCAACTGTCGCCATGCATATCATATTCGCCGATGGCCTTCTTCATCTCTTTGTACAAATCGGGAGGATAGGTGAACTCGCTCTGCACGCCAGGGGCCTCCATCCCAGATATGATAAACCCGTTCACCGGCTCGGGCGGGTAGCACATGGGCACATTGATGGCGCCCACTGTTTTGCCTGAGTCGCTCAGGATTCTCCACAGGCTCTTCGCTTTTCGGGTAGCGGCGTTACAGAAGTATATTTCGTAACTGTTTGGGACATATTGAACAAAATCGTAAATGCCGTGCTTGCCGGGATTCTTCCCTGTGACGAATGAGCTCCACGCCTGCGGGCTCATGGGAGGCACGGTGGATTTGAGCTTGCCGCGCGCTCCTTGCGCCAGGAGCGAGGCCAATACCGGCAGTTCACCGCGTTTTATCCACGGGTCAACAAGATCAAACGTGGCCCCGTCAAGGCCTATCCCAAATATCTTTCTCGCCATTGCTGAACTCTGCAACCCTCGTCTTCAACGCCAAGAGGCGTTGTGTCTGCAAGAACTCTGTAGGGGCGACTCGCGAGTCGCCCCCACAAAATGTCACCCTTTATCCCCTAACTGGTGAGTGCCTAAAGGAAGCCGCCTTTTCCGGCATGGGATAAGCACGTAAACCCATATTAGAAAATAATTTGCGCTATTATAGCAGCTCAATGCCACAAAGTCAACATCGTCTTGACACATCGTCGAACACACATCATCGAACACAACATCTAAGAAATCGGTAATGGAAATAAGAACTGTACGGGAACCGCCGATGGACGCCGATGAACACTGATGAAGAGACTGGAACTCGACGAAAAACGCGATCTTCTTTTGTAAGTCGTTGTCGCATAAGGCCGTGACGCAAGTGACACAAAACACCCTTCTGTACAACAAATCCCTTTAAGAGGAAAATATAGGCGGGAAGTAAACCGCATCGCACAAGGCGCGCGAAATCTAAAGTCCAGAGTCTAAAGTCTAAGGTCGGGAAAAGAGGAAAGAGGCGAAAGCGCGATCCGATTTTGGATCCCCGGTCCGAGTCGAGGACATGTTTTAGGTTTTGGATTTTGGATTGGAAAAGGAGAAGCAAATCGTCTCGTATGTTGCTGTTTTCCTTTGTAAGTCTTTGCGGGACAGGGACATGACACAAATGACGCAAGCATGACACAAAGGCCCGGCGAAATCGGGGCAGGCGAAAGGGGCAACGAGCAAGGTGAAAGAGGATTTGGAAGTAACGTATTGATAGGGACTTCCGGAGCAGCCGGATGGACAAGTTGGCACTGGTTTTCTGGAGAAATATGACGCAAATGACGCAATGACGCAAGAAATCGCGGTTGGTTTGAAGTTTTTTCGGACAGTGATTGTCCAAGAGCGAAGAATCTGAACCGCTGAGGTCGCAAAGGAACGCAGAGAAAGGCGAACCCGATGGACGCAATTGCTGCTGCGTGATTTTCATGAGAGGCCTTCCTTTCGTTATTCGACCCATTACTCTGACCGTGGCTCGCGCACAATGAGCTTATATCATGAAGGGGCGGGGCGGTCAACGAAGTTTTTGTTAACAAATTGTGCGAATTTTGGAACACGAGTGATAGCAAGGAGTTGTAAGTGAGCTAAAGTGACCTAAAGTGTCTAAAGTTGGAGAAGAAAAAGGCAAAAAGGAGAGGGGAAGCGAACGGATGGATTACAAACGGCACGAATAAAGAGGCGAGGCTATTGGAACCGCCAATGAACGCGAATAAACGCGGATGAAAGGGAGAGAGGGAAAGGGGAACTGGCGGGGAATGATGAGTGATGAAGGATGAGGAAAGAACAGTCGCGAGTCGTGAGTCCAAGGAAGGGAGAAAGGCGAAGAAGATGATTGGGACGTTGTCGCATGGTTTGCATGGAGAGACCTCCTTTCCTTGTTTCCCGTTGACCTTTTCGCCTGGCGCGACGGCGTTGAATGATTTTTCAGGCGGTGTCTGAAAAATGTGTAATTGAGTACAGGCGCGACGAATCCTAACTACGAGGCCTTCACATCATCATTAAGGCCGAGTTCGCGGAGGGCTACTTTGGTTTCTTCGATGGATTGTTTGGAAAGGCCGCCCTCGGGCGCGACTTCGACGGTGACATTAAGTTTCAGACCTCTGTCGCGCGCAAACCTTGCGAGGACTTTGGTGTAGAAGTTCATCCATTTCTGCGTGGGAACCTCACCGCTCCAAGACAGTTTCCCCGTGGTGTCCGGTGGTGTCGTCGCTGGAGTGGATGATGTGGCAGTCTCGGTCTTCGCAATGGCGAATGTGGCAGAGCCGGCGACGCTTGCGGACGTGGCTTTGGCAATGAAGCTGCCTTCGTCTTTGCCGGCAAGTAGGACCCCTTCTTTGTCAGTACTGCCGCCGGTCGCAGATCATGTGATTTTCCCGAGGGCCATCTCGCGGCTATTCTGGTCAAGACCGTTCGCGACGAAAGTCTGCTTTTTGCCGGGCTTGATTTGAGCGTTCTGCGGAGTGACAACAATCGTGGTCAGATTTGGAGGCTCGATGTGTTTCTTTGCCTCCTCGGCAGTGATGATAAACATGTCGTCAGAGATTTCGACGTCCATCGGGCTCAGACTTTTGCCGAAAACGAACGGATCATACTTGCCGCCGCT
>CAYVDS010000004.1:7369-22176 GCA_964450145.1 uncultured bacterium
GCCGCTTGTCTTCCCGACATAAGCCAGCAACTTATTGCTGACGCCTCTCGCAATTGTGTCCTTGACGCTTTCGGGATTGAGCAGGCGTGGGAATAAAGGCGATGCGAAGATAGCGTCCCGCACCCCCTTCGTGCTCCATTCCTTAAAGGCTGGCGGCCAATTGCGGATAAGCTGGTTTGGGCTGAGGTCAGTCTCAATATCGTTGCTTTCGCGCAGGCGACCGATGATGAGGTTTATCAATGTATCTGCCGCACTGGAATTGACAAGCCCCAAATCCATCGTCCTCATGCGGTTGTCTTTGCCGAGAAGCGCTAGGTTCTTATATGTTTGCCAGACGCATTCCTTGACATCGCGCTGGGCCTTCTTCAAGTTTTCGGACAGTCGTCTTTTCTGTGTGTCATCCAGTCGTAATTCATCAGATTCATCATCAATATCCTCCCATGCCAACGCCTTCCTTGCTTCCTCGCGCAGGGCATCTGGTGCGGTCGCGATACACCATACAAGCGCATTCTTGAATGTGCGCGCCGAATTTCCGCACTCCTTCGTCATGTTCTCAACGAGTTCGAGAGTTTTCTTCTCCTCCTGCATGGATTGTTCCGGTGGAAGAACAATGACTGTGAGCGCGGCGCGGTCGGGTATCTGGCCACTCTTCTCGGGGAAAAAGATTCGCTCGATGTTCTGTCCTGCCGCAAACACTTTTTGAATTTCAAAGCGAACGCGTTCTTCTATTTTCTCCCGCTTGATGTTGGCGCGGCGGTCGGCCAATATCTTATTCAAGTTCGGAAGAAGGGTGAACCGGTACTTCGTGCGTTCCACATCAAGGAAATAACACGATGAAGCAAGCGCGTCGAGGGCCGTCTCCACATTGCCTATATCCAGCGCGGGTTCGCCTACGGCAATTCGTATCTCCGGCACGGTGGCTTCGTGGCGAAGTATTCCTCCATTCGATTCGAAGAAGATCGCTGTGGCGACCTTTCTGTGAAGGCGCGCCTTCTTGAGGGTCTCAACCGCTTCTTGGTCTAGCCGAATCGCGTGGGAGTCTTTCTTGCCGCCTATATCAGTCGTTACTGCCGCTTCAAGTTTAACTTCGCCCAACTGCTCGAACATGGCGGCGCGAAACATTGGGTCTTCGATGGGCGCAGAGCCAAGCCCAATGAGTGGATCCCGGTGAGCGCCTTTGTATCCGTCGGAGTAAGCCTTTGAGACCCACAGCGCCAGGAGTCGCAGAATTCCGCGCGTGCGCTGGAAGCGAGGCAGCGCTTGCCATTTTCGCTCGAATACCGAAAGAACTGTGGGATGGAACGGATATGTGGCAGAGAATGCCTCGACTGCGCTATCTATGGGAAACCAGTTCGGAATTTGCTGACGGTTATCAATAATCCAGTCGGCGTACTCGCCAATGGTCTTTTTGGCATCATCGGGCAATCCTTGCCACTCGAACAAGCGCCGCCGGATGATCTCTGAAGTTTCGGTCTCTGCCGCCATAAAGACCGCCTTGCCCAGACGGTCGAGGAGCTTTTTGAATCGCTCATAGTCCGATTGATCCTCGGCTGTCATCTCAAGTTCCGAAGCCGGAATCGAGACGGCCAGAACGATGTTGTCATTGTCTCGCGCTGTTTCCGAGAGATTCTGGAGAAAGCTGTAAAACTGGGCGCCCATCCCGCTTTTCCGGCTGCGGCTGACGTAGTTCATCAATTCATCCATTAGGATGAGGCAGGGTTTGTCCTTGGGCAGGAATCTTCTGATGACGTCGCCTCCCGGAGCGGTCATCTGTTTCTCATGCTCGGAAACAACATCAAAACCTTCTTTGCCACCGAGTTGAAACGCAATTTCCCCCCACGGGGTTTTGCGCAACGGCGTTCCGTCGCTTCCGCCGCGGCCAGTAATCGAATCAAACTCACTGCCCACGAAAACCACAGTCGCTGCTTTTGGCACAGACGACATGCCTGACTTTTCAAGAAGTCTCTGTACGCCGTTCCAGCGGTTTGCTTCGGGACCATGCTTTGCCAGATGGTAGAGCAGGGTCAACGAATGGGTTTTGCCGCCACCGAACTGGGTCGCCATGTTGAATACTGCCGATGTCTCAGTTTTCTCGCCTGATAAGCGGCGGATTACTTCGGCAGCTACCCCAATCAGGTTATGGGTGAGGTAGGTGCGTTCGAAAAATTGTTTGGGCTCCTGGTAAACAGCGGGCGCGCGGCCTTCCCATACTTGATCCAGTTTCACTGCGAACTCCGAGGCGTCGAGCGGCTTTCCTTCCCGCAAATCCTCACGCGGCGTTATCACTTTGTACCAAGGCTTCAGCGCCATATTGAGACCTCCAATCAGACCAGCCTGAAAGTGCCGCTGTTACTCTCGAGTTCCCACCACTTGAAGAAACCGTAAGGGAATGTCTCGGACTCGGCACGGCTTCCGACTACAAGTAAGGTTTCCCCTTCCAGATTCATTCGGCCGGTTAGTCCCATTGCCTGGATAACTTCATCACGAAGAAATTTGACCAGTGCGGGGCCATCTTCTGACTTCCGCCGATAGCAGAACACTACCCGCAGGTCAGCGCGGACGCTCAGGACTTTCCACAGAGAATAGGCGATCCGGTCATCAGACTTGCTGTTCTCAAATTCCATTGCGGCAATCGGAAACCGCCATTCCTTATCGCCTTCGGGAAAAGCCATCAAATCAAGTCCAAGATATTCGCTACGCGAAACGGGCAAGAGCTCCAGCTTGTGTCCTCTTGCCGACACACGCCAACCCATTCTCTCGCACGTGGCTAACCGCGGTCAACTCCCTTGTCCAATCAGCAAGGCTCACTTTCAAGGCGGCTTCTCTCAAAGGCAGAGCGTTCTCGTGTTGCTGGACAAACTGCAGGAAGTGAGACCGCCATGTATTCATCAAACCCTGTGCAGTCATCCGCAAAAGCACTCAATGCGCTATTTTGATTCAAGTTTCTGGAGAAGATTGTGCACGAAAGTATTTGCTTTCTCAAGTAAAGCACGCTGAAGCAACCGAAATTGCGCTGTCTCACTGGGAGGATGCTTCAAACCCAACCACTTGAAATTGTCTCCCAATTTGAGCCATGACTTTCTTACATCTGCCTCTTCCCCATGGTCGGGGTCGTGACGCAGCCACTTGTTCCGTAAATGCTTCACACACCATATAAACTCACAATCATCATCCTCAAAAGGTCCGCCATGTGTACTAATGAAACGTAGGTTATCCGCTCCCGCTCCCTCGTAAAACACGAAATACAGACAATCTACGAATTCGGCCAGAATCTGTCTATCTGTCGCGGCCAGCCACGAAAAGTCGCTGAAAACCTCCAAAAGCCTTGTCGTGGGTTTAAATATCTCTTCTCCACCTTTGGTTTTGCTTAGCTCATTACATTTGACGACGGAACGTAGCACTTCTCGTGACAAAGAATGTAGCTGAGCAGAAGGGATAGTCTTGATTACAGGCTCGATATAGTTTTCATCAACAATTTCCGGTAGCGCGAGTAATTCCTCTTGCTGAATAACGGGTAGATTAAGGGTCCTGGGAGGGGAAGGCGATTCTTCATCACAGGGGACGGTAATGACGGAGGACAATGCTTCCGTCGTGGTGAGCAACTGAACTTCTGCCAGGCGAAGTGAAAAACGAAGAGCTCTTGCGGCTTCTTCGCTCTCTTTTCTTGTTCGTTCAACGGTTGCAGCAACGAATTCAGTATAGATTCGCTGTGGCTCTAAAAGCCTAATGGACAGTTCCTCTTTGGCTTGAAGGAACCCGACGTCCTGAAATCGGCCAATTATCTCTGACATACTTATTTGCCATACCAGGGAACTCTCCTGAATTCGTTGCGCAAGGGATCCTTTCAGGTTAAGAGTTTCCGCAAGCGGCCTTGCTGTTTCTCGCCAAAAATCTTCCTGAGTTTGGAAAAAGTTCTGAAATTTCGCGGCCCTGACCACACTGCCGATATCCTTTAGAATCCTCTGACTATCCTCTACGGCTCTTGCCAATTCCAGAATTCCCTCACGGCCCGATACAGCTCTTGCCACCTCCTGCAGTATGCGGCCGTAAGGTTCTGCCTGGCGGCGAGCCATTTCAATATCTCTCATTACTCTTCTCAATTCATCCGGAACGTACATTATTCCTCGCTATGTTCCTGTGAACGAAATCTGAGGCAACAACAAGATTTCCCCGACATGAGTTCTTCCTCTTAATTTTGGCGGACCGGGTCATGTTTTTGTCGCGACGTGAAGATACTCATCTTCTCTGTGATCCAGCAGCCGCAACATCACAACCCCAAGCCCTTTTTCCTTGCCAGCACGCCGTCAACCCAGCGTTTTTCGTCGGTGTGAGTGGGGTATAGCGCAGATAGGGCTTGCGCTAACCGCCAGAAACGGCCATCGCGACCTGGGCCGTCCTCAACGAGGAACCGCCTGAGCGCTTCGCTACGGCCAGCGACAAACAGTATCATCGCCTGATGCACTCGATCCAAGACCGTATTTCCTGCTTTTGGCGCGGATTGCTGTCCCCATCCGCCAGATTCGGATTCCGCATGCCGCAAGTCTTCCATGAAGTCGAATTCCTGCTGAGATTTTCTTCTTCTGGCTTTAGGAGAATCCGATTCATCCTTGCCGAACAGATATTTCGCGCGCTCGGAAACCGGAAGCAATCTTGCCTTATCACCCTTGATTTCCACGACTGATCGCAGAGTTTCCAAATGCGCGCCGAGACTCTGCGCAATCTTACGGGCGGCGTCGTATTCGAGCATGAAGCCCTTAAGCTTACCACCCTTTTTGGATGGCTCCTCTTCTTCCTCTTCTTCGCTCTCTTCTTCAGCTTGTCCCCCTCCTTCGCTGCCGTTCCCGTTTGCTCCCGGAAACAGAGTCCACAACCACATCGCGGTGAGGCGAGCGTCTTCCTCGAAGCCGGTTGCATCTGCTCCCTCAAAAATCACATGCAACGCTTCACGCGCCACTGCTGCCCAGACATGCTCGAGATACTCTTTGAGCGTAACCTGTTCACCGCTGGCTTTCTCGACGCGGGAGTAGCGCGAGAAAATTTCAAGCGCCGGGCCGAGACATGCGAAAATTGCATCTGCGCCGACAATTCCTTCCTCGGCTAGATGCGGCAACCATTCATGGATGCGTTTTGGTAGTTCCGAGAGCACGTCACGCCAATCACCGATATCGTCGATATGAAGTGAGCCATCCGGATTTTCGCGAGGGCGACATACGATATGAATTGAAGAAGAAAGAGCAGCCTGTCCAATAGCAGTCATTCTTGCCTCGCGTTCAGTATCAATTGGCCATGACGCAATGACAACCCAACCTGCTGCTATGAGCGCCCCCAAAATAGCCTCCCATCCAGAGGTAGATTTATGTGCGAAAACTATGACGGCTGTTCCGTTGGGCTTTGTTGCAATCCTAGCTTCTTTGAAAGCCTTTTGCATCTGCCTCTCATAGAAAGAATCATCTTTGGCTCTCAGCCCATCTTTTTCCGAAAAGTCACTTCTTATTATTTCAGACTCCCTAGTTTCCACTGTGCAAGGATTGCCTGAGAGTCCAACCCATGACAAAGTGCGCTGTAACCAGACATCAAATAGATCAGCCAGGTCACAATACCAAATCGCATCATAATACGGAGGGTCGGTAAATAGCACGTCAACCGAATCATCAGGATAAGTTCTTCTTGTGGCACTCGCCCGTATGGAAACTCCCGGCGCTAACCTTGATTCAGCACAATGTTCTATTACTCGAGCAACCCAATCAGCCATATTCATAAAGGAGCCGGGGCCGTCGTTGTGCTGAACAACCTCGACGTAATCCCACATCATGGGGATCTTCTTCTCGCCGCCATTTGTTGCTGCGACAAATTCGCCTCCAGGAACCCACCTACAGAGAGATGTGCAATAATCTATAACCTTATTAACCGTTAAGACCAGTAATTTGAGCACAGTCAATCCCGCTTCTCTGCGAATATGAGGCGCCAGTCCACTTAGCGCCTTTTGAAAATGGTACACCTGGAGTTTTTGTCTTGGAGTGAAGGCTTTGCTCCATTCGTCGATTCCATATAATGCCACATTCATCTTGGCCTTCCCCCAAATTTTTTCTCGGGGGAATATGGAGACGTCCGTGTTTGGAATGAGTCTGTTAGCAAGCGTATCATAATACTCTTGCGCTCTATCAATCGCAGCCTTGTCCCTCTTATCAGGCAGAATATATTCCTTTCTGTTTTGCTTATTCAGGACTCCAATTGCAAGCAGAAGGGAACTGTGAGATCCGCCTTCTTGCTCCCGCAATTGGCTTCGCACACTCTTGACGGGTGTTGTATAATTGCAGATGCAAGTTGCGCTTCCGTCCTTGATAGTCTTCCTGACTCTTGGATCATTGGGTTTGAGCAATCCGAAAGTTGGACGGTCACTCGAATGACTGTACTCGAAGCCCACGGCAACTGGATGGGTTCCTCTCTTCGATAAAGCTGGATTGCCAATTAGTGGGAGAATTCTTCCGCAATTTGGCCCTTCACATCTAATTTGCCTTGCCCAAAAATATGCAAATGGCTTTCCGTGGCCAGCTTTGTCGGGGAAAAAACCATCCATTTCTTCTTGAACAACATCGCGGAGGGTTCTTGCCCAATAAAGGAATCGGTCATGTGTTGCAGGCCCGCTCCTCGGAAGATCTTGTAGAACGACCTCATTTAGTAAAACCGGAATGTTATTTATGTCGCTTCCGGCGGCGTCTGTGCCCGCGCGGAGTGCCTCCAGTGGAATGGCGCCACCTCCGGCAAAGGGGTCCACCACGAGCGGTTTTGTGCCGAGCGCTCCGCCAAGTGCTTCATGGGCTGACTGTGTCAGCGCTCTACTCGTATCAAGATATTCCTTTACAGTCGAGTTGTCCCAGTTAGAGAAATCGGCGATGAAATCGAGAAGGGCTTTCCGCAGTTCAACGTTATCATTCAGTTTCTTAGGGTTCTTTGAAATAGCAACGAATCTTTTCATGCTGTCGGCGCTGAGCAGATTGACATGCTCTTCAGCCCATTCCTGCATGAGTTTTCGCGCAGTTTTGCGGAATGATTCCGGGCACAGTTCATCCGCGGGATCGGGCCACAGGGCCGCGCAAATCACCGCCCGACACGCCGCAAGAGGCCGCCTCGCCCACCAGATATGCAGCGTCGAAATATGCCCATGCCGGATGCTCTTTTCGCGCCTAGAATGGGCGCTAATTCGTTTAATGGGGAGGTCAACTTCGATTAGGCGTTTGGGGTAGGTCACTTCTTCTTCCTTTTAATGAGGGTATCGAGTTTTGAATCAATCTGCGTGAGTCTTTGACTGATCGTTCCTGTACCAGTGCGACAAACTTGCTGTATCAGCCTTGCCTGCGGCAACTTCTCGTGTCTCCGATTCAGAGGAGGTTCGTTGATGCCAATAAGGATCGCCTCGAGAGCATCAATCAAAGTCTCAATACTTATTTTTTTCCTCTGGTGTTTCTTTAGAGCGCCATTCTCCTCTATCGTATCAGTACCGAACCAAGAGAATCCATCCCATCTGCCAGCAAAGCGATCCGCGAGATGGTCTCTCAACCGTTTGCCCAATGATTGTCTGAATGCTTTACCCACATAGATCAGTCTGAATTCCTTGTAAAGACAATAAATGCCTCGCTGGTCCCAAATATCTGTTTCGATCTTTTTTCCCCGGGCGTTCTTAAATGTTCCTGTCAGCATACCTTTGTTCTGCTGCCCAGGCACACCCCAATCAACTGTATCGGGGTTCCAATAGAGGCCGTAAGCTCTTATAATCATTTAAAGCATCTCCCTCGCGGTAGCCCTTGACATGTGCCCGCGGGGCTATCTCAACTCCAACATGGCAATATTCGGTCTTAACCGGCACTTTCCATTCAAACGTTATAAGTTTTGGATTGCGTTAACCTCCGGATTCGGAGCGCAAGTCGGGATTGTCATTGAAACTGTTCGTATCGTATTCCGAAGGAGATTCGCCAACCATCTCAAAGAGTTTCATCTGTAGCTCAATCAAACAATCCAGAATAGGTTCTGTTTTGCCCCAGTTGGGAATGGATATCTGGGATGTTTGTGGTAGGTAACGATGGCCATATCAAGCCGCTTTCGCCAAACGCAGTTCTTTCAGGAATGATACGGCTTTCTCGACTGATTCGTTCGTGATGTTCCAACCCAGTCTGGTCGCAGCCTTTCTTATGTCGTCTGCGGTCATAGCTGAATTTGTTTTTTTCAATATATAGTGAGTTTTTGCCGCGATGGAAAGGCTGACGTGGTCGCCCGTATCTCCCGCCTCCGTAAGACGCTTCAGACATTCAATGATCCTTCGGGATTCCTTGGGGTATAGTTTCTTCAGATCCTTGACAATAGTCTCGCCGTCTTCGGTCAAAGCATAGTCATAGCGACGCACCTCGAACCCCACATTGTCGGTCACTCCGAACCCAAGGGTACGTTCTTCCACGTACCCGAGAGCTTTTGTACGAGCCAGGCCCTCTTCGATATCCGGGGAGTAAGGACCGTAATAATGCGGATTATACGTAAGGTCCAAATCGAGAATCTTGGAGAGGAAATATGCCCGTTTCTGAAGCAATGTCTTGCCTCTTAGTTTGTTCCCCGCCGCATGCACGATCAGTAGAGCTATCTTATCAGGAGTCATCTTGTCCTCCTTTTCCTTTCTCCTTGCGTTTTTCGCCGCGTGCCGCCTTATTCAGTATATCACGGATTCCCTTACCGAATTCCTCCCTCTTTTTTCTCTTTTCCATGTCGTCTCGAAAGGTGACCGGGGCGTAAACCTCGAGGTGTTCCTCGCTCTCCCTGGACTCGATGGACTCGAAGAGGCTTGATTCGTCTTCGAATCTCTTTGGGGTTCCATCAGTTAAGATGGTGATAGAGCCTTCAGGATTCGGAGTCTTTTCACGAACTGATTTGATGGTGAATGCTCTGACTATTGTATATAGAGCGGGAACCTCTTGTCCCGTTCCGGATGACAGGAATTCAGAAATCAACGACTCAACCTTCTTACGGAAGCCCAATTCATTCTCCTTGTTTATGTTGGATAGGATTTCGCGGCTTCCAGGGTCTTCAAACTCACGCAACGGCACAGCGAATACTCTTTTGAACAAATTCCTGTTTCTCAGTCGCCAAAACAGCTCTGTGGCATGCCCGCCACTATTGCCCGGAAAAAGAAGTTGTGTCGTCAGGCGCTGGTCGTCCCACTGAAGGTAGTTTTGGATGTATTGGTCGGATCCATCGTAGGCGTATAATCTTCTCAGCCATTCGATCTTGTCAACTTCGATTCCCAGCTCAAGAGCCCGAACGATCATCGCATCAGAGACCAACCTGATCTTGTGACAATAGACCTGCGCCGTCATGTGATACTTTGCAAGAACGAACTGCTCAATTGCGTAAACTCCATCACGAGCAGCGGCCAGAATCTCGTCATCAAAGTGGTGATAGACTTCAAGTGTTCCAATCAGTCGCTCGAGGTCAAAGACGCCGTATTTCACGCCACAGAAGTAACTGTCACGGAGGAGGTAGTCCTGTTTATCCGCGTCCAGCGGGCCGGAGATGATGCCATGGCAAATAGACCTTCCCGAAGTCCCCAAGAGGAGACCGACAATCTTTTCGCGCTCATATTCACTCAACAGCTTTACTATTTCCTTGTCCCTCTCAATCAGGTTACAGGTTAAGTGCTCATGGATTTTCTCCTTCGCTTCGGGCCGAACCTTTGCTTTGTCATAATATCGGTCAAGGACATCTTCTGAAATGTGTGAAAAGGGTCCGTGGCCCAAGTCATGCAACAAGGCAGCGAGTCGAACCATCCTCCTCTCTTCCTGATCGTCTATCAATTGCATGGCTAATCTGCCGGCAATATGCATGACTCCGATTGAGTGATCGAAACGGGTGTGGGTTGCTCCCGGATATGCGAGATATGCCATTGCGAGTTGTTTGATACCTCGCAATCTCTGAAAAACAGGAGTATCGATAATCCTCTCTTCTGTTTCCCGGCGCTCGATGAATCCGTGAATAGGGTCTCTCAGTTCGCGGCGTTTTCTCATTTGTTTGTCTTTTCTGATAGCACCTTATCGGCCCCGACGTGATAATGTTCAATCTTCACGAGCGGCTTCCAATCCAAACGAACCGGGTCTTGGATCGGATGAATTTCCGGAGTCGAGACGCAGTTGAAGACGACATAGAGCCAATAGTCTTTCTTGAGGCGGTCGGCCGTCTTATATTCGTTGGTGGTGAGAGCTATCTCGCCGACGGTAGCGCGGCCTTTGACTTCGATAAATCGGACCTCGATGCAAGTTTTCGGGTCCTCGGGATGCGGTTTTCGGGAAATAAGGTCAAACCCACGGTTCTGATTCTCGACGCTTTCGACTTGCCAGCCCTTGGCTTCCTCTTGCGCGATAACCGTATTGACTGCAATTCGCTCGATTTCTTCATCACGAACCATGGAAACGACGCCCGGCGAAGTTCTCTCCGGATGCGGCAGCACCCACGCGCAGCCTATGTGCTGAATATCGCTAATGACGCATTCGCGCTCCTGTTTGAGTTCTTCGCGCCTGCGTTCGAGGCGGCCAGTGAGCTCCTCGACACGGTCGCCGGCCTGTTTGATGTTGGCGGCGAGCAGAGGCGAGTCATCCCCGCGTTGTTGTTGTTCCAGGAGTTCGGCAAGCCTGAGGTTCTGGCGATGTATCAACTCGTTCAGGCTGATTTCGATGTGTTCCGAAATCGTTCGCGTGTCACGCTCGCGTTCTGCCGCGACCTCGGTAAGGAGCGGATTCAACGCTTTTTCGATAAGCACCCTTTCGGCGGCTGTGAGGTCCGGCAGGCTGTCGTTTTCGGGCGTCGAAGCGGCCTTCGGCGCAAGCGCAAGATCGAGGAACACGGTCGGCTGTTTGACGGATATTGCGCCGTCCGTCTCGGTCTGTATTGCAAAGAGCCGCTGGTGGAGCCGATTGCCGCTGCCGTCTTTGATCGAGGCGGTGAAGACGTCCAGCCGGTACGGCTCTTTGCGGTGCAGGTCATAGAAGACGCTGCCGCGTTGGATGTCGTCGCGCACGCGCTCGGATACGTCCTCGCGCGTCACTTCAAAAAGCGGGTGGCCGGGAGTCACCCATTCGGAGGTTGGGTCTTTGGATAGGAGCGCTTTATCGAACACAATCTGACGGTATTCGTGGCCGAGTTTGCCGAACCTTGGTTCGAGGCGTTCGCCGATGGGCCACAATGTGCGTGGAACACGGCCTATCCTGTAAACGTGCGAGTTCGATTTGGATTCCTTTGGATGAATTCCGGCGAGCGGACCCGCGTTTATGAAGAAGTCCTCAACGACTTCGGGGACCAGGCGGCGTTCGCGCGCCTCGGCAGACTTGCCAATGAGCGTCGAGAGGTTCAACTCGCGTTTGGCAAGGCCTTCGAGGGTTGATTCGGTGATTGCGCGGAAACGGTCTGCGTCGATGTTATGCACGATGCGGGCCTCGATGTCCGGCACGTTGGTGCGCCGGGCATACAACTCGCGGAACATTTTCTCCAGCATGTTAGCCGGAAAAACCTCGCCAACGACATCGAAGACCTGATCAGTGCCGAGTTCTCTCCGGATTTCCTTCAGACGCTCCAAAAGTTTATGAAGCACGCGTCCTTCACGGGTGTTGACCGCGACAAAGTTCAGGATGAGGCAGTTGTGTTCCTGACCGTAACGGTGGATGCGGCCCATGCGTTGTTCGAGGCGGACCGGGTTCCATGGGATGTCGTAGTTGATCATGAACCAGCAGAACTGCAGATTGATTCCCTCACCGGCGGCTTCTGTGGCGACAAGCAACTGGGAAGCGTCTCTGAATTCACGCTCAGCAAAGAGCCTCGTTCCCTCCATGTCGCGGTCGCCTATCTTCATGCCGCCATGTATCTGAGTGACGGAAAGCTTCCATTCGCGGAGTTTGCCGACCAGGTAGTCGAGGGTCTCCTTGTGTTCGGTAAAGATAAGGAGCTTGGTTTTTGGGTCTTTGAATATGCCATGACTGGTAATGACCTCTTTGAGTCTTACCAGTTTCGACTCGACCTCACGTTTCTCAAGAGTTTGAGCTTGCTCGATGAGTTTGCCGAGTTGGAGTATTTCTTCGCGGAGGGCGGCAGGGTCAACAGACGCGACCACTTCTTCCAGGTCGTTGATTATCTCCTGCTGTTCCTCTTCGGGAAGTTCGTCAAAGTCATCAGGCATTTTCTTTAGAATTTGCTCCTGCCGGTAGGCTTCAGGATCATCGAGTATCTTTTGGCGCTTCTGCCTCATGCGTTCAAGGCTTCGGCGGGCCGCATAAATGCTTGAGGCGAACCGCCGCTGGAGCATGGCCATCGTGAACGTGAGGGCGCGGCCTCGCGCGGAGTCGTCCATTGACGCCTTTATGGATTGGTCCTCGACATAGCGGGTCAAAGCGTCGTAGAAATCCCATTCGTCCGCGTCTATTTGAAACTCGACCGTCTGGACTTCGCGGTCGGTGAAGATCTTCTTCACCTGGCACGTGTCGGGGTCGGGAAACGTCACAAGGGCTTCTTTAATTCTGCGGAGATAGAAGGGCGCGCTGTTGCGGCGCATCGCCTCTTCGAGACTCTTCACGTCACCGTAAACGTCACGGTCGAGAAGTTCAAGGAAAAGGCAGAAATTCTTTGGGTCGCCTTTGTGGGGCGTCGCCGTCATCAGTAAATAGTGGTCGGTCATCGTGGAAAGAGCCTCGCCCAATTGATACGTGAGGGTCTTCTTGTCAGCGCTGTAGGCGCTCATCTTGTGCGCTTCGTCCACGATGATGAGGTCCCAATGGCTTCGGAGCAGGCTTTCTTTAGCGTCCTCGATACGGGAGACCCACGACACGGAAGTGATTACCTGATTCTTTTCCTGCCACGGGTTCATTCCATAATTGGCGCGAAGGACATCGCTGCGGATGATTTCGAAATTCTCGCGGAACTTGTCCTTCATCTCGCGTTGCCACTGAAAAGAGAGGTTGGCCGGAGTGACTATGAGTGTCCGTTTGACGAGTCCTCTTATTTTGAGTTCTTTCAGAAGCAGGCCGGCCATGATCGTCTTGCCCGCGCCCGGGTCGTCCGCCAGCAAGAAGCGAATTCGGGGCAATGCCATGAAATAGTCATACACCGCTTCAAGTTGGTGAGGAAGTGGGTCAACGCGCGCAATCGAGAGCGAGAAGTATGGGTCGTATTCATAAGCGAGCGACAAACGCAGGGCTTCAATGCCCAGGCGAAAATTCTTCGGGTCACCGTCGAACGGTTCCTTTTCAGGGGTGGCAACGAGGGCGGCAAGTTGGTCGGCGCTAAGGATTGGCTCGTGGACCTGACCGGTCTTGAGACCTTTGCCGACCAATTTAACCGAATCGCCCATCGGGACGGAAACGATGACCTGAACCGGTTCCGGGAAAATCGGGCCACGGACAATAACATTAGGTTTTAGTTGATCCAAGAGCATCGCGCCACTCCGAAAGGTATTCCTCTCCCCTGCACCCCTATTGCTACGACAATCTCTTGGCAGCCCTTAATGCTTGCACACCATTCAGGCGAGTAGGAAGGTGAGTATGATTGCTCCCTATTTAACCTCATTGTCGCTGAAAAATCAAGGAGATTTATATACAACGAGAAAGAGTTGAAAATCGAAAAACGAGATTCGATGGTCGAAAGGAAGCAGGTGAAAAGGCGCCAAATCGCGAGGTGGGACAACGTTTGACGCCGTGAAGGCCTGTGTGTTACCATGAAACAGTTTTGGGAAAATACGGACCGCCATTTGTTGCGGAAAACAGGGACAGACCCTCTGTTATGGGTCTGTCCCTATATTCCTAGGAGCATGGCCATCCCATATGAAAATCTTGCTGCTTAATCCGCCGTTTTTCAAGAAATATTCCCGAGAACAGCGAAGCCCGGGGGTCACCAAAAGCGGGACACTTTACTTTCCTATGTGGCTTGCCTATGGAGCGGCATATCTGGAGAAAAAAGGCCATGAAATTCTTCTCTTGGATGCGCCTGCCGATGACCTCAGCTATGAGAGCGTGGAGGGCAAGGGCAGAGAATATAAGCCAGAGCTTCTGGTGGTAAGTACCAGCACTCCAAGTATTTACAACGATGTCAAGATAGCGGCTAGATTGAAACAGTCGCTCGGCGGCCCTTTCACAACTCTTGTTGGAACCCATGTGTCCGCGTGTCCGGAAGAATCGCTTGGGTTCGAGCCGTCAATAGATGCGGTCGCGCGCCGCGAATTCGAGACCATCCTTGCCGATTTGGCTCAAGCGCTCGGGAACGGAGGGAGTCTGGCAAGCGTTGCGGGGCTCACATACCGGCGCAACGGTCAAATTGTATCCAATCCTGACGCTCTTCTGCTCGAGAATCTTGATGAAATCCCATTTGTGAGCAAGATTTACAGACGGTTCCTGGATATCAGAAACTACTTCAACCCAAATTCGCTGTATCCGATGATAGCGCTTATTACCAGCCGCGGATGTGCTTTCGGATGCACTTTTTGCGTGTATCCGCAAACTTTCTCGGGGCGCAGAATCCGGTATCGGTCAGTGAATAATGTGACCGACGAGTTGGAATATATCGCGGGCGCGTTTCCCGAGATGAAAGGCATCTTCTTCGAGGACGATACGCTCACTACCAATAGGCAGCGATGCCGCGAGCTGTGTCAGGCTATCATTGACCGCAGACTCAAGTTATCATGGACGACCAACTGCCGGGCGGATATAGATCTCGAGACGCTGAAGCTTATGAAACGGTCGGGTTGCCGGTTGGTGTGCGTCGGCTTCGAGAGCGGAAGCCAGGAGGTCCTG
>CAYVDS010000004.1:22186-43399 GCA_964450145.1 uncultured bacterium
GGCTGACGCGAAGAAAGCCGGCATTCTCGTTCATGGGTGCTTCATGGCCGGTCTGCCGGGTGATACACGTGAGACGATGGAGGAAACGCTGCGTCTCGCGAAGCGGCTCAATCCCGATACGGCCCAGTTCTTCCCGTTAATGACTTATCCGGGAACGACTGCATATGACTGGTTTGTCGAGTCGAGGTTGTTGGAGGCCAAGAGCTACAGTGATTGGCTTACAGAGGAAGGGCTTCACAACTGCGTAGTGCGCACAAAAGACCTCACGCCGCGTGAGATCGTCGAGTTCTGTGACCGGGCGCGGCGCGAGTTTTACCTCCGGCCCGCATACATGGCATATAAGCTTAGGCAGATGTTCTCGCATCCGGAGGAGATTCCACGGACGGCGAAGGCGGCGCGGACATTTGTCAAGTACCTTTTCCGTGGCTCTTTCAAGGAATAGAATGATATCTGTTGTTGTTCCGGTTTATAATGGCGAAAGAACAATCGAGGCCTGCCTGAAATCTCTTGCCAATCAGACGATTTCCGCATCCGATTACGAGATAGTAGTCGTCAATGACGGGTCAACGGACCGCACGGAGCAACTGGTCAGGCAATTCCCGGTCCGGTATTTCTGCCAGAGAAATCAGGGGCCTGCCAAAGCGCGCAACTTCGGGGTCGAGAACGCGAAGGGCGACATCGTCATTTTCACAGATTCCGACTGCGTAGCTGAGCGCGATTGGATCGAGTTAATGACGGAGCCGCTGCGGAATGGCCAGATCAGTGGCGTCAAGGGGGCCTATCGCACGGCTCAGCGCAGTCTTGCGGCCCGTTTTGCTCAAGTCGAGTTTGAGGAGCGCTACGAGCTTCTCAAGAAGCATGAGCACATTGACTTTGTCGATTCCTACTCTGCGGCTTTTCGCAAACAGGTTTTCCTCAAGGCCGGCGGTTTCGACACTTCGTTCCCGAAGGCAAACAACGAGGACACTGAGTTCTCGTATAAGTTGACGGCGATGGGCTGCAAAATGGTTTTCGCGCCCGATGCGATCGTGTATCACCGTCATCCGGACACCGTATGGAAGTATTTTAGGCTCAAGTTCGGAAGGGGATACTGGCGGATGGTCGTTTACCGGCGCTATCCCGAGAAGATGGTGAAGGATTCTTATACGCCCCAATCCCTAAAATTACAGATGCTGCTGGCTTTTGTTCTGTGCTGTTCCCTGGGGCTGTTTGTCGTCTTTCCCGCCCTTGCGGTTCCGGCGTCGCTGCTTTCGCTCGGCGCGTTTCTCGGCGGAAGTCTCTCTTTCTGGAGATTCGCGTTTAAGCGCGATTTCGTCGTCGGGATGGCAGCGCCCGTGTTCCTTTTCCTGAGGGCGCTTGCGCTCGGTTCGGGCGTGGCGTGGGCTCTCTTGACGAGGCGAAAGGCGAAAGACGAAAGGGGAAAGGGAACCGCCTGAAGCAGGCGGAGTTTCGAGTCTCGAGTTGAGAGGCTCCAAGAAAACAGAGACTGCTTCGCTCCTCGCAATGATCAAGCCGATAGAGAAGCCTTCCTTTTATCATTAACCGAGCCGAAGTGCGGTAGGCGCTCCTAAGAAACTGGCGATTGTTTCCCTTAATTCGGGGACACGATGAAGCATGAATTATAAGAAATTTGGGGACACGATGCGGCATCGTGTCCCCAATTTTCTGAGCGCTATCCCTTCTGCCTCAGTGTCGCTTCAAAACATTCCTGTATCTTCTCGGATTGCGCCTTCAGCGTGAACAGTCGCTCGACGCGCTCGCGCCCGGCTTTTCCCATTTCCAAAGCGCGATTCGGGTCGGACAACAATTCGTCGAGTGCCCGCGCGAATTCTTTTTCATCCAGAGGCGTAGTCAGGATACCCGTCCTGCCTGCTTCTATGATTTCCGGGATACCTCCATTGTCGAAGGCGACGACGGGTTTCTCTGAGGCCATCGCCTCGATGATGGCGAGACCAAACGGCTCCGGCTTGGTTGAAGTGTGCGCCAGAACGTCCATCGCCCGTGTCACTTGAGGAACGTCTTCGCGATGGCCGAGGAACATGACCCTGTCCTGCAGGCCAAGGTCTTTCGCAAGGCGACGGAGTTCTTTCTCGTAGTCAGGGTCCTCCCAGTACAGTCCTCCAACCACAAGGAAACGCGCGTCGGTTTTCACCCGGGACGCCGCGCGCAGGAAAAAATCCTGCCCCTTCCACCGCATCAGCCGCGCGACATGCCCGACCACAGGCGCCTCAGGATCGAGTCCGAGCCGTTTCTTCGCTTCTCGCGCAGGGAGACTGGGATAATTATCGAGGTCGATGCCGTTGTGGATAGTGTGTATCTTTCGCGCGTCCACTCCGACGCCCGTGAGCGAGTCCGTCACCGCTTTTGAAATCGAGACGACCGCCTGAACGCCATACCGTATGGCCCATTTGAGCGCGAGCAGCATGGGCAGGTTAAACTTCTTCGGATCGCAGATGTCGTGCATGTGATGCACGACGGCGGCTTTCGTTCCCATGGCCGCAAGCGCCGAAAGAACGCAAGACTTGAGCGAGTTGGTGTAGAGCAGGCTGACGTTTTCGCGTCGAATTTGTCTGCGGATGCGCTTGACAATCCTCAGAAACTCGCCCCAACTCGATAAGACATAGCGCGCCGCGTTCAGGTTAGACGTTTCCTGGATGACGTTGGTGGAAGTGACTCGAGGGGTCACGTCAAGAGGGATCACGCGAATCCCCATCGACTCGATTCGTTCAGCGAGCGTTCCGCCGAGGACGCATGCGACTGTAAGGTTGTATTTGTTGCGGTCAAAATGAGGAAGGAGTCTCAAAAGGACGACTTCGCCTCCGCCGACGAGGTCTTGATGGTGGTCGACAATCAGTAATTCTTTCTTGCCGCCACCGTGCATGTTTCCTTTCACTTTATTTTGGCTGCGCCTTCACCAGTACAACGTCTCATAAATGTCGAAACATTCATATCAGATGCGATTCGCCGAGCCCCGGCCGCTTGCCTACCATAATTCGGGGACACGATGGGGCATCATGTCCCCGAATTATGGTGTCCCTCCACTAAAACCGGAAGTAAACGCGGTCGAGCTTTTCCTTCTCGTGCGCTTCTTCGTGGAGACGCGCGCTCTCGATCGCGCCCGACGCCTGCGCCGCAACTCCCGAAAGCAGACTTGCGTCGCCCGAAGTGAACGGCACAGGACGGCCTGTGTGGTCGATTTTGTCGCAAAGCACGATTACGCCGATGGCGCGACCCTGCGCTCGAAGAGCGGCGCCGAGCATGGAAGGAGTTTCATAACCCACGCGCTGAATTGCGTCGAATCGAGCGCCATTCTGAAAGTCCTTGATCGTTATCGCATTCGAGGCCCGGATTATTTCGCCGGCGATGCCGCCCTCGAGGGGTTCGGACCAGCCGGAAGGATCCGTCTCATATCCGAATGCGGCGCGGCACTCGAGCACGTCGCCGGCGGCGTTCAGGAGAAACGCCGTCCCGCGCGTGCTTGAAGTCGCATCCGAGAGGATCGCGAGAAGGCCGGAGAGGATTTCGCCGGACTCGGTCCGCTCGCCGATGATTCTTCCCGCCTCATAGAGCGCGACGAGCTCAAGGTTCGTCTGGCGGATACGAGGAGCGAGAGTCCGCACAATCTCAAGCATTATGCGGGACGCGCCCGCCGCGTCGCGCGAGAGAAACTTCATAAAAGAGTCCTTGCTTATCTGAAGTGCGCGCACTGGGGTCAGCGCGGACGCCGTTGCGGAGCGCAAGAAATCGTCGAATAGCGCCATCTCGCCGAAGAACGCGCCCCGTTTGAGAACTGCTATCGTTTTTGCCTCGCCCGAATGAGTCGTCGTGCTTATAGCAACCTCGCCCGAGAAGATTATGAACCGCGCGTTCCCTTCGCTCCCCTCGGAAAAAATGGTGGCCCCTGCGGCAAATTCCTTTTCCTCCAACACGAGCCCGAGCGTCACGAGGTCGGAATCGCACAGATGGCTGAGTATGGGGATTTCCTTGAGGTCAGATGCTTCGAACATCGGTCGTCTCCATCCTCCTATTTCCACCAGCCGCTTTTGGAATCCTTGCCGGGTGGCGGGGCAGGCCGTTGCTCCGGGTGCTTAGGCGCGCCGGCGCCGGGGGCCTGCGGGCGCGGGTGTGGTTGCGGCTGCGGCGCGGCCGGTCTCGCGACTGTGCGTTCGGTTATCGTCAGGAATGTCTTGACGTCGTTGACAGCGCCTATGGCGGTGTCGTAGGTGATAATGTCGCGTGAAAGCAGCCGCGCGACGTCCATTTCGAGCGTGACCATGCCGTCGGCTGCGCCGGTCTGGATCACGCCGTATAACTGGTGCGATTTGCCCTCACGTATGAGCGAGGAGACCGCCTGATTCACCACCATGATCTCGCGCGCGGCCACCCGTCCCCCGGTTTTGCGAGAAAGGAGCGTCTGCGAGATGACCGCGCGGAGCGCGCCTGCGAGCTGCATGCGTATCTGCTGCTGCTGGTACGAAGGGAAAACGTCCACGATGCGGTCAATGGTCTGCGCGGCGCCCATCGTGTGGAGGGTGCCGAACACAAGGTGGCCCGTCTCCGCACTGGTTATCGCCGAGGCGATTGTTTGGAGGTCGCGCATCTCGCCCACGAGCACGACGTCGGGGTCCTGCCTGAGCACGTGTTTGAGCGCATTTGTGAAGGAACGCGTATGTGCGTTGAGTTCGCGCTGGTTGATGATGGCCTTCTTGTGCTCGTAAACGAACTCGATGGGGTCCTCGATCGTCATGATGTGGTCTTTGCGGTTGCGGTTTATCGCGTCGATCATCGCGGCCAGCGTGGTGGACTTGCCGCTGCCGGTAGGCCCTGTCACGAGAACGAGGCCGTTCTTCGCGTGCGTGAGCCTCTCGGCGACGGGCGGCAACTCGAGTTCCTGGAGCGTCGGTATCTTGTTAGGGATTGTGCGAATCGCCGCGCCCATGCCGCCGTTGCGGAAGAACACATTCACGCGGAACCGCGAGACGCCCGGTATCGAGTAGGAGCAGTCAAGTTCGAGTGTGTCGTCGAGCTCTTTGCGCTGCTCCGCGTTGATTATCTGCGAAATCAACTGCTCGGTGTCCGCGGCCTCGAGCACCTTGAAATCGTTCTGCGGCTCGAGTTCGCCATGAATGCGCATGACGGGCGGGCGTCCTATTGTTATGTGGAGGTCGGAAGCTTTGCGCGCGACTGTCTGGCGAAGGATTTCTATCATGTCCACGGCGGATCCCTCCTCTGTGAAAATTAGTCTATCACGGGGTCAAAAAGGTGTCAAATGAAGGTGTTGTGGATTGTGAAGAAGCTCTTCAGCGTAAAGGCACAAAGAACTTGTTTGAGACTGTTTCGTAATTGGCGGACCAAGATGGAATTCTGTAGGTGCGAATTTATTCGCACAATGTTTTCAAGCTCCTTCCATTTCGTGCGTGCGAATAAATTCGCACCTACAGAATTACCGGAAGGCCTCCTTTGCGTCCTCTGCGCCTTTGCGGTGAAATATGCGGTTTTGCTGCGGGCGGCAGCCGGATGATATAATTCGTTCGAGAGAAGGTGAAAAAGGGTGGAACTTTTTGAAGAGGAAGCCCGGCGAGCAGGCGAAAAGAATGCGCCGCTTGCGTGGAGGATGGCGCCGCAAACACTCGACGAGTTCGTCGGCCAGGAGAGCCTTATCGGCGCGGGCAAGCTCTTGCGGAGACAAATCGAGGCCGACAGGCTCTCAAGCGCCATTTTCTATGGCCCGCCCGGCACCGGCAAGACCGCTCTCGCCCGCATTATCGCAAACACATCGCACGCCTCATTCCAGCGGCTGAACGCCGTCACCTCGGGCGTAGCAGACTTGAGGCAACTCATCGACGGCGCGCGCCAGAGAATGCTCGCCAACAGCAAGAAGACCATTGTATTCGTTGACGAGATACACAGGTTCAACCGCGCTCAGCAAGACGCGCTGTTGCCGGACGTCGAGGAAGGCACGATAACATTTATCGGGGCGACCACGCAGAACCCGTTCTTTGCCGTGACCGCGCCTCTTGTATCGCGCTCGCAGATATTCCAGTTCCAGCCGCTGACTCCCGCGCACATCGCGAGCCTGATTGACCGCGCGCTCGCACATGAGGAGCGCGGCCTGGGCAAAATGAAGGTTCGGCTCGACCCCGACGCCCGCGCCCATTGGGCAAACGCCTCTGACGGCGACGCTCGCCGCGCGCTCAATGCGCTCGAGGTCGCAGCGATGACGACTCCGCCCGACGCGGACGGCGTCGTTCACATCACGCTCGATATCGCCGAGGAATCGATCCAGCGCAAAGCGATTGTGTACGACGGTACGGGCGACGATCACTACGACACAATCTCGGCGTTCATCAAGAGCATGCGCGGCTCTGACCCCGACGCGGCCATCTACTGGCTCGCGAAAATGCTCGAGGCCGGCGAAGAGCCGCGATTTATCGCGCGCCGCATCGTCATCTGCGCGTCCGAGGACGTTGGAAACGCCGACCCGCAGGCGCTGGTGGTCGCGAACGCGGCGATGCAGGCGAGCGAGTTCGTCGGCATGCCCGAGGCCCAGATACCGCTCGCGCAGGCGACCATATATGTTGCGTGCGCCCCGAAGAGCAACGCGAGCTACATGGCTATCTCGGACGCCCGCAAAGACGTTCGCGAGCAGCCGACTTATCCCGTGCCCAAGCATCTTCGCGATGCGAACTATCCGGGCGCAAAGCGGTTCGGTCACGGCGCAGGCTACAAATACGCGCACGATTATCCCGAACACTACGTCGAGCAACTCTACGGCCCACCTGACAAGCAGTTCTACAATCCGACGGAACAGGGATACGAGGCGGATATTAAAAAGAGGCTGGACGCGTTGAGAAAGCGCAAGAAGAAAGAAGAGCATGAGCACGAATGACGCGAAAAGAGTTTTTTCTTGGCCACAGAGCGCTTGGCGCGGCGGAGCGGCAACCAAATAGGAAAGAAGAGATTTACCACAAAGACACCAGGTCACGAAGAGAAAAAGCAAGAAGAGAAGGATGCGTAAGCCACGAAACCACACGAAAGGGCACGAAGAAAGAAGAGGAAATCACGACAGAAATTCACTGTTGTCCAAAATAGAAGAATCTGAACCGCCGAGGACGCCGAGGTTCGCAGAGGAAAAGCAAAGGAGGTAATCCCTCCGCGCTCCTCTGCGCCCTCTGCGGTCCAGTCCGAAAAGGAATAGCACAGACGCAAAGCAGCAAGACAAGCAAGAGGATATGGAGACGCTTCGGTTTCATGAAGGACAGCGCCCTATGCGCCAATAATCTGCCGCAACTCTGTCCATGGAGCGACGGTCAGACTGTTTCCCGCTTCGATGGGATCATACACTCCTTTTCTGGATGTTTCTTTTTCTCAAAATCTGCGAGATTCTGCGTAATCTGCGGATTCTCCTTTCTTTTCTTTTTGGTTGCTGCGAGTTAAGACGCGCTCGTGGCATCCGCTTTCAGGATACCTAGTACCGAAAAATAATGGAACATGCTTCCGCACAGCACAAACATGTGCCAGATGCCATGATGGAAGGGCAATTTCCGGCAACAATAGAATACCACTCCGGTTGTGTAGGACAGCCCGCCAAGCACCAGCAGTACCAAGCTGAGTTGCGGGACCCCGCTAATTATCTCCTTTATTGCTATCAGACCCATCCAGCCCATGAACAGATAGATGGCAATCGATAATCCGCGAAACCTGAAAACGCGAACGAACTTTGTGCTTATTCCCACAAAGGCCAGAGTCCAAACGACTCCCAACATGCTCCATCCTCAAGCGCCTCTGAGGGTCACGAGGGTGAACGGCGTGTAGGTTCCCGCGATCAGCAGAAAAATCGCCGAGTGATCTATCTCCCTGAAAACCGCCTTCACTGACGGCCTTGAAAAGCTGTGGTAGAGAGTCGAGGCCGCATAGAGAACGATGAGCGTGCCGCCGAATATCGAGAAGCTCACGACGTGCCAACTGTCGCCATACAACGCGGCAAACACAACCAGAACAACCAGCCCGGCAATGCTGAGTATCGCGCCCACTCCATGAGTGACGCTGTTTACGATTTCTTCGCCCGCGCTATATCGTTGAACGCTTGCATCGTGATTATCTGTCATTTACTTCCGCCTTCTATTTGCGGCCTGACCTTCCGCTTGATCGGTGAATCCATGATAATTCGTTTGGGCAACGAGTCGTTTATGTTCTATTCGTGCGATTCGATCGCATTCGTGATATTCGTGATCCTATCTTTTTTTCTTCCCGAAGAACTGCGGCAAGTAATCCTTTGTGGCTTCGAGCATTTCGTCGAGCATCTTGGAGGCGTTGTCGAAATCGCGCGTGAGCGGCTCGTTTAGAAGCGCATGAAGAGCCATCGCTTTGTTGCCCGCGAGCGCCGCTTCGAGTATCAATTCCTGATTTGCGACGTGGCGCGCGAGCAGGTTCTGCACGGCGGGCGGCAAGCTGCTCACCGCGAACGTGTGGATGCCGCCGGCATCGACGAGCGCCATCGATTCGACCACCGCATGCTTCGGCAAGTCGGCTATCTGGCGCAGATTGGCCCGGTTGACGATCGCTCGAACCGGCTTCCCGCCCGCAAGCGCGACGATGATGTCGGACGCAAGCTCCTCCGACCTCTGCATGTTCAGCGGGATTTTGCCCGCGTTCCACCACTCCATCCAGTTCTTGAACATGGCGCGGCTGTCGCGCTGCCACTCGATCGTGTAGGGCGTGATGCCGAACCTTTCCGCCGCATATTTCTCATCATGTAGGAGATATGGGAAGAACTCGGCCACGTGGCGATCGCCCGCCGCCGGCAGGCAATCATAAATCTTGAAAAGTTCGAGTTTGAGGCGGTGGTTCTGAAGCATCATCGCGAAGTCTTGTGGGTCACGGGCCTTCTTGCCGGGTGGCGGCGGCATTTTCTTGACGAACGCCTCCGGCTTCTCGAGGAACTTGCGGAGCATCTCAAAACCGTCCTGCCCGCGAACAGTGAGTTTCGTCATCCAGATGCAGTGGTTGATTCCGCCGACCTCGACGAGCATCTCGCGTTCCCAGAGGCGCTGGCCGGATGAGTCGAGCATGCGTTCCGTCCCCATGAGGTTCTCCCCGGCGAGGTTGCTCTGGTCTTCGAGACCGAATATCTCGAGCAATAACTCCATCGTCCCGAACAGTTCATGGCAGAGGCCGACGGCCTTGATCGACGTCTCGCGGAGGAACGTGCGGGTGAGGATGGTCATCGGATTCGTGAGGTTGAGCATCCACGCATCCGGGCAATATTTCTCCATGAGCCGGCCGATTTTGGCAATCGCGGGCACATTGCGGAGCGCTCGCACGAGCCCGCCTGGACCGACCGTGTCGCCGACCGTCTGGAAAATGCCATACTTAGCGGGAATCAAGAGGTCATGCTCCATCATGTCGTATCCGCCGGTCGTGATTGACAGAATCGCGAAATCGGCGCCAGAAAGCGCTTCGGCGGGATCGCTCGAAGCCTCCACCTTGAATCCCGTGCCCGCCGCACTTGCGATCTTCCGCATGAGCCTGCGCATCGCTGGCAGCGGCGCCGGATCGATATCGTAGAGCATAAGCGTGCTGCCGCCCAGATGCTCGTGGAGCATGAGGTCGCGCCCAATGACTGGGGTCCATTGGTAGCTGCCGCCGCCGACTATTGCTATTTTCTTTTTAGGCAAGGGGCCCTCCTAAGAAACTAGAAATACAGTTTATTATCAATTAATATCCTCATGCTTCCTATGTTATTGCAGACAGCCATGTTATGTAGGGTAGCGTTTCTCATACAATTAACCCCGCCGTAGGTGGGGTCAGCGGCTCCTCCTAAGAAAGCAGGTTTGACAGTTTGTCGGTTTGAGGATTTGACGGAAAATAGGTTCACGGTTCGCCATCACAGAATGAGAAGTGCGGTAATTGTAGCAGAAAGCGGGCGTGCGGACAAGGGAGCTGAATGCAAGCTGAATGCTCAGATCAGGCCGAAACCTTCGGTGGCAAGCTTGCGGTATATAAAGACGCTCATTACTACCTTCATGACGAACTGAGCGCCGAGCGACAAAAGCAACGCGGTTAAGAAGTCGTATCCGTAAGCGCTCATAAGGACTATCATGTTGAGGGCAAACGTCCAGACGGCGTATGCCAACAGTAGAAGAACAGCGGCCATACCGACAAAGGCCATAAATTCGGGCGAAGCGATCAGAAAGAGGGCAGCTACGGCGGCCAGAATGACAATCGTGTAGATGACGACCCGCGTGACTGCTTCGACGAACCCGAAATAAATCGCCAGCGTGAAGAAATTCGCGTTGTTGGTCGCGAAATAATTCACGATCGAGATGCAGAAACAATTAAACAGGAGGTTGAGCACCGTCTGCCCCACGAGCATGAGTGGGTCGGCCTGACTGCCCCCCGAGCCCACAATCGCACCCAGTCTTCCAGCCGGCATGGACTCAGCGATGCTCTCTGATACCATGGCAAAAAGCACCACAGGAGCGAGGCTGACGAAATAGAACAGCAGGACTTTGAACAGCCCTGAGCGGGTTGCGAGGTAGTCATCGAATTCGTCGAGCGTTACGATGGGATGCGGGATGAGATTGATTATGTAGTAGAAGAGATTCCGTGTTTCGGGGATTTCCTGGGCCCCTGCTCTGGCTCTCGCAGGCGCTCTTCTCCTAGACTTCCTCGCCGCGCGCGGTTCAGCCCCGGCTGACTGAGGCTGGCCCCCATAAGGTTCGCCCGCGTCGGGGCGGCCTCCGTGAGGCTCGTCCGCGACGGATTCAGCCGCGAGCGGCATAACATCGGTCTCGCCGATCGGCGACTGGAATTCGCGTACGTCGCTGTCTTCTTCGTCGTCATAGACGAACGCTTCCTCGGCCCGGACTTGGGGTGCATGCTGAATGAAGTCCTCGTGTTCCTGGGGTGGGCGGGGCTCCTCTTCGAGCGCCCATGGAGGAATTGCGGGTGGCTCCTCGAAAAGCTCTTCGCGCGGCTCGTCTTCCGTCACCAGCCCGAGCATACGTTTCCGCGCGATAAACTCTTCCTTCGCGAGGCCCATCAGCCGCAATTTCTCCTCGTGAACCTCGTGACGGTACTTCTCGCGCTTCTCTTCGACGGAGATTTTCTCGCGCTTGATGCGGGCCTTTATCTCGGCCTTGCGGCTGTCGAACTCGCGCTGCATCCGCTCTTTGATTTCCTGGCGGATTGCCGCTTTCTTTCCTCTTGTGTCTCTAATCCCCATCGGCTCCCCCGCTGTTGATGAGAATCATATCACACACTTCGGAAGAATCGCAAAGAGCGTTATTTGTTCTGAAATCATGAATTCCTGCCACTGCCGTCCAGGAAAAAGAAGCGCCTTTCACCTATTATAGCCTTAGCGCCTTGGCAAGCGGGCCGGCGCCGACCGTTATTGCGCCCTGCGGACACATTTCCTGGCAGCAGAAACAGCGGATGCACTGTTTGAGGTCGAACCTGAGGGTGTTCTTGTGGGCCGTGATGACGTGCGCCGGGCAGCTCTTCGCGCACACCATGCACAACTCGCATTTCTTCTGGTCAACGACGGGCCGCGCGGTGAGCCAGTCGCGCAAGGAATTCCTGAGGAACCAGGGGAACAGGTTCATGATGTCGACAACCATCGGGAAAACGAACTCGGCGACCCTGCAGTCCTCGATGCTCTCGCCGTCAATCGACATATCATCGAGACTGGTGTGGCCGATCCCCATCTCCTCGGCGGCCACGGTCGTGAGCATGCGATCCCTTCTCAACCCGACGATTTCGCACGCCACCACGTCGAGCGCAACGGGATCCTCAGAGGCCATGATAAGCCCTATCTTCTTCGGGTCCCCGTTCTGCGGACCATTGCCGTGCATGCCAATGACCGCGTCCATTATTGTCACCTGAGGCGACACTTTGTGACAGAGGTCGACGAGCATGCGCGCGAAATGCATGCGGTCGGTCCCGGCGGATAAATGCCACTGGCTTTTTCTTGTGCCGGGCACCACGCCGAACATGTTCTTCACGCCCATTGTCAGCGTCATCTGGCCGTGAGTCTTCAGCTTCGGCAGATTTATGACGACGTCCGTGTCGCGCACCGCCCCATCGATCTTGAACCGCTTGAATTGAGTGCCGGACGGATTGTCCACCTCGATCGGGTTGCTGAAGTTAATTACCTCAGCGCCCTCATCCCGGGCGACGTGGGCGACGCCGCATTTTGCGGCCACTTTGACGGCGCTTCCCAGCGCCGGACTATCGCCGATCGATGGCTTGCCGCCGGCTTTCTTCACGAGCTTGACGACCGCCCTCACGACTTCGGGGTGGGTGGTGACGTGCTTGTCGACCGCGCTGCTCACGAGCAGGTTTGGTTTGAGAAGAACGCGGTCTCCTTTCTTGACGAAACGGTCCATTCCGCCGAGATCATCGACGGCCTTCTTGACTGCCTTGAACACTTTTTCGGAGTCGTATCCGCCGCATCGCTGAAGAGTTATGCGCGCTGGTCTCTCTCTGTGCTGCCTCTTCTTCATCTGCCGATTCCCTCACAAACTTGGATAAAACATGAACAATCTTGTGCACCGACCCGTTTTATTTCAACCCACTGGTTCCGAAACGGTTGCGAGATTTATACCCACGCGGTCCGGAAGCATAAACCATTCCATTATAACATGTTGCCCCACTTGGCGAAAGTGAGCAGTTCGCCTGTCTGGAGATGCGACAACCGGGTGAATCGCCTCGGCGGAAGGCGCCCTTTCTTTGGCACGATATTTTCTTGTATTCTCCTTGAAGAATCGCCCCTCAATTCGGGGACACGATGAGGCATCGTGTCCCCGAATTAAGGGAAACAGCCGACCGGCAGGAGCAGGCGACCCGTCTTCGGCATGTTGTTTGTGGAAGAAAGACGGAGCTTGGGAACCAGACAAGAGTCCGTTTTCTTTGAGATTTCCCTTTCGTCTTTTCACTTTCTTTGTGATATACTTTAACGCGAAAAGATAACGCGCCATGAGTACCGTTGACCATACGAACAAAAGCGCCGAGGCTGCGCCCGTGTCCGCCGAGGAGTTCCGGAAGAAACTCCTCGAGATAAAAGAGATATCCACGCTCCCGCACGTAATGGTGCGGATCATGGAGATCATCACCGACGAGAACTCATCGGCGTCGGACCTGGCGAAAGAGATTGCAAAAGACGCTTCGCTCACGGCCAAAATCCTTAAGATCGTAAACTCCGCCTACTACGGCTTCTATCGGGAAATCATCAGAGTTTCAGATGCGGTCGTCGTTCTGGGTTTCAACGAGATCAGGCGCTTGTCGCTCGCGATTTCGGTGCTCGACATGTTCGGCGGCAAACAGCGGGAGCAGCGGTTCAGGTTCTGGACCCACTCGTTCGCGTGCGCCGCAATGTGCGATATCCTCTCGAAGGAATGGCGCATGCACGACAAGGGGGCGTTCACCGCCGGCCTGCTCCACGACATCGGGAAGGCCGCGCTCGACCAGCATTTCTCCGACATGTTCTCTGCGGCGCAGGCGTGCATGGAGGAGCGTTCGCTAAGGGCGCACGAGGCGGAGAAAATGTTGTTCGGGTTCGACCACTCTGATATCGGTTACTGGCTGTGTGAGAGGTGGAATCTGCCGGTGAGCCTGAGCGAGGCCATCCGCTGCCACCACCGGCCGGAGACGGCGCAGGAAGCGCCCCAGCTCGCGATGCTCGTGCACACCGCCGACGAGCTCGTCACCGAATTCCTTTCGCCAAAGGCTGCGGAAACGCCTGCCGCAGAGGCGCCGCAGAAACAAGAGACGGAGTTCCCGGTAGAGCGAAAGGCGGACCTCTTACTCGAGCTCCGGAGACGGCTTAAGGATTCTAAAGGCTTGAACATTTTTTCGTGAACCCTGTAATTCGGGGACATGATGCGGCCCCCTAATTCGGGGACACGATGCGGCATCGTGTCCCCGAATTAGGGGAAACAATCGCCGGAAACACGTGGCTTTGCGTGTACTTAACTTGAAACTTGAAACCGTCTTGGTGGGGTGCGCGTTGAAGATAAGACGCAAGAAGGTCAACCCGAGCGAACACCATGTCAAGAAGGCTCTTGACCTGCTCCAGGCTCGCCGGTACGTAAAGATACCTGCGAGTTCCGAGAACGAAGCCGGCATCGAGCCGGGAGAGATTCTCCTCCGGGCAATCGACCTCATGCTCGACGAGCGGCGCGAGATGGTCGAGCGGTTCGACCGCATGCAGAAGGAGTTCGCCGTCTTCAGGCAGACCAATGCCGAGACCAGCGCCAAGATCGAGAAGAAGATCGAGGAGATATCCTTGCTTCGGCTCGTCACCGACACGACGAGCCGCGCGCTGTTGTCGCAGGACCCCTTCAAGTTCATCCTCGAGAAAGTTATCGCGATCGTGGGCGCCGACAGCGGCTCGATGTTGCTGGTCAATCCCGAGACCGGCCGCCTCGAACTGCACACGGCGACAGGGGAGCGGGCCTGTCAGCCGGGCGACCCGCTGTTAAGCATGATAACGGGCATCGCAAACCGTGTCGCCGTTTCGGGCAAACCATTTTTTATCGACGACACCCAGACCGACCCCTTCTTCACCCTTCTTCACGAGAACGTCGAGGGCATCGGCTCGCTCGCGTTGTTTCCGCTCGTGGTCGACGGAGCAACGGTCGGTGTCTTGACGATGACAAGCGGGCGTCCCGGACAATTCGGCCTCGAGACGGACCGCATGATGCACATCATCGCCGGGCAGATCGCGGTCGCCGTTCAGAACGCCCGGTTATACGGCGAGGTCAGAAAAACAAAGGAGTACCTCGAGAACCTTGTGGAACGGGCGGGCGACGCCATTTTCACGCTCGACCTGAACCACATGATAGTCTCATGGAATAGGGGAGCCGAACTCATATTCAGACGGGATAAGCAAAGTGTGATCGGTTCGAGTATGTACAGTCTGGTTCCGGAGGAGGCCTCCGCCAGCCTGCGCGAGCAGGTGTGCGGCATCATCGAATCGGAAGGCATTCTGACGGTCGAGATCGACGCGGTCAGGGGCGACGGCAGGGTAACGCAGGTGGCGCTCACGATCTCGCCCATCCGGGGAGCCGACGGAAACGTGGTGGGCGTTTCGGGCATAGGGAAGGATATCACCGAACGAAAAAGAGTAGAAGAGGAACTGCGGCGGCTGAATGAGGCGAAAACGAACTTCGTCTCGACCGTTTCGCACGAATTGCGCACGCCGCTCACCTCGATCAAGAGTTTTACCGAGATTCTCCTGCTCGATATGACCTCCCTCACCGAGGAAACCGTCAAACGTTACCTGACCATTATTAACGAGGAGTGCGATCACCTCACCGGTCTCATCTCGACTTTGCTCGACTTGCAGAAACTGAGCGCGGGCAGACTCGAGGTCACTCTCGAGCCGATGCTCCTTGCCGACGTAGTTCAACAGGCTGCCGACCTGTTCGAGAGCGTCGCGCTCCAGAACGGAATAGACCTCTGCAAGGATTTCGACATCCCGAATCATATGACGAGGATGCTCGGCGACCGCAAGCGAGTGATGCAGATTCTCTCGAACCTGCTGTCAAACGCCCTCAAGTACACCGAGCCGCGCGGATACGTCCGCATTTGCCTCGCCCGCGAAGGCGAGGGAATCCGCCTCAGCGTCTCGGACAACGGCATCGGGATACCACCCGGCGAAAAAGAAAAGATATTCGAGAAATTCTACCGCGTCGACAACGCGGCCACTCGAGCGAAGGGCGGCACCGGCCTCGGCCTGGCGATAACGAAGGAACTTGTCACGCTCCACGGCGGCCGCATATGGGTTGACAGCGAAGAAGGCAAAGGCTGCTGTTTCAATATCCTGATTCCGGCAGCCGACACATAAAAGACCAGTTTCTGGTTTCGAGTTTCTGGTTTCTGGTTGAACTGCAAAGAAGCCGAACCCTTCCGTCTTTCCCAGCGTGAATCCGTTAAGAATGCCTCCTTTTTCCTTCCTCTTTTTCTTGGTGACTTTGTGCCTTTGTGGTGAATTCTTCAATCCAAAATCGCTTGTCCCTTTCGCTCTTCCTTCGACTCATAACTCGAGACTCGTAATTCGTAACTCGCGACTTCGCGCCTTGCGCGGCTGGCGTTGACAAACCCCCAAACGCATGTTACCATTATATCGACGCGCGGAGTGCCCGTCGAGGTTTAATGCAACGCAGGGGGGAGTTGTATGAAGGCGGCCCGTCGCGAATATCCGGACCTTCTCACGCCGGCGCAGATTTGCGCCCATCTTGATCAGTATGTCATCGGCCAGGAACGCGCGAAGCGCATTGTCGCAATCGCCGCGTATAATCACCAGAAGCGGATTCTTCACAAGAACGGCGCCAAGACAAATCCCTTGAAGAAATCCAACATCCTCCTTATCGGGCCCACCGGCTGCGGGAAGACCCACATCGCGAGGAATCTGGCCGAGGTGCTCAAACTTCCCTTCACCGTTGTCGACGCCACCGAATACACCGAGGCGGGCTATTACGGGAAGGACGTCGAGGTGATGGTGGGCGAACTGCTGTTCAAGACCGGCGGCCGCATCGACGAGACCCAGCGGGGCATCATCTTCATCGACGAGATCGATAAGATCGCGCGCCGCACGCATGGCGCGCGCACGGGAGCGGGTTCGCGCGACATAGGGGGCGAGGGCGTTCAGCAGGCGCTGCTCAAACTGCTCGAGGGGACCGAGATATTCGTTCCGCTGAACGTCACTCAGCACTGGAGCAAACACGATTTCGTGCTCGTCGACACGTCCGAGATATTGTTCATCTGCGCGGGCACGTTCTCCGATATGCCGCTCATCCAGCACGAAACCAACCCCGTAGGATTCAGGAACAAAAAGACCGCCGAGAACCAGAAACGGCGGCGCGTGACCACGAAAGACCTGCTCGAATACGGGATGCTGGCCGAGTTCCTGGGAAGACTCCCTGTCGTCGTCGAACTCGAGCCGCTGACCGCGTCAGACATGATGCGCATATTGAGGAACCCGCCCGATTCCGTACTGAAGGAGTACATCCACCTCCTCAGCCTCGACGACATCGAGCTCGCGTTCACCGACACCGCGCTCAAAACGGTGATAGATTATGCCATGAAAAAGGGCCTCGGCGCGCGCGGGCTCCGCTCGATCATGGAAGAGGTCATGCACGACGTCATGTTCGACGCCCCCACCTCAAGAGGCAAGAAAGTGACGGTGGACAAACGATTCGTGGGCCGCAGGCTGGAAAAACTGGATTGATTCACCTTTTCCCCCTCCTGCTGGTGTCCGTGTCAATCCGCTTGAATCTGTGGGCAAGAATGCCTCTTCTTCTTTAGTATCCCTTCGTGTTTCTTCGTGTCCCTTCGTGGATTATCTTCTTTCCGGCTCCTACTTCTTTGCAGAATCTGCGGATTCCCCGGAACTCCGCGCGCTTCGCACCCGCTTTCGCCCCCTTTTGCTGACCATGAACTCGGAACCATGAATCCGGAACCGCGCGCCCTGCGCGCTCACCAGTACTTCGGGTCTGTTTCCTTTTGTGCTGACGCCCCGGATGTCAAGCCCTTCACGAAGTCAGCCGCCGTCTTGATAATCTCGCGTGGGACGTTGCTGTAGGGAGTGAATCGCAGCGCAATCAGAATCGCCGCAAGTAGAACGGCGCCGCCGACAGCGTTAATCAGCCTTTTTTGATTGAGTTGACGCTTCTGCCGCTCGAACATCCGGTCGATCTGCCTGTCGTTCCCGTGTTCGGTTTCTTTCTTTGCCATGAGAACCCCTCCTTCCGACATGATTCTGCCGCTATGATTCTATTCTCTTTTATCCACGCACCACATCACCCCGCCGCGGCAGACAATGAAGAGGAAGACGAAACAATAGAGAACTGCCAGTTCTCCCTTGTTGATGGCGGGGAAAAACTCCGGCCCGAACTGGAACTTCCAGTGAAACTGGAAATACGCTACGGCCATCTCGCCGCTCGCCAGGAACGCCGCCCAGCGGGTCCGGAAGCCCGCCACCACCAGCAGCCCGCAAATCAGTTCAATCAGCCCGCCGAACCAAAGCTGGGTTCCCGCCGCGGGCCGGAAATCGCTGAGAATACCAAGAATTTTCTGGGCTCCGTGAAATGAGAACATAAGCCCCGCCACGATGCGCATTAACGCATAGGCATGGTCGGTGTACTTGGAAAGCTGTTTCATTCGATGGCCTCCTCTGGTTGATTTCCAAAAAGATCACCACAAAGCCACGAAGGCGCCAGGAAATCGTGATCCGAATTCTATTGCTCTCTCTTTGCGCTCTTTGCGCCTTTGGGGACTGTCCCTATTTACGGGCCGCGTCTTTTAGGCCGTAGAATAGGGACTGTCCCCAAAGCTTGATTGCGGCCTTCGCCGCGCAACATTCATCAGCATCTGCGGCGTGATGCTCCATCCAGCCTCTTTCGCGCCAAGGACAAACGCGCCGATGACTGCGGGAAATCTCGGAGGAAGCACGGTGGCGCGAGGATATTTGAGCAGAATCGCCTCGGCGAATGGCCGGATGATCAACTCGCCGGAGTCGAAGACCGAGCCGACGTATGAAACCGGCGCGGCTATCTCCTGCATTCCGAGTTCGCGAATGGCCACCATGACCCCGAGCGCCAGTTCCTCGCCTGCGCGCCGGAGTATTTCGAGCGAGATGGCGTCGCCGGCCCGCGCCGCTTCGGCCACCGTTCGCGCGAGCGCCGCGATCTCCTCGCGCGGCATGTTCAACCCGTATATCTTGAGAGCGACCTGAATATAGTCTGACATATCGAGCGCCTGCGGGATAAGGTCGACAAGCGTCGTGAACGGCCCGCGGCCGTCGAAGTGGCGAGCGCCCGCGCGGAGACCCTGTATCGCGATATCGTAAGCGCTGCCTTCGTCGCCCAGTACGTGACCCCATCCGCCCACCTGTCTGCTCGCGCCGGAGGGCGAGACGCCGTACACGACCGAGCCGGTGCCCGCGTTGGCGACGACCCCATGGTCGTTCATGAGCGCCCCGTGAAACGCGATGACCATGTCTCCCGTTGCGATGATTTTGTCCGCGGGCACAATCTCTCTCGCGAGGTCTTCGATGATTTCCTTCCCTTCGCCGTTCGGGCCGATTCCGGCTGTGCCCAAGCTGACGCAGCTAACGTCCTCAGGTTTCAGTCCGTCTGTCTCGAGCGCGCCGCGAATCGCGTCCTCGAGCGATGCGCGCACGACATCGAGCGGCGCAAGGATATGATTCGACGGCCCGCCCGAACCGCTGCCGCGGACTGCTCCGGATTCACCAATGGCGAGGCATCTTGTCGTTGTCCCGCCGCCGTCGACCGCTAAGACGATTTCTGCCACAGATCACATCTTCCTCATCCACGAAGCACACGAAGAAACACAAAGAAGAAAACCGTTCTTAACCACGGATTCACACGGATTTTCACGGATTATTAACAACACAAGAAAAGCAATTCAGCATAAGGGTATCAAACCGCCAACAAAAAGAGGCGACTCGGAACGGCGGAGTAACGCTGATGCACGCCGTCGTCTTTTTTCCCCAGAATCAGTGAGAATCTGCGAAATCTGTGGATTCCCCGCTGTTTCTTCTGTGTCACACAGCTCGAAGGCGAGGCTGGAGACACAATCATATCGCAAAGGCGCGAAGAGCGCAAAGGGAATCTTTTACCAGGGGGTACACGGGGAATATGGGGAGATTCGTGATCCCGTTTCTTCTTTCTCTTTTCTCTGCGACCCTTGCGCCTTTGCGGTGAAAAAGAGATTCTTTGCTCAGAGATTCTTTGCTCAAGCCTGCGGCCCTTCGCTCAGAATGACGATCCGTGAGAATCAGCGCAATCTGCAGTTTCCCCTTGCTTCTTCTTTCTTCCAATCCAAAATCCAAGATCCAAAATAGGATTGACTCCCCCGCGCTTGCCGTATACAATTCTCTGCATGCGCCAGAGACCCGAGACACAGACCGAACGCCTTTCCCTCCGAACGCTCCTGAGTTACGGCTCATCCGCGATCGGTATAAACGGCACAGGGACGATGCTAAGCGTCCATCTCATGTTTTTCTATACCGACGTGGTCGGGATGGCCCCGAAAGTGGTGAGTCTTGTGATGGCAATTACACAAGTGTGGGACGCCATCACCGATCCGACAATGGGATATATATCGGACTCCACACCGTGGAGATGGGGCAGGCGGAGGCCTTACATTCTTTTGGGTTCTGTGCCTGCCGCGATCTTCTTCTATCTGATTTTCTCGCCGCCCCCCGCTCTGTCCCCGGCAGGAACTGCATGGTTTTTCGGGGCTGTGTTCATTCTTTTCTTCACGTTTCGCACAATATGGGAGACTCCATACTCGGCGCTCGCGCCGGAGTTGACGCTCGACTACGATGAACGGACGCGGCTTTCGGCGTTTGTGCAGATTTTCGCCACGCTGGGAGACATATTGGGCACGATGGCGCCCGTCATTCTGGTAGCCAAATTCTCCACCCAACGAAACGGGTTCTCTTCTATCGGCGGGCTTGTGGGAGCCATCGCTATCGGCGCGGCCCTGACGACTTACTGGGGCACAAGAGAAAACCTGCTTGTCGCAAAGAAATCCACGTTGTCTGTCTGGCAATCGCTGTTGGCCACGCTCCGAAACCGTCCCTTTCTTCTTCTTGTGATTACATCTTCCTTCACCGCAGTCTCTAATTACACGACCATCACAGTCATTCGTTATCTCATCAAGTATTGGTTCCAGAAGGAGAATCTCGAACCCTATTTCTTCGGGGCTTTTTTCGTCGGCGTTTTCGTTTCGATCCCGATCTGGATACGAGTGATTCGGCACATGGGCAAGAAAGCAGCCTATAGCATGGTCATGCTCGTTTACAGCGCGCTTCTATGGCTCATATTGTTGTTGAGGCCGGGCGACTATATCATTTTCGGGATTTCCATGGTCGTGGCCGGCGCGTTCAATATCGCCCTCTGGCTGATCGCAGGCTCAATTGTGCCCGATATCATCGAATGGGACCAGCTCAGGGTGGGCGAGCGCCGCGAGGGCGCCTACTACGGCATTTGGACGCTCATAAGGAAAAGCGCCATTGGCGGCGCATATCTTATCGTCGGCGCAGTGCTCGAAAGCGTCGGCTACGGCGCCAACGTCGAGCAGACCGACAAAGCGCTACTCGGCATCCGGCTGCTGTTCGGGCCAATCCCGAGCGTGCTGCTGATCATCGGAGTTGTGATATTCATCAAATATCCCATCACG
>CAYVDS010000004.1:43409-69642 GCA_964450145.1 uncultured bacterium
CTCAGGCAGATAGAGGAAAAACGCAAGGAAGATGGAACCGCAGATGAAGAAGTGGGAGGAAAAGGTTAAACGGGGAAACGGAATAACATTCTTCCGTCGCAAAGAGGCTTGTTAGAGATGTCCTCTCCTTTGCGCTCTTTGCGCCTTTGCGGTGAGTAAGGATTCTTCGCTCGGGCCTCCGGCCCTTCGCTCAGAACGGCGTCTGCGAAATCCGCGGATAAAGAAAGGAGTTATCATGGCCGCTCCGCTAACCATCGAGCAACTCAATGAGCTTCGCAAAATCACCACGCCCACAATCTGCAACGCGATCGAGACGTTCAACGTTCGCCCCCGCAATGAAGGGTTCATGAACACGGAGATAAAATGCATTTTCCCCGAACTCGGCCCGATGGTCGGCTACGCCGCTACCGGCACAATGATCGCCAGCCGACCTGCGCCTGAAGACCAGAAAGACCTGCATCAGGAGATGTGGAAACATATTCTCGCGATACCCGCGCCGAGGGTGATGGTCATTCAGGACCTCGATAGCCCACCCGCCATAGGCTCGCTGTGGGGCGAGGTCAATGGCACAATCCATAAAGCGCTCGGATGCGCCGGGGTGGTCACCAACGGAGGCGTGCGCGACCTCGACGAGGCACGCGCGATGGGATTCCATTTCTTCGCCTCAAACGTGATTCCGTCCCATGCGTACGAACACATTGTCGAATTCGGCAAGCCGGTCAGGGTCGGTGGGCTTACGGTTCATCCGGGTGACCTGATTCATGCCGACCAGCATGGAGTCACCATCATTCCGCATGAGATCGCAGCCGATGTGGCCGCTGCCGCGAGAGAAGTCGAAAAGAGCGAACGCGTCATCATCAACTTCTTCCGCTCACCCGATTTCTCGCCGGAAAAAGCGATTGGAATCCAACACTGAAGAAGAATCGGAAAACGGTCAAAAGGGGAAGCGGGGAAAGGGGAAGAACATCCTTCAACCACAAAGGGTCGCAGACCGGAGGCGCAAAGAGCGCAAAGAAGGTCTTCAACCGCGGGAGCACGAGGAACTCTATTTGACCCCTAAGACCTTATCCATAGCGCCACGGCCAAAGACATCGGACGGCGACCTGCTGCCACCAATGACGGTCTACCGAAAACGCTACCACTGCCAAGGACTGAAGAAAAGCGGGCTGAGGAAGCGGGGGGACTGCGGTCGCCCAATTCCGTCCCTGGAGGTACTGACGAGCATTAAAGGTTTTTTCGGTTTTCGCGCGTGATGGTATCGTAGAACTCCTCCTGGGTTTTGAAAGGAGTTGTCCGCTCGAATCGTCGGAGTTGCAGAGCCTTTGTGGGACAGGCGATGGTACATACCCCGCAACCGATACATTTTTCAGGGTCAACTACAGCTCGCCCCTTATCCTCATCTAGAGAAAGCGCGCCAAAGAAGCATCTGTCAACGCACGTCCCGCAAAGAGCGCATTCATCGCTCGCCTCGGGAACGAAATTAGACGGCAGAATGGCTCTGGGATTGTCCCAGCGCGTTCTACCCCGGACTTGAGAGCAACAGCAACCGCAACAGAGGCATATGACGGAGGGAACTCCGTCCGTGAAATTTTCTGTTGCGGCTACCAACCCCAAATCCTGCATCTCGTCAAGGTACTTGATGGCTTGTTCTTTGGTAACCTTTTTCCCCAATCCAAGGTCCATGAAATGAACCGCAAACATCCCCATGAAGATGCAGGTTCCTATGGGGTTCTTGTCCTTGCACTCGCGAATCCCCAGTTTCTCTGTTCTCGTACGACAGGGACATGGAACCAGCGCGAGGTCCTCCGTCTCAACTTCTCGGATCAAAGCATGCGCTTCTTCGGCTGTTAGGATCTTTTCTTCTGCATGAATGGCCTGATCAATCGGAACAGCTCGCATAAACGGTGTGCCTTCTACAGAAATTTCATAGGACTTATAGAAGCCTTCCTTAATGAAAAACTGTTGATAGAGCTTCGCGGCCTCGAGGTCCTCCCGCTTGATGTCCGGATAGAACATGTGTAAGTTCACCAAGACATTAATCTGAGGCAGGCAGTAGCTGTCACCAAGGTAAAGAATGGCGGCTTTCCGTGTCAGGGGATAAAGGGTTTCTTTGACTTTCTCGACGTCTTGACCTGAGGCGTCAGCCACTTCTTCCGCAGTCGTAAAAGTGGGTGGCATACTGAGAAATTGAACCAGTTCCGCTTCTTCCGAAGTATATATGGTTCCTAAGTATGCGATAAAGGCATCCGAAAGATTCTCCCCTACCCTGGGGGCGCCCACTATTCCTCTGTCGACGTTCTCGGCAATCCGAACATAAGCTTGGCTGATCTTATTTTCCTCTTTCATCACATTTCCTCCTGCAGCACGGCTAAACTTCCTCATACAAGGCTCTGGTTTCGGGATGCATTGAGGCTAGCCGTCTGGCCGCTTTTTCGGGCGACATGACATCGAGCGAGCCGTCCGGATTCTGAACGACGCAGCCGCTGTTAGTGAGAATCTTGTAGCGCCGCTTTCTTTCTTCCTTGTCGGCAATTAATATTGTATGTACAAGTGAGTTTTGAGCAAGAGAAGTAAGCCAAAGGCGAAAGGGGAAGGAAGAAGAAACGGGATCACGAATCTCACAAATGGGACGAATTACGCGAATGAAAGTACAGGCGTTTATCCATTAGCCCCCCCAATCTGGGTATCTTTTCCATACCGCTGAACTATCCTGGTCCCGCACCATAGAACAAAGAGGCAGACTGCGCCCAATAGCGTCACACGGCCCCACCAACACCAGTAGCAGGAGACGAATCCGGACACTCCAAAAAGCAGACGCCTAAGCAAGTATATTATCAATCCCTTCGCCATTCGGAACGACCGAGGGGAAACATAAACTCCTTCGTCCCCGCCCGCCGCTTCCAGCAAGCGGATTGTTTCACTACGCCCCAAATGGCTTCTCGTATTGGCAATCCTCAGCGCCGTACTCCCCTCAACGGTTCTTAGATTTACCCTTGCGCCCCGACTCAGCAATTCTCTTACTGCGTCATTCAAGCCCTCACTTGCCGCATTGTAAAGAGGGGTAATGCCGTAGATGTCTCTCGCATTGACCGGCGCTCCTTTACTCAGCAGCACGAGTGAGGCCGCCGAATGTCCGTAATTCGTGGCGAAGTGTAGGGCTGTCTGTCCGACCCCATCCCTCGCGTTGACTCTTGCTCCATTTTCCAGCAAGACCTCGATCGTTTCTGTATGACCCCTGAAGGCCGCTTCCATAAGAGGCGTCCAACCGCCGGGCTTGGGTCGCGCATCCACCTTTGCGCCGTGTTCTATCAGGACTCTTGCGATTTCGGCGCGACCCGATTTTGCCGCGTGGCTCAATGCAGTTCTGCCTCTGTCGTCGCGAGCATTCACACGGGCGCCCCTTTCCAGCAGTATCCGCACGGTCTCGGAGTTATTGCCGGAGGCGGCGCGCATCAAAGCCGTGCGCCGATGGCTATCTCGAACGTCCGGTTTTATCCCGGCTACGAGGAACAACTCTACGACAGCGGGGTTACTCTGAGTCGCCCACATCAGGAATTCATCATCTGTGAACGCGATTCGAAGTCGTTCCATCTCCTTCCGCGCTTCTTCCGTATCATTTGTCCGGCGCACGACAAAAGAAGTCTGTTGAACGGCGCTCGCGCCGTTCTTCCTTACAATGACAATCTCGCGAATCCGATCTCCCGCGAAATGAAACCTTACGCCGCGGCTTGAGTATTCGATGATGCTGTCATTCCCTCGCCGGTACAGTTTTCTCTCATCGATCTCCGGGAGCGAAAAGTCCTCGACTGGTTGCTCTGAAAGTGGACTCCCGTATGTTCTGAAGACCTCGTCCCGGCCGGACGATAGAGAAATACCCGAATTGAGTTTGCCGCCGAACCCTTCAATAATTTGAATCTGGATCAGCATGTCAACATCGACAGCCATGATAAAAGCAAGCCCGTATTTCTTGTAATAAATGAGCGCATGTTCGTCTTCACGATCGGGCGCACCGATGACCGACCTAATCTTTTCTTTAGTGCATCGCGAATCGCCAACCACAATCTCTCCAAGACCGCGGCCTTCTTCAACGACAATAGGGGAACTGTCGTCGGGCATTTGTGCATAAAGCGGCGCGGAACTCTTGGCGAGAGATTCTGCAAACACCACGGATTTGCCATATCGTTCAAGGGATAAGCAGCAGGCAAATAAGAGAGCGATCAAGATGCAGGGGCGTGTGCTCGAGCGCAGAAGTGTCATTCCATCCTCGAGTTCTCAATTACGAACCGGTCGGAGGATATTATACCACACCGCTAAGAAAGGCAATCAGATGCAAACGCCCTTTTTCAACCAACGGGGAGCGAGGGGAAAGAATGGGAAGAGGATGCGTGAACCTGCGTTTATCGGCGGTTCCCCTAATGGCCTTCCTTCGTGTAATTCGTCCCGCGCCTTGCGCGACTCGTGAAATTCGTGTTCCCGTTTCTTCTTCTTTTCTCCTTTGCGCCTTTGCGGTGAAAAATAGCATCAGCTTTTGATGACATCCTTCACCGCTCTCCTCGGACTATGCGGAACCTCCCGCCCGTAGCCAAGGCGGAAGGGTATCAGCGCCGCGCGGCCGGACGAACCCGTCAACGCCGCGGCTTCTTCCTCCATCTCGGACCGGTTTTCGAGGAAGTAGTTCATAGGGTGGAGGGCGATGCCCCGGCTTGTGGCCCACAGGTGGATTTTCTGGAACAAGCGGCCGGCGCGCAGACACGTCTCGTGGGTCTTGGTTTCTGCCGAAATCATTCCGAATGCGGAGGCTGACTCCACCTGCATCTTCGTGTTTTTCACAAAGACCTCGCCGAATGAGGGGCCTTGGATCATTTTGTCTGAGATAACAAGCTTCGCGATCACTCGCATCAGATAGGGACTTCCACCGGCATCGAGCGTTATTCCGTCTCGATGCTTTTGAATTTCCTCGTCGCTTTTCCTGAACCATGAGGCTGTTTCCCCATGCTGCGCCGCATCTTTTGCCTGAATCTCGCACGCGCGTATGAGGAGGTCACCGATTGGCTTGCGTTCGCCCTCTTTGACATACAGATGCAGTCGCAAACCGGGGTCGGCCTGACTCAATTCGGACAAATCCGCAAGGTCTTTGTCCGGAATTGGTTTGCCGGAGAACTTGGAGCGATTTGTGCGGCGCTTAGGAATCATCTCATAAAGCGGACTCGGCTTTGGCTCGGCTTTCTGCAACAGAACTCCGGCGACCAGATCATCTTCCGGTCCTTGCGGGAAAAGCGTGATATCCGGCCTATAACCGCGTGCCTCCGCTGCCAGGGCAAGGTTCTCGAGCGCGCACCCGAGACCAAGCATCAACTCGCGCTCGTCAGGGTCAATCGCCTGGAGTTTTCGCGAGCGGTCGGCAAAAAGGTCTAGCTTGTCTTTCTCTATTCGGAAAAGCCACGGCTGCGAGTTATGCGGATTCGCAGCTAGTGTTGCCGCGCCCACAATCCCCATAAGGTCGTTGGCCGCCGGCTTCTCCGGCCACGGCTGTTTCCACAATTCGTATGCAGGCCCTTCTTCCGCCGTAAAGATTCCCCCCTCAGCCCGCCATAGCATCCCGCCGCTTGCGAGAACAAGAGTCGCGCCGGTTCCCGCGATGAATGCCTTCCGGCTTATTCGATGTTTCGTGTTCATGGTATTCACTCTCCCAAGAAAACAGGTCTACGGTTCACAGTTCACGGTTTGCGGTTCAATAATCACCCTTCCTCTTTCTCCCCTTACAAAAGGGGGGCAGGGGGGATATCCATCATTCGGTCCTAGTATCCCCGCCACTCGACTTTCGGGGCTCTCTTCGGGACTCTCTGCCGGTTCACCGGTGAATCCATATCGGGGCGCCCCAGCGCGACAGCGCCGACGACTTCTTTCATAGAATCCAGCCTGAGATGGTCATGGAGTCGCTTTCCGAAACGCATGATGTCGCCGATCCAGCACGCGCCGTATCCCATCGAGTGCGCGGCGAGAAGGATGTTTTGGATTGCTGCCGCAAGAGCCTGGTGTATTTCGAGGCCGTGGCGATCGCGTTTGACCGTATCGCCGACAACCATTATCACAACGGGCGCATTATAGCAATAGAATGTAAACGGATAAGCTTCTTTGAGCGACATCCCGACGCTTGCGGCCTGTTTCGCCATTCGCTCCAGATGCTCCTTCTTGCGGTCGGCGAGCCGCTTCGGTAGCGAAGTGCAATAGTCCCCTTCCGGCAGGAGATTGACCTCGTGCTCGCCCTTCGGTTCTGGCGTCTTTAGCCATTCCCCCACGTTTTCGCGAAATCGCATCAATGGTTCTCCTGTAAGAACCACAAACTCCCACGGCTGCGTGTTCATCGGGGAAGGCGCGCAATTTGCCGCATCAAGCAGGATCGAGACCGTGCTCTTGGGAACTGCTTCATCGCTGAACACCCTGCAGCTCCAGCGGGTGCTTATGTTTTTCAGGACCACATCCGCCATACCCTGTGAGTTCTTTTCGATCATATGGGGCGCTCCTCCTCAAGCATCATTTGCCACAGAGATCACCTCTGTGTCTATCCGTGTGCATCTGTGGCAAAAGATGTTTCTTCTTCTTTTCCCTGTGACTCCCCGTGCTCCCCGTGGTTCACGGTTTCTTTTTCAATCGCGGGAAAAGCTCCAAGGCATTCTCACGTTCAATGCTGGCCCTATCTTGCGTGTCGAAATCCGGATATTCCGCTGTTTGCCTCGTGAATTCCCCAATAGCGTAATCAGGCATGTACGGATAGTCGGTTCCGAAAAGGATGCGCGATGGGTCGACAAGTTCGGTGAGCGAAGCAAATGCGCCGGGGTTCGCGGCCATCGCGGTGTCGTAATAGAAACGCTTGAGATACTCCAACACGCCTGCGGGCGCTCGCTCGCCAAGCCCAGGAATGACGAATTCGCCCGTCCACAAGCGCCACGCCAGATACGGAATCGCCCCGCCCGCGTGCGAGAGTATGATCGAAACATTCGGATGTCGCTCCATCGTTCCGCTATATACCAGATTCGCCGCCGCGCGCGTAGTCTCGAACATGAACTCTACGATGTATGGCGGCCATTGGGGACGAAAGTCTCGACCTCCCGGCACGTCGGTCGGATGCAGATGCACGACGGCGTTGCGCCGGTTCAAGTCTTCGAACACCGGCTCGAATCGCTGATCTCCCGGATAAACACCTCCCATGTTGCTGTGCATTCCGACGCCGTCGAGCTTGAGAACATCGAGAGCGTATCTGATTTCATCAAGCGCCCCCTCAACATCCGGAAGCGGCAGCAGCGCAAAGCCACCGAATCTGCCCGGATATTTTGCGATCAATTCCGCCGTGTAGTCGTTGCATTCGCGGCACAGCTTGCGAAAGAAATCAAAGTCCTTGATGTCGATACCGGAGAGAACATACGAGACCACGGATGTTTGTATCCCATGCTCATCCATAACGCCCAACGTTGTCTGCTCATCCCATGCTGCGAACTCCTCCCCTGCGCCACCTGTAATCCCGACGCTGTTCAGGAGCCTGCGAAACACATCCGGCACTATGTGCTGGTGAACGTCGATACGGCAATATGAAGGTTTCAAGAATTCGGTTGACATCGTCCCAATCTCCTTGAATGAGGACACAAGCAGAACATGAACCCTTCCTTTTGCGCTATACGTGCCAATCCGTACTACTCACTGTCAAAATTATGAATTTTTGTCACTGCTGTCCAAAACAGCTTTTTTCACCGCAGAGACGCAAAGGGCGCAGAGGATAACCTTTTCCTTTTCCCCGTTTTCCCTCAAAATCTTTTGCCTCCTTCGTGTTTCTTCGTGCGCCTTCGTGAATTATGTCGTTTCTTCTTCTTTTTCTCGGAATCTGTGCAGATCTGCGCAATCTGTGGATTCCCAGTTTCTTCTTCTTTTTTGGTTGCGGCTACCCCGTCCCGTGCTTCCATGTGGTTTAACAATCCTTTTCTTCTTCTTTTCCAAATCTGCGTTTATCTGCGTTCATCTGCGGTTACAAACGTCTCTTTTTCTTCAAAACAAGAATGGAAGGAGCGGCCCGACATCATCGGCTCCATACGGGCTTGCGTTCAAGCTCTCGCGCGCAGATTCCAGAATCAAATCCGGCGAGCCCAAATCTCGAAAACACTTCATTTTGTCCTGCGTAATCTCGATACCCATTGCCTCAGCCACTGCCTCCGAAAACGTTTTCGATTCGAGGCGGAACTCTTTCTCGCATCTGAAAAACGCAAGCTGGCAGCCTGCGCAAAGATTGACGACGGTGTCGGCGCCTGCATCACGCGCCTCCTGCAAACGATTCCGAATGAACGGCCGCCCAACTTCCGGATTCCCCAACGCCGAGGCGCCGCAGCACAGCGCGCGTTCGTGATTGTGCTTCATCTCGACCAACTCGACGCCCTTGATCGCGGAGATGACCCGTCGCGGGCTGTCGTAATCTCCGAGACCGCGTCCGGTGAAACACGGGTCCTGGATTGTGAAGCGTCCGCGCAATGGTTTCACAAGCGGAATCGTGCGAAGCCGTTCCGCAAGGAATTGCGACAGATGCACGTATCTCACAGGTGAGAGGCCGGATTCGCCGGAGGCGGTCTTCCGGATCATGTACACGCACGTCGGGCACGTGAATATCACCGTCTTCGGCCTAAATCGTTCCAGCGATTCGACCAGATTCCTGCCCATGTCATGGGCCGTCGCCGGGTCCGCGGTATTCATGTGCACCGCTCCACAGCAGAGATTCTTTCCGCCGCCCACCGAAACGAAATCCAACTCGAGCGCGGCAAGAATGTCTCTCGTGGCCGCCATAGAATGCGGGAAGATCATTTCGTGACATCCGAGAAAGAGCACGACCTCATGAGGCTCTACATCTCGTGGCACATTCTCCAGCCACCAGACGTCGGCGGGTTTGGTCTGCATGGCGGCGAGGATGTTCTGGTAACTATGGGACTGGCAGGGCTGCGCAATCTTGAGCAGCGGCGGAGCATCGTATCCGTCCTTCACGAAGCGGTTTTTGGCGAGGACGGTCAGCGCGCTGGCTTCGAGTCTCTCCGGACAATGGGTTGTGCATTCGAGACAATTGATGCATTGGAAAGCGAAATCATACGCCAGTTGGTCGAACTCGCCCGTTTCGAGATATAGCGTTACTGCCCGGACAAGTTGCATCGGATCTGTATTTCGGAGCGCCGTAAAAGGCCGGATTTCGCAGTGTGCGACGCAGTTACCACAGCCGGTACATCGCTCCATGATTTCATTGCGGCAACGCTCCAAATAATCGTTCAGTGAGACAAGCGTCATATCAAAACCTCCCACGAAATCCTCCCAAATTGATGAAGCAGGTTGGATTCTGTAGGTGCGAATTTATTCGCATAGCATTTTGGGTTCATTTGGCATTTCGTCTGCGAATAAATTCGCACCTACCGAATTACAGGACATTCTCCCTACCGGCCGCTCTTTGTTTTCCTGCGCACTTTCCAGATGCAGTGGTCAGCGCCTTCAGCCATGGTTTGCTCGCAACGGATTTCCAGCCCGTACTTCTCTCCGACACCCTCTTCCATTGCCGCCATCACAAGCCTGCAGGCGCCGCCGTCGTCCGGATAGCTGGATGCCCAGGGACACGACGTCACTTTTCGAACGGCTTCGTCTGCTGTCACGGATTCGAGATTTCCTTTCGGTTCGCAGCCGATGAGATCTTCGCTCAACACCATCGCGCGCGCCACCCCCTCGGGGTTCCGCTCGAGGCCGTAAGCGTCCATGACCGGTTCCAGTTCGCGCATGCCCTCCGCCATAGCGGCAACGATTCGACGCCTGGTCACGGCGTCAGAGTTCTTGTGAAGGCTGTAAAGAATTCTGTTCCCGCTGCCCGCCATAATGATGAGATACACCAATCTCTCTTCGGGAGAAATCTGAATCCATTTTCTTCCCCCTCACCCTACCCAATTCCCAATAGCCTTGCCGCGTTGCCGCCCAACATCAAGTCGACCTCCTCCTTCGAGAACTCGTAGCCCTTCGGCGATTTCTCGGGAAGGTCTCGCAGCGTCTTGATAAAGTTGGCGGTCGGGACCGTGTGGTTCTCGAAGGGGTCGTCCGTGCCCCAGAGCACTTTCTCGACTCCCGCATAGAACGTCAGCTCGCGGAGTTGGCGGCAGAAGAAATCATAGTTGCGGTCGGCGTACCGGTTCCAGACCGCGAGGTCGCCGTAGAGATTCGAGAAATCGTGGGCGAGTCCGGCCCATTCCTGCCACGCCGTCTTCCCCATATGGGCCGCGATCACCCGCAGGTCGGGAAAATCGACTAGGATGTCGCAAATCTGCGAGAGGCTCGTGTATTTGCAGCGGCCACCCGGCAAATAACCCGTATGGGTCAGCAGAATCCCGTTGTTCTTATCAAGAACTTTCAAAACCTCATACGCCTCCGGAGCCGTCGGGTCAAAACCGAAGTCCGGATGCCATTTGATCCCGATCATTCCGTAATTCTCGAGGCATGTCTTTGCAATCTCGGCCGCCGCCGGACGGCGCGGGTCAACTCCGGCGAACGCAAAGATTTTCCCGGGATTCCTGCGCGCGAGGTCGGCGGCGACTTTGTTGGAGCGCAGGACAAGTTCGGCGTCGACACCCGGAACAGGGAAATCCGTGATATTGACGCAGGTCGCGTCCACGCCGAGGCGTTTGTCGCGTTCCAGCGCGAGTGTGCCGTCCGGATCGACCAACGTCTCTCGCGCCAGCCGGCGCAGAGTTTCCTGATCGGGCTGTTCGCCCCTCTTTTTCAGACCGTACGCGATCTCACCCGTGAGCAGGTCGATGAAATCCTCCGGAATTATCGGAAGGAAATGGTAGTGAACATCAATGACAAGAGATCGTTTTTCCATCATGGGTTCTCCAAGAGATGCATGACGCATGGTTTTTGGCTCGCCTCGGGGGAAAAGGGGAAAAGGTTAAACGGGGAAAAGTAGAAAGGAATCCTGTCATCAGGATAATCCTAATGGTTCCGAAAACCTTTTCGTTCTATACTCATTCTTTGCTATCTTCCCCTTTCCCCTTTTGACCTTTTCCCCGTTTCGCCCTCTTATTTTGCGACGTACAGTTCATGCGACAAGTGCGCCGTCAAATTCTCCGTGCCATACTCGGTGACAAGCAACACGTCCTCCGGCATTGTCCCGAAGAATTCACCCTGCGGGTCGAACGCGCCCACCTCGATTGCCACCACCATGCCGGGCTGTAACGCCGTCTCTTCCTTCGCAGTGACCCAAGGAGGCTCGTGATTCGAAAGCCCTTCCTGATGGCCGATGAAGACGATGGTGTGCCCCTCGGGATAATCTCTCTTCTTCAATGCTTTGACGGAGGTATCGAAAAGGTCGCACAGACGCACGCCCGGCTTCATCGCCGCCACGGTCTCCAAGAAAGCCTCTTTGCCGACATCATAGTAATGACGCAGTTTCTTCGGCGGGTCTCCCACGCAGAAGGCGCGCTGGAAATCAAGTTGGTACATCTTATACGTCGGGCCGCAGTCGCAGTGGCCGACGTCGCCTTTCTTGATTATCCGATCGACCGCTCCGGTGATCCATCGGTGGCCGCCGAGCGTTTCCTCGGGATTGCTCGTGAAACAAAGCCATGTCGCGTGATGGGGAGATTCCACCATGTCCAGCTCGACTGCTTTGCGCCAGAATTCCCGGTGCACTTCCCGCTCGCTGATGCCGGGGCGAATGGAGTCGAACGCCGCGCGAACGCACAGGCACGCGCGCCTGCACCCTTCGCGGATGAGTTCCTGCTCATACGGCGTCTTGATCATTCGCTGAGCCCAGATGGCCGGATCGGCGCTCACGAACTTCGCTTTCGGCAGAGCGGCCTTTATCATTTCGTATTCGTCAACGGAGAGATATGTGTTGATATCCGCGCCGGTTTCAAATCCAAGCGTCTTATCGGCGACGCCGAGTTCTTTAAGGGTATCGAACAGAAGCTTATAGAAGTCCTCATTTGACCTTATCGCCAGAACAAACGGATGCGTCGCGCCGCTGTGGAGCTTGACATCCTCGACCCATGATGTATGCCCGAGCTCCCAGACAAAATTCATGTCCGCCACGGCCACCGGGTCACGTTCCTGACTGACGATCAAAATGGTGCGCCAAATCGCATTGTGCATCTGAGCGGCATCCGTGAACCCGCCATAATACCACCAGTTGTAAGGCGAAAACAGAACCATCGCGTCGATCTTGTGTTCCGCGAGGCATTGCTTCGCGCGGTCCACTCTTTTTCGGTATTCCTCATAAGGGATGTTGGGCCAATGGACTCCTGATTTCATGCTGGTCTCCTTTCATTGTGTTTGGATGTGTCTATAACCCGTTTATGTATATGCAATGCAATCAGTGAGCCAATCACTCTTCATTATGTATAAAACCTTGTAGAAACTTATGTTCCGAATGATTCGCGCTCGCCGGTTGACAGCGGCTGACGTTTCAGGATAGAATCATGATGTTGTAACAGCGTTGCAACGCAACGAAGATCGGGTACAGACGGACGTGGTTCCTGCCTGCGCGGGAATGACAAAAGACAATGCACTTTTCGAAGGGGATACCAACGACATGAATGATTCACAGAATGCTCACACCGCGCCGAGTCGGCAGGGGCAGTATCGGGCCCTACTCGACTCGCTGAATATCGGGTACACGCTTCAGGATATGGACGAAAATATCCTCGATGTGAACGAGACTCTCCTCGAGATGGTCGGCGCCAGGCGCGACCAAATCGTGGGCCACAACAACCGCGAGTTCTACAGCGCCGCCGAGTTCGCGCGGCTGCGCGAGATCGCGCTCCCGCTCCAGAAACAGGGGGCATATCAGTTCGAGTTCCTCCTGCCGACGGCGAGAGGCGAGAGAATTCCCGTCCTGTACAACTCGTTCATCAACCGCGACAGCGAGGGCCGCCCTGACTCCATTAACGTCATGATAACGGACATCCGCGAGCAGAAAAGAACACAGGCCGAGCTCGAATCGGCCAATCGCGCGCTGCTCGAAAGCCGTGAGACGATCGAGAAAGAAAAGCGGAAGCTTGAGGCGATCTTGTTCGGGATCGGCGATTGCGTGACCATCTTCGACCTCGATGGCAATCTTTTGCTCAGCAACCCGCACGGCCGGCAGATTCGCGGCGCAGGCTCGAAGCCGCTCCTTCCGCTGGCCTCGGGTCGCGAGGGGGAGTTCACGCTGCGGACGGACGGCGACGAGCGGACGTTCGCAGGCGTCGTCGAGGCGATCCGCGACGACGAGGGCACACCGTTTGCGTTCGTCGAGATTCTCAAGGATATCACCGACCGTGTCCGCCTTGGCGAGCGAGAACAGGAGCTTGCCAGGGTGAGGCGAGAGATGCGGCGCGGAGTCTTGAGGTCGGAGATAGTCGGCGTGAGCCGCGAGATGGAGAAAGTCTTCGATCTAGTCATCCGGTGCGCCGAGGTGGATTCGACCGTCTTGATCCTCGGGGAGACCGGCGTCGGCAAAGAACTGGCCGCGCGCGCGATCCACGCACAGAGCGCCCGCAGGGATAAGCCGTTCGTGGCGCTGAACTGCGGGGCGCTTCCCGAGGCGCTTCTCGAGTCGGAGTTGTTCGGGCACGTCAAAGGCGCGTTCACCGGCGCGATATCGGACCGTCCGGGACTGTTTCGCGAGGCGCAGGGCGGGACGCTTTTTCTCGACGAGGTGGGGGACCTCAGCGGCCCCTTGCAGGTGAAGCTGCTGCGCGCGCTTCAGGAAAAAGAGATCAGACCGGTCGGCGGCGACCGCTCGCACCCGGTCGACGTCAGGGTCGTGGCCGCCACCAACCGGGACCTGAAAGACCTGGTCGAGCACGGACATTTCCGGCACGACCTGTACTATCGCATCGCCGTCATTCCATTCGTCATTCCCCCGTTGCGCGAACGGACCGAAGATATCCTCCCGCTCGCCGAGCATTTCATCAAGAAACACCGAAGGAGAATAAAACGTCCGCTGAGCGGGCTCGATCATGCGGCGCAACAGGCCCTGCGCGATTATTCGTGGCCGGGCAATATCCGCGAGCTCGAAAACGCTATCGAACATGCGATCGCCATGGCCCGCGAGCCGCTCATCACGCCCGCCGACCTGCCGGTCCACGTGCTCGCCCGCGCGAAACGGACGGATGAGAAACCGCAAGCCGATACGCTCCAGATAAGATCGTTCGAGGCCGAGAAGGCGGCCATCCTCGACGCCTTGCGCCGCCACAACGGGAACCGCTCGCTCGCTGCTCAAGACCTCGGAATTTCCCGCACCACGCTGTGGCGGAAGATAACGATGTATCACCTCCTGTGAAAAAGGGGACGACGAAAGGAGCAATGCGAAAGGGAAGAACCATGAGGAAGGGGGAAAGGGTTAAAAGGGGAAAAGGGGATCTTTCCTCCCCATCCAGCGATTCCAAAGGAACATAGCTTAGACTTCACGGCGTGTTGCCCAAACCAATTGCGATGAATTTTTGGCGCGATGGAGCACGATATTCGTGGAACTCTTTGGTTTTTATCATTCCCGTGAAGGCGGGGATCCATTCTTCTTCTGACCGAAACATTTGGGCAACAAGCCGTTCATAGGATGAGTGCGGCAGGACATATCATTCTGAGCGAAGCGAAGAATCTACAGTTCCCCGCCCGTTTCCCCCGCGCGTTAGCACTATTCCATTCAGTATTTAAAGCCCGGCTTGACGGAGATGTCTTTCTCGACGTAACTGGCCGAAGCGAAATCGATCCGCGACACCGTCCACTGCTTCTTGTCCGAATAGTAACCCCAGATGTGCACCACGTCGCCCTGCTGGTTCCACGTCACGAATTCGGTCGCCGTGGCCGGCACGAGAGCCCGCGCCTCTTTCCCGGCGATAAACGCGACGAGCGCGACGATGAGAATGAGTTGTGCGATCGCAATCTTCTTCCACATGGCCGCTCCTCCTTATTCAAAATGGAAATACGCCACCTTCTCAGTATGCGCGTCAGCCGTTGCAAGCGCCAAACGAGAGAAGACGAAATGGGCAAAATCAGAGTGTCATTCCCTCTTCTTCTTGATGGTCTTACGCGTCCCTTCGTACGGCTTCGTGGATTTGTCGTTTCTGCTTCTCTCAGAATCAGCGAGATTCGGCGAAATCTGTGGATTCGTCATCACTTTTTCTTTTTCTTTTTTCCTTTGATTACGACTATGCCGCGCTACTTCGCAGCATCGGGTGCTTTTGAGAGTTCCCGAAGATCGTGATACAATTGCCGAATCATGAAAACGGACGAAGAAGAATTCTGCGCCGCGCTTTTGAGCGAAGCGAAACGACATGGCGTCGCCGTTACAGCGGATGCGCGCGACGCCCTTTCTCTGCACTACGGAATGCTCCGCAAATGGAACCCTCGCGTGAGACTCGTCGGCAGCGTCGAGCCGCGTCGCGCAGCAGTCGAGCTCTTCGCCGACTCGCTTGTGGCGGCGCGCTTCGCGCAGGCGCTGGTCGCGGCGCGGGCGGCGGCGAGAGCCGACATCTCGGCGGTCGACATCGGTTCGGGCGGCGGATTCCCCGGAATAATTGTCAAAATAGGGTATCCTCAGTGGAGGATCACGCTTATCGACTCAAGCACAAAAAAGATAGCTTTCCTGAAGGCGGCCGTGCGGGAGGCGGGCATCGAGAAAATCGATGTGATACGGGGCCGCGCCGAGGATCTTGCGCAAAGGCCGGAGATGACGGAATCGTTCGACCTCGCGTTCTGCCGGGCGGTCACGCAGCCCGCGGCCGCATGTGCCCTTGCCCTGCCGTTTGTGAAAATTGGCGGCTTCTTCATCGCCCAAACCGGCGCCCTCGCAAGGGAGGCGAAAGACGAAAAGAACAAGACGAAAGGGAACCGCCCCAAAAAGACGGAGTTTCGGGTTCCGAGTTTCGAGTCTCGAGTTGAAAAGGGAAGAGAAGACAAAGAAACAGAGGGATTGCTTCGCTCTGGCCTGCGGCCCTTCGCTAGCAATGACGGCTTGGGCGGCTCTTCCACGAGCGCGATGGACGCATTTCGGGAAGTTGCAGAGGCGTTAGGCGCAAAAATTGAGGTGACACATACTTACAGACTCACCGGACTGGCGGGTGAACGGCGCTTGATCGGGGTGCGGAAAGTGAGCCCGACTCAGGAGCGCGCACCGGGGCATGGTCGCAGCCAAAAAAGAAAGAGCGACGTGAAATCCCGCGAAACACGGGAATGAACGCGGACAACCCCAACGCGGCATAGCCGCAGCCAACAAAAGGAAGAAACACCGGGAACCAACGGATTTCATCGTTCTGGAAGAAGAATAGGCTCTTAGCCACAGATGAACTCAGCGCAGCGAAGCCGCGGTGAAAGAAGCTGTTTTGGACCACGGCGGCACGACTCAACTATTTTGAAATCGAATGACGGCGACTATATTTATTAAAAGTAATATATGTTTATGAATACTTCCCGATGTTTCACGTGGAACGAAACGAGCCTGCTGCTTCCGCAGCGCTTCGCCATTATTTTCATTGACTTTTTGAGGAGAAAATCCTAGAATTCGATGAATACGCTTAGCCGGAAAGGACGCAAGGAAGCACAGAAGGTCAGGGATCACGAATGAAACGAATGGCAATGAATGGCACGAATGATTTGGTATGTCCGAAAATGCATTCGTTTTTCTTTATCATTCGTGTTTTGTCCGGGTGTCTGTGTTTCTCGTGGCTGATCGACTGGGTTTCTGCTTCTTTGTCAATCCAAAATCCAAAATCCAAAATCCAAAATCAATATGTCTCGCATTATCGCTGTCGCTAATCAAAAGGGCGGAGTCGGCAAGACAACCACAGCCGTGAATCTTGCGGCATGCCTTGCCGCCGCGGAAAAAAGGACTCTGCTCGTCGATATGGATCCGCAGGCGAACGCGACAAGCGGTTTCGGTCTCGACCGGAAAGCCGACCGGCCAACGATTTACGATTTCCTCGTATCGGATGCCCCTTTCGAGCAGGTGGTGATCCGGGCGGTTGTGCCATGGCTCGACATGATCCCCTCGGGCGTAAATCTGGCGGGGGCGCAGGTGGAGCTGCTGCAACTGGAAAGTCGGGAGCAGAGGCTGAGGAGGGCGCTCGCGTCTGTTATTGCCCCACTCATGTTGTCGGACGACCAGCGGTATGAGGTGGTCTTGATCGATTGTCCTCCATCGCTGGGACTGTTGACGGTGAACGCTTTGGTGGCGGCGCGGTCGGTGCTGATTCCGCTCCAGTGCGAGTACTACGCCCTTGAGGGGCTGGAGCAACTGCTCGATACGATCAAACTCATTCGGGCGGGATATAATCCGCATCTAGAGATCGAGGGAATAGTCCTCACGATGTTCGACAGCCGCACGAATCTCTCGCATCAGGTTGAAACAGAAGTGCGTAACTATTTCGCGGAAAAGGTGTATCAGACTGTCATCCCGAGGAACATCAGGCTGAGCGAAGCGCCGAGTTTCGGTAAACCGATCGTGTTCTATGACATCGCGTGCGCCGGCGCGCTCGCGTACATCAACCTCGCAAAGGAAGTGATGAATGGTGGAGAAGAAGGCTCTCGGTAGAGGACTGAAGGCGCTCATCGGCGAACCCGAGGAGTTTGCGCGGTACGACGCCGCTTCGTGGGACCGTATTCCGCTCGACGAGATCGAGCCGAATCCGCTCCAGCCGCGCGAGGATTTCGACCAGGAAAAGCTCACCGGACTGGTGTCGTCCATTAGAGCCAATGGCGTTTTGCAGCCCATCATCGTGCGCAAGGCGGGGTCGAAATACCAGATAATCGCGGGCGAACGCCGCTGGCGGGCGGCGAGGCTGGCCGATATGAGGAGCATCCCTGCGATCATCCGCGATGCGAGCAACGAGGAAATGCTCAAGATCGCCCTTGTGGAGAATCTGCAGCGGCAAGACCTCAATCCGATTGAAGAGGCAAATGCGTACAAGTCGCTTGTCGATGAGTATCAACTCACCCAGGATGCTCTCGCTTTGTATATTGGAAAAGACCGCTCTACGATCGCGAATACGATTCGACTCCTCGGGCTACCCGCCGAGATTCAGGCGCATGTTTCACGTGGAACACTCTCGATGGGGCATGCGCGAGCGCTGCTTGCTCTTGAGAGTGCGGCGGCGCAGGTTTCGCTGGGTGAGCGGGTGGTGAAGGAGGGGCTGTCGGTCCGGCAGGTTGAGAAGTTGGTTAAGGGACATGGATATGCGCGTTCCGCACGGCCGCTTGAAAGAGACCCGAATGTACGCTCCGTAGAGGAAAACCTGCAGCGCGCGCTGGGGGCGAAGGTTCGAATTCGCGACTCGGGGAAGCGGGGAAGGATTGAGATCGAGTATTTTTCGCCGGATGAGCGTGACGCGCTCATCGCAAGGCTGCTTGGGAGATAGAAAGGCCGAAAGATGATCGACCTGAAGCTGTTGCGTGAGAGTCCAGACGTTGTCAGGAAGGCGCTTGAGGCGAGGAAGAGCCGGGCCGACCTCGACTCGCTGTTGAAGCTGGACGCCGGGAGACGCGAGGTGGTTTTCAGGGCGGACGAGCTCAGGAAGAAGCGGAACGAGGCGTCGGAAAAGATCGCCCGCCTGAAGAAGTCGGGTCAGGACGCCGCCGAATTGATAGAGGAGATGCGGACGGTGGGCGAGCAGATAGGCGCGCTCGAGGTCGAACTCAAGCAGATGGATGATAATATCCGCAGCCGGTGGCTCACGATCCCGAATATCCCGCATTCATCGGTTCCGTTGGGTGACAGCGCGGCGGACAATGTTGAAGTGCGGCGCTGGGGTATCCCGCCGGAGTTCGATTTTGAACCCCTCTCGCATGCCGACATCGGCGAGAAGCTGGGAATTTTCGATTTTGAGAGGGCGGCGAAGATAGCCGGCGCGCGCTTCACGCTGAGCTATGGGGCTGGCGCACTTCTGGAACGAGCGCTCATCAACTTCATGCTCGATCTGCACACGAAGAAACACGGATATACCGAAGTGCTGCCTCCGTTTATGGTGAATCCGGAGAGCATGGTCGGAACAGGACAGTTCCCGAAATTCGCCGGCGATTATTTCGTATGTCAGCCGGACGAGTATGTGCTCGTGCCGACCGCCGAGGTGCCCGTGACGAACATCTATCGCGACGAAATTCTTGATGAGGCGCGCCTGCCCATCAAGTTCGCCGCATACACTCCGTGTTTCAGGCGCGAAGCGGGCTCGTATGGCAAGGATACGCGCGGGATGATCCGGGTGCATCAGTTTAATAAGGTCGAGCTGGTGAAGTTCTCTCGCCCGGAGGAGTCGTATGAGGAGCACGAAAAGTTGACTCGCGATGCGGAAGAGGTGCTGCAGTTGCTCGAAATCCCGTACCGTGTCGTGGCGCTCTGCACCGCGGACATCGGTGACGCGGCGGCAAAATGCTACGATATCGAGGCGTGGATACCCTCGCAGAATATGTATCGAGAAATTTCTTCATGCAGCAATTTCGAGGAGTATCAGGCTCGCCGCGCCAATATCCGCTATCGCTCGAAAGGCGGCAAACCCCGCTTCGTGCATACGCTGAACGGCTCAGGCCTTGCCATTGGTCGGACGGTTGTCGCCATCCTCGAGAATTTCCAGCAGGCCGACGGCACGGTCATCGTTCCTGCGAACCTGCGGCCGTTCATGAGCGACATGGACCGGATCACTTCGGGCTCCTCCAACAACTCTTGACCACAACCTTTCTTCGTGTGTGGATAACTTGCCGGTTTCTCTTCCATAATCTCAAAAGTTCCAAGCCTCCACGAGGAGTTCGTCCGTGTCTCGGACATTGAGGGATTTAATTTGTAACATCAGTGAAATGAGATAGTTATATAACATAACGGGGACCGTCATAAAGCTCGTCCAAGGGCAAGGGAAATGGACTAAACTAGTCCAAAAGTCTTTTGTTGATAACCTGTCGATAACTACAACGCTGCTGGAAGCCACGTGTGCCAAGGGGTTCGTCGAAATATGCTCATGAAATCCCTGAAAAACAGGCCGTTTGCATGCGATAGGGCTCTGAAACACCCAAGAAATATGGGGATAACCTGTTCACAGTGTGGAAAACGGGCTATTTCCAAGGGTTTTAGTACTTAACAGGCGCGGAAACCCCGTCGTGAAGCGGCTCCCACGAAACCGGTTCATGGTTCCTAGTTCCTGGTCAAACCCAAAGAAAACGAATACTTTATGTCATTCCCGCCAAGGCGGGAATCCATTTCATACTGACGACCATCTCGTTTTCTTCACAGTCAACCCCGCCCACTAGGGTAGGATGCTCCTATAAGCAAGGCGAAAGGGGCAAGGCGAAAGGAACTGCCTGAAGCTGGCGTGGCTTCGAGTTCTGAGTTTCTAGTCTCGAGTTGAAAAGCGAAGAGACGCCAAAGAAATAGAGCGGTTGCTTCGCCGTATTCGGGGACACCTTGCGGTCCCGCCTGAGGCGGGATCCCCGAATAAGCTGACGATGGGGCATCATGTCCCCGAATTATGCGTTTCTTCCCCCATTAACCGCCCAGCCGTGGGCGCCCATTTTGGGCTCACGCCAGAAACGGATTGTAAAGCCTTTCGGCGCCTAATGTTGTGGCTGGCCCGTGACCCGTGAGCGCCTGGATGGAATCGCCCAGAGGGAGCAAACGGTCCTTGATGGAGTTGATCAATGTCCGGTAATCGCCCCCGGGCAGGTCGGTCCGCCCGATCGAGCCCGCGAAAAGAGTGTCGCCCACAAACACGTTGCTATCCCACAGCACGGAGATGCCGCCGGGCGAATGACCCGGACAATGGATAATGCCCAGCCGCTCCTCGGCCCCGAAAATCAGTTCGTCGCCGTGCCGCACGAGCCTGTCCGGAGCGGGTGGCGCATCGATCTCGAATCCGAACATGCGCGCCTGCGCCTTTAGATTGAGGTAGAGAGGCTCTTCGGCCTCGTGGATGACTATTTCGCCGCCTGTCTCTTTCTTGAATTGGCCGACATCTGCCGCGTGGTCGACGTGCGAATGCGTGAGGATTATGTATTTGATGGTGAGCGAGTTCGAGCGGCGATAGTCGTCTATCTCGGCGGTGAACTCGCCCGCGTCGATGATCACCGCCTCACGCGTCTGCTCGCACCCGAGAATAAAGCAATTCGACATGAACGGAGTCGTTTCGAATTGAGCTAACAGCACATCATGCCTCCACTTCCGGGAATTTCGGATTTTAGATTTTGGATTTTGGATTGGAAAAGAAAAGACCTTTCTTGCGGCTATGGCCTGCGAGTCCAAGGTTTCTCTCACAACGCCTATCTTGACCCGCGACTCAAGACCCGAGACCCCGCGCGCTTCGCGCGGTTCCCCTACTCCTGTGCGTCGGGCAGATTCGCCTTTGCGGTCATTTTGTCTATCTGTATCTCGCATACACTCACAATCGCGAGGGAGTGTTCCGGCGGTACTGCAAACGCCTTATCGTCTGCGTATTTCTTTATGATGATCTCCAGACATTTCATTTTCTCGGCGTCGCTCTCGACGAAACGGGCGGTCCCCCACGCGATGACGCTGTGATAGTACGCCGTCGAGAAACAGGTCTGCTCGCGATTGAAGACCACTTCGTGCACCTCATCGACCTCGAAACACACGCGGGGGTTGCTCCTGATCGCATCGATCTTGCGTCCTTCGACCCCCGTATGGAAAAAGATGCGCCCGTCACTGTATGCGAAGTTGAGCGGAACGATGTACGGTTCGCCGTCGGCAACGATGCCGAGCCTGCCAACCGCGGCTTCCTTGAGGATGTCCTCTATTTCCGCGCGGTTTTCTATCCACTGTTTCATCTGGTGTGTCTCCTCCCGCCGTTGGCGGAGTTCAACGAGTCATTAGCGCTAGGAAAACGAGGCAATTATACCGGTGGTTCAAAGAAACGTCAACTGCGGGCTCTACATCAAAAGTTAACCGCCGGGGACGCCGAGGACGCAACGCGGCGTAGACGCAACCAAGAAAGAAGAAGAAACCATGGGAACACGAATGTTACAAATGGAGAAGCAAATGTCACGAATAGAAAAGAAGAAGCTGGGATCACGAATGTCACGAATAGAACGAATCACACGAATACAGCCTCTTCAATGTCATTCCGGCGAAGGCGGGAATCCATTGAATGACAAGAATTATCCACATGTGGCCATAAAAATCACGACGAGATCTTCCTCTGAGCACCTCTGCGCCCTCTGCGGTTCAGCTTCTTCTTCTTGGACGGCAGCGATCTAAAATCCAAACTGCGAGGTCTTCATGGCGGGTTTGTGGTGATTCTTTTCTATTTCGTTTCCGACTTAATGGTCTCGCGCTGTCGCTCGGCCACGTACCGGTATAATCGGTTGACGGCGAGTTTGTATTCGAATTTCTCGGTAGTGTCGATGAACTCGATCGCGATCGCGTCCACGTTTACGGAATCCCGCTTTTCCCTGCGCCTGACGATCCCCTTGAGTACGACGGGCGTCTCGTCCGGCGCGAGGCTGAACCGAAGCCCGAGCTTTGTGCCCACGCGCGGGACGCTGCGCGCTCCTTCCTTGATCGCCAACAGCATTCCGCCGACGCTTATATTCAGGATGCGCCCTTCAAAGCGGACACGTGTCGGGAAGTTCCATGCGCCGGGCTCCTGCGCGAGCCACTCGTTTATACCGCCGAGCGAGCCGACCTCGACCGAGATGGGTTTCCCGATGGGGATCGGCACCCTGTAGTATGCGCGTCTTTGGCCGCTCTTGATTGTGTTCGGATACGTGATTTCGAGCGCCGGAACCTTGCGATGTCCCGCGAGCGTGAAGACGGTTTTCCTGTGCGCGTTCGCCTCAAACAAAAACCGTTCATTATTGATAGCGAAGAAAACAGAAATCGAAATGTTCGGGATGAGCGCTATCGCGGGTCCGTCCGTAACGGGATGGTCAATGACAAGCGTATGAGCGTCGCCGGTTTTCTTCACCTCGAGCATCCGGCTCTTGTACCGATACGTTTTCCCGCGCGCCTCGGCGGTGATGAACAAAGGCGTATTGTACGCGGACGCGAGCTCGAGCACGCGCTCAATCCGGCTGGGAGAAAGTATCTCTTCAGGCTCTTCCATCATCAAGCGCACTCATTATTTGTCTCGTTCCGGTGCAGCTTTTTTCACCGCAAAGGGCCGCAGGCCCGAGGCGCAAAGCGCACAAAGAACGCAGAGTCAATCCATCGTTGACAATGCCTCTTCTTTTCCGAAATTCGTGTAATCAGTGAAATCCGCTATGCCTCTTTTTCTTCGTGCCTTGGCGTTATGGTTAGTTCTTCTCTTTTCTCAAATCCCCCTCTTTCCCCCTTTGCAAAGGGGGACGAAGGGGGATTTCCCCATGCTCCCCGTGGCATCAAATCCTTTTCTTCTTCTTTTTCCTAAATCTGCGCGAATCTGCGAAATCTCTGGATTCCTCGTTTCCTGTTCTCTCCTTCGTTTGGTTGCGGCTCCGCCGCACTGTGCCCTCCGCGTCCTCTGCGGTTAATGATCCGTCTCGGTCTTCATTTTCTTCGCGATTTCGCGCAGGTGCTCCGGCGTCGTTCCACAGCAGCCGCCCAGGATTCGCGCGCCGAGCGCAAGCAGAGGAAGCATCTTCACCGCCATTTCATCGGGCGTCTCGGGGTAGACGGTCTTATCGCCCTCGAGCTTTGGCAGGCCGGCATTGGGTTTGGCGAAGAGGAACCGCGACGTCGCACCCGACATTTCTTTCAGGATTTCCGTCATGCCCTCCGGACCAGCTCCGCAGTTAGCCCCGATGACGTCGGCCCCGTACTCTTCGAGGGATTTCGCCGCCGTGACCGGATCGACGCCCATCATCGTGCGGTAGCCGTGCTTCCCCTGGCTGAACGTCATCGACGCGAAGACGACGCATTTTGTGCTTGTCTTCGCGGCCTCGATGGCCGCCCGCGCTTCGCTAAGGTCCGACATCGTCTCAACGCATATGATGGAGGCGCCGCCTTCTTCGAGCGCTTTCACTTGCTCGCGGAATACTTCGACGGCGTCGCCGTACGCGAGCGCGCCATAGGGCTCGATGAACTCGCCCGCGGGACCGACCGAGCCGGCGACGTAATGCGTTCGCCCCGCCGGGGCGGCGCCCCGGGCGTTCTCGACCGCCTTGCGGTTCAGTTCGCGCGTTCTCTCGGCGAGGCCGTAGCGCGCAAGCTTGAGGCGGCTGCCGCCGAAGGAGTTCGTCTCGACGATGTCGCAGCCTGCCTCGAAATACGAGCGGTGAATCTGTTGCACGACGTCCGGATGCGAGGCGTTCCATTCCTCCGGACATTCGCCGAGGGAAAGGCCCCGCGCTTGCAGCATGGTGCCCATCGCGCCGTCAAACACGAGCGTCTTCCCGGAACTCAGTTCTTGCAGTATGTCCATATGAATCCTTATCAATCAACTAGAGTTTTCGGTTTACTCCGGTCGCTACTGTGGAAAACGGCTTTCTTCACCGTAGAGGCGCAGAGTGCGCAAAGAAACAACCAATGAGAAAAAGGGAAAATCTCCTTCTCTATCCCAAAATCTGCATTACTAACCGTCAGTATCTTTGAATCTCGGCGTGATTTTCATGGATACATTTACGTAACTCATTGTCATTACATGGATTCCCGCTTTCGCGGGAATGATAAGAAAGAAGCTACTCCTTCGTGTAATTCGCGTAATTCGTGTTCCAGACGCTTCTTCTTTTTCTTTTCCAATCCCAAATCTGAAATCCAAAATCGGTCACTTCCTCCGGTAGGCGCAGTTCTTGAAGCTGCAGCCGTGGCAGGGTGGCTCCATATCGAGAAAATCGGGGACACGATGCGGCATCATGTCCCCGATTTTCTCGTGGGCATGAGGCATCATGTCCCCGGTCTTCTCGACGAGCGGGATCACGAACGAGACCGACTTCTTCGGGCGCATCATGCAGTGCTCGTTCAACGACACGCCGATGGGTGCTGGGTCGAGCAGCGCGAAGACCGCTCGCTGGCCGCTCACGTCCCACTCCCGGTAGCCCGGGCTCATGCGCCTCCCCGGCGCCAGGCCAAGACCTCGAGCTTTCCAGCAAATGAGCGCCGCGCATCGCTCCGCCACGTCCTCCGCCGCGCGGTTTGCGACCACGTCCGCCACCATGCCGTTCAAAAAATCGCCCGCGCCGAAGTGGCTTTCGATGCGTGCGTCTATTTCGGCGCCGACGGTGCACACGGCCACCGCGAGGGACCGCGCGCCGTCGAGGCTGCGCGCGAGCGTCTCGTCCTCGATTACAATGCCGCCAGCCTCGATGGCCTGCGAATCCGTCCGGCGCTCGAGCTTGACGCACGCATATATCGCCTTGCCGCGCATCATCTGTTCGCACCGGCTCGCCTCGGCCAGCAGTTGCTCTTTTAACGAGGGATCGACGGACGCGCCCTCGCCGTAGCCGAGTGGCCCCAGGAGGTCGTCGGCGCTGACGCTGAAATCTATCTCGAGCGCTTCAGGCAGTGTGAACATCGAACCTTCCGTATCGTTTGAACGCTTCGAACATTATCTCTTTCTGCTGCGGCGACACCTGTATCGCAGCCGAATCGTCATAATCGCTGAGGATGAAGCCGCCGTCGGGAGTCGCCCAGTGTTCGAGCAGCAGCTTCGCCTCTTGCTCGATTTCGTCGCGCGTGCCGCCGGGGAGCGTCGCCTGTATATCCACGAGCGACTCGAAGCAGATTCTCCCGCGGAAGCGCCGGCCGATCTCCTCGATGCCGAGCGCGCGTGGCTGCTGCAGGTTGATGACATCCAGCCCGAGTTCGATGAACTCCGGGATCACGTCGTTCACGCGGCCGCACGAGTGCAGCCAGAAGTGCATGCCGGCCTCGTGCGCCGCATTGAAAAGCCTCTCGTAACGCGGTCCGAAGAATTGCCGCCACATGGGCACGCTGATAAACAGCGCGTTCTGCGTTCCCCAGTCGTCGGTCATGGTCACGCCGTGGATTTTGCCCGGAAACCGCTTGTGGTACTTGCGGATGAGACCGATTCTGAATTCGAGGATGATGTCCAGCAGGCGCTCGATGAGCGGCGGGTTCAGGTAAAGGTCGGTAAGCGTCTCGGTGAATCCGTGAAGGAAATGGAGTTGCTCGAAGAGCCCCTGGCCGATGTATCCGAGCACATATCGGTCGCCCGCGTAGGGCAACACCATCTCGACCGCTTCGTACCGCGCGTCGACGTCAGCATCAGGGAATCTGTGGGCTTCCAAGTCTTCAAGCGCTCTTATCGGATGCTCTTTGACC